>JACNIZ010000132.1 GCA_014382805.1 Planctomycetota bacterium
CAAGGGCGGTTTTTTCCGCAGCGTGAATCGCGGCGAACCAGGGAGCAAAGCGGGCGACTACATGGCCAGCAGCCCGAAGTCCTACAACGAGTGGGTTTGCGACCCGCACGATGCCAACAAGGTTTATTCGCTGGATACTTTTTTGAACGTCAGTAGCGACGGCGGCAAATCCTTCAACCGCGTCAAAAACACCAACCGCCACGTCGACGACCACGCGCTGTGGTTGGACCCGAATGATCCCGACTACTTACTGGTGGGGTGCGACGGCGGCATTTACGACAGCTTCGATGGCGGCCAGTCCTGGGCATTCCATGCCAACATGCCGGTCGCGCAGTTTTACCGCGTCAGCGTCGACGATTCGAAGCCGTTTTATCACGTGTATGGCGGCACCCAGGACAACAATTCCATGGGCGGTCCATCGCGCACCACTAGCCCCGGTGGAATGGCGAACGAAGACTGGTACGTCACTGTAGGTGGTGATGGTTATGAAGCTTTAGCTGAGCCTGGCAACCCGGACATTGTTTACACCATGTGGCAATACGGCGGCTTGGTGCGCTACGACCGGCGTAGTAAGGAGAATGTCGACATTCGGCCGCGCGAACGGTTGGGCGATGACCCTTATCGTTGGAACTGGGACTCGCCGTTGATCGTAAGTCCGCATCAATCGACGCGTTTGTACTTCGCCGCTCAGCGCTTGTTTCGCTCGGATGATCGCGGCAATTCTTGGGTACCGGTCAGCGAGGATTTGAGTCGTCAGCTCGACCGCAACCAGATGGAAATCATGGGTCGAGTATGGGGTGTGGATGCGGTTTCTAAAAACCGCTCGACCAGTTTTTACGGCAACATCGTCGCACTGACGGAATCGCCGAAAGTGGAAGGTTTGTTGTACGTTGGCACCGATGATGGATTGATTCAAGTCAGTGAGGATGGCGGTAAAAACTGGCGCAAGGTTGAAGGCTTGCCTGGCGTGGATGAACTGGCTTACGTCAGCCGTTTGGAAGCTTCGTTGCACGATGCTGACACCGTTTATGCGGCCTTCAGCAATCACAAAATGGGCGACTTTAAGCCCTACCTTTACCGCAGCATCGACCGCGGACGCACTTGGCAATCCATCGCTGGTGATTTGCCGGAGCGCGAGATTGTTTGGTCGTTGGCACAGGATCACGTCAAGCCTGAGTTGATGTTCGCCGGCACGGAATTTGGGGTTTACTGCACGCTTAACGGTGGCGAAAATTGGCTGCAAATGAAGGGCGGCTTGCCGACCATCGCAGTACGCGACGTCGCGATCCATAAAGGGGAAAACGACTTGGTGCTGGGCACTTTCGGTCGCAGTTTTTACGTGCTGGATGACTATTCGGCCCTGCGCGAGATGAGCGAAGAGCAGTTAGCCGCCGCGCCGCAGCTATTCCCCGTCCCCGACGCGCTGCTGTTCAATCAAACCTCCCGTTTGGGCGGACGCGAAGGTCGCGGTTCGCAAGGCGCGGCTTATTACACCGCCGAGAACCAGCCGTTTGGTGCCATCATTAGTTACTACCTGCCTGAAAAGCTAAACACAATCGCCGAAGCACGTCGCAAGGCGGAAAAGGAATTGCGCAAAGACGGTGGCGACGTGCCTTACCCAGATTGGGATGAGTTGCGCGCCGAAGACGAAGAGAACGCACCGCAGGTCATGCTGGTAATTCGTGATGACAAAGGCAATTTGGTGCAACGTGTACCAGCTTCGCGCAGCAAAGGCTTGCACCGCGCGGTTTGGAATTTGCGCGAGCCATCCAGCAACCCGTTGCCCTTGACCGCTCCGAAGGAATTGGCGCCATGGGAAAGCCCGCAGCGCGGCGTGATGGCTTTGCCTGGAACCTACTCCGTAGCCCTGGCGCAATTGGTGGAAGGCCAGTACAAAGGACTGACCACAGCGCAAAGCTTTGACGTGATGCCCTTAGGCTTGTCTGCGCTACCTGAAGCCGATCGTGCCGACGCCTACGCCTTCCAAAGCAAGGTTGCACGCTTGAATCGTGCCATGCGAGGATCCCTGTCAGCTTTGGGAGATTTAGAAAAACGCTTGGGATACCTGCGCAAATCCATCATTGCGACGCCGGACGCCCCCACTACCTGGATCGGCAGTCTGGATCTCCTGCAAAAACGAAGCCGCAATCTGCGCACCGTGCTGAGCGGCGACAAGACGGTTTCCTCGCGCCAAGAACCGACCTACCCGTCGCTGAGTTCGCGTGTAAGCAATATCGTCGGCAACCAATGGAGCACGATGATGGCACCGACCCAAATGGAGCGCGATGCGTACGAGTTTGCGGCCGGAATTTTCCAACCAATGCTTGCCGATCTGCAACAGATGTACCGCGTCGATCTACCGGCTCTGGAGAAAATGCTTGACGCCGCCGGCGCCTCTTGGACCCCGGGTCGAGTACCGGACTGGAAGAAAGAATAGGCTCTAATCGCTAGAGCCAATCACATGGAATTCTCCATGGAGTTATGCTTTCGGGGTCATGAAAATCGACCCACACCTGACCCCGAAACATAGCACTTGGCTAGTTATTCTTCTATTAGCATCGATTTTTGCTGGCGGCTGTGGGGCCGAAGAAAAAGCTGCGGCCCGTAAAGCAACTGACGCTGAAATTATGAAAGCGTCGCAAGCATTGGCGCCGATTAAAGCGCAACTCAAGCAAGCATTGGTGAGTTCTATGCAAGAGCATGGCCCAGTGAAAGCAATTGACGCCTGTCGTCTAGAAGCCCCGGAAATTATCCAGGCGGCGGCAGCGAACGGCTTTGAAGTTGGACGTACCAGCACTAAGTTGCGTAATGCAGACAATGCCGCCGAAGGCAGTTTGGCGACCTGGCTAGAGTTTCATCAAAGCACGCCGAACTCCGACGTCAAGCACGCCGAAATTCTTCCCGACGGCAAAGTGCTTTACGCCGAACCAATGTTCGTCGCCCCGGTGTGCCTGAGTTGCCATGGTGAAAACATTCCAACTGAGGTAAAATCGGAGTTGGATCGTCTTTATCCGAACGACCAAGCCATCGGATTCAAAGAGAATGACTTCCGCGGTTTGATTTGGATCAAGCTGTAGATTCGCTCGAACTCTTGCCTTTTACTTGCCCTCATCCTGCCCTTTTCCTCCCCTCAGCCAGCCCTCGACATTTCCTCGTCCCGACCATGAATCGCCACGCAACCGCGTTACTTTTACTCCCTATTTTTGCCGTCCCGCTTGCGGCACAGACGGCTGGCGGCGGCTTTGACAAACGCTTCAGCTGGTACGGCATCCACTCTGGCGACATCATGGGTGCGGCTTGTGCCAATGTCGGCGATGTCGATGGTGACGGCTATGACGACGTCGCTGCTGGCGCTCCCGGCCTCGATGGACCGGGTGGAAACAACACCCCCAATTATGGTCGGCTTCAGGTTTTTTCCGGCGTGGATGGCGGTTTGATTTATGAATACATGGGCTCTTCCGACTGGGAAAACGTCGGTGGAGCGATCACTGGCTTGGGCGACGTCAACGGCGATGGGCGTGATGATTTTGCATATAGCAGCGATCTGGGCGACGGCACGGTTTACATTAAATCCGGCGCAAGCGGTGGCAATTTGCTGAGCATTTCCGCACCCGCAAATTCCGGCAGTTTCGGTGATTCGATTGAAAACGCCGGCGATTACAACGGCGACGGTATCAACGACTTATTTGTCTCTGCCCCAAATTCCAACTTGAGTGGGGTTAGCAATAGCGGTTCGGCCTTTGTCATCAGCGGCGCCACCGGCAGCGTTTTACTCACCTTGAACGGGCTAGAAGTAAACGGCAACTTTGGCCAAGACATCGCCTGCCCGGGCGACGTCAACGGCGATGGCACGATTGATTTTTCCATCACCGCCACCGGCGACTCACTCGCTGGCATGACGCGCCCTGGTGCCGCCTATCTGTTCAGTGGCGCAACCGCCACCCCGATTTACAGCTGGCCTGGCGACTCCGATTACAACCTCTATGGTTGGTCCATAGGCAATGCCGGTGACATCAACAGTGATGGCGTCGCCGACATCATGGTCGGCCACATTTTTTACGACTCGCCGCAAAACAACCGCGTCGGCCGGGTGGATTTTTACTCCGGCGCCGACGGCTCGCTGCTGCGCCAAATCGCCGGCAGCGAATATTGGGAAGACCTCGGTTCCGATGTTTCGCTAATCGGCGACATGGATAACGACGGCGTCAACGACCATCTACTCGGTGCCGACGGCCGCGCTTACGGCGGACGCGCGTACATCCATTCCGGCGCTAGCGGCGACCTGCTCTACGCCTGCGAATCCGACGGCTACAGCCATTATTTTGGCACCACCGTTTGTGGAGTTGGCGACCTCAACCAAAACGGCCGCGATGAATTCATGGTCGGCGCAACCAGCGCTTGGCTCAACGGCCCGACGCCGGGCGCGGCTTATCTTTATGAGTTCCGCGACTTCCTCAGCGCCAATACCAACACTCTTTCCGCCGCCTCCGGAGGCGTGATCGAGCTCGACATGAACTTCCCCGACGATTGGCTGTTCCACCCCGGTTCCACCCGCTACGCGGTGCTCGCCACCGCCAGCGGATTGGGTTACAGCCAAGTCTTCGGCCTGCCCAACCCACTCGTGCAGGACTCCATTTTTGCGCGGACCGCCGGCGACAACTACACGCCGCATTTCCAAAATCCACGCGGCAATCTCGACCTTAATGGCGACGCAGTATCCACCATCATTTTTGGACCTGGCCAAGCCAGTTCCATGATCGGCCAGACCTTCCATCTAAGCTGCGCCTGGTATGAGATCGCCAGTTGGGGCGACTTCATGTTTCACGCGTTTTCGCGACCGGTTGCCGTCACCATCATTCCTTAAAAAGCCCGCTGGCCTTACCGCTTGACCGGCAACCAAACCTCGGTGCGCAAATCTTCCGGCTTGGTTTTTCGCGGGTCGTTGAGGTACTTCTCCAACGCCGGTGGATCGCCGAGTTGCCATTGTTTACCGTCAATCGGACCCGAGCAAATGCGCCCGATCAGGCGCGCATAAGTTTCAGCAAATCCTTCGTAAGCACCCTCGTGCATGACCACCGCGTAGGTGCCGCCAGGGATCTCCTTTAGTTCTACCGGGGCCTTAACCTTGGTACCTGGCTTGACCACCATGCAGGCTTCGTAACGCAGTTGCTCGTAAGGTCCAACGTGGCGGACAAAAGCAATGCACTGCGGCTCGCGCTCGGCAATGCGCACCTCAATTTCAGTCATCGGCATGATTTTATGTTCGTGAATCTGCCGCCGCTCGGCACGAAAAGCCGACGGCGTGATTTGGAAGCGCGTCTGAAACGCGCGGGTGAAAGCTTCATGACTTCCATAACCGGCGTCCAGCGCCAGCTTCAAGATGTCGTCCTGACCGTGAGTCAGAAAATAGGCGGCACGCTCAAGCCGTAACCGACGCTGATATTGGCGCACCGTCTCGCCGGTCGCGGCGCGGAATAAGCGGTGGAAATGAAACAGCGAATAAGTCGCGGCCCGCGCCAACTCGTCCAAGCCGACGTCGTCCAGCAGCCGCTCTTCGAGCATTTTCTGTGCCTTGCTAATGCGCGCTTTCCAGGCCGTGCCATGGTCGTCCATAAATTCAGATTAAACCCTATTTTTCAACCCCGCTTGATCAGAATTGCGAAACCCCTCGCTTTAGGGCTGCGGTTAACATGATCTACTTACGCCCTGCCGATCCGCCATACCCAACCACAATGCGCCACTTCCTGCCACTGCTGCTGCTTTTCTTCACCCCCGCCTGCTTCATGGGCGAGACGGTGATCAACGAACCTCTCGACGCCGATCAAATCGCCTTGCTGCGGCCCGGCACCAGCGCCCAAGAAGTAGCCGACCTGATGGGCGCGCCGGAACAGGTCGTGGAACTCGGCGACGGCTCGGCTTGGCTTTATCAGCACACCTCGGAAAAGAACGGCGGCGTTTGGTTTTTGATTTTGGGGCTCTACGGCACCGATCGCCAGTTCGACCGCTGCTGGGTATTTTTCGACGCCACCGGCCGCGTAACCCATTACGGATCCACGCTGCAAGCCAAAGATTCGGAGTACGACATACCATTGTTCTAAGGCCGTGAGAATCTTCACCGCCCTTTTGCTCGCGCTGACCCTTGGGTCGTGTGCGAGCGGCAACCTGAGGCAGTTGCGCTGGCAACAACCGCCCGAAGCCATTGCCGTGGAACAATTGCAGCCGGGAATGGATCTGCAAAAGTGCCTCGACCTGCTCGGCGCCCCATCCAGCGTCAGCGAGGCCGACGACGTCGGCGGCCGCCGATCCTTGACTTGGAAGTGGTTGCAGGAAAGCGGCTGGAACTTGTCGTTGTCAGTGCCGCTAAGCGACAGTGCTTCGGCGTCCTACCAATATGGTCGTAACAACAATCAAATTCGTCACTTACAATTGATTTTCGACCCTGCATGGCAGCTGCTGGAAATCGTCGACGAAGGCCCTTAACGCCAGTGCTGCCGCAGCAGCCCAAAAACCGCTAAAATCCCCGCTCCTGCCCGCATTACCGCCGGCATCTAACCACGCAATCATGCGCATTCCTACCCTTCTGCTAGCCGTCGGCCTGGGCCTTTCGGCGACCCCTTCCCTCTCCGCTCAAGACGCTGAGCACCGCTGGTTCGCCGACTTCGACAAAGCCATGGCTGTAGCCAAGGACGAAGGCAAGGATTTGCTGGTCGATTTCACCGGTTCTGACTGGTGCGGCTGGTGCATAAAGTTGCACGACGAAGTATTCAAGTTCGACGAGTTTTACAACGCAGCTTCTAAGCATTACGTGCTGGTCGCGTTGGATTACCCGAACGGTGAAGAAGCCAAGGCCAAAGTACCGAACCCAGAGCGCAACCAAGAGTTGTCGGGCATGTACGGTATTGAAGGTTTTCCGACCATCCTGCTGATTAACACGGACGGCGACGTTTTCGGCCGCACCGGTTACCAAGAAGGTGGCGCGACGTCTTACCTTAAGCACTTGGTCGAGCTCAACACGGATGGCAAAGAAGCCCTGAAGGTAGTAGCCAAGCTCAAAGAAGAGTTCGCCAACGCCGACGCCAAGGCTAAGCCTGGCATTATCAAACGCGCTGCCGCTACGTTGGCTGAGTCTACCGATTCAACCCCTGGTCGTCAGTCAATGGCCACCATCGTGCGCGCCGGTTTGGAAGTGGATCCAAAGAATGATAGTGGCCTGAAACTGGCTTGCATTCAAGCTTTGTTGAAGTCTGGTACTTCCAACGCCAAAGAGCGTGCTGCTGCGCAGATGATGGACCCGAAAAACGAAATGGGTCTTTACGAAATCGTCGTCACTTCGCGCATCAATGAAGTGCGCGATGAAGAATCGGCCAAGGCTTTTGTCAACAGCGTGATTGAATTCAGCAAGATGGGCAAAGTGCACGACGTCGAAATGGTGCAAAACGTTGGCTTGCAGTGTGCATTCTGGGCCAAAATGGCTTTGCAATTGGAAGCCGAAGCCAAGACTCTTGGCGCTTGGGTGAAGAGCTTGGGCGAAATGCCAGAAGAAATGGCTGCTGCCTTAGAGGAGTTACTTGCCGAAGAAGGCACTGAGGGGCATGACGACGAAGCTGACCACGAGCATGACGGCAGCGACCACGGCCACGAACACGACGGCAAATAGTCTGTTTAGGCTTACTTCCAATCAAACCAGAGCCCGCTTTTTTAGCGAGTGGGCTCTGGTTTGTTCTTTTGCGGTGCTGCTTTGTTTTTCAGCAATTACGCCGACGGTTACGGGTGTCGCACTTTCAACCGCTCTGCTACAGGAGGCTAAAGCCGAAACGTTAGCGACCGAGCTGGTCAGCGGTGAAGGCATTTGGGTAGATCCAGCCTTATTGGCCGCCCTCGAAAATAAGCCGAAAAGCGTGCCGGTTGTGGTTTGGTTTGATCGCCAATTGCTCGGCGCTGGCACTTCTTACCGCGACCGCGCAAAGGAATACGTCGGCTGGACGCGCAGCCGGTTACGGGCGGCAGCGATTCACACACTAAAGCAGCTGAGCGACGAATCCTGGTCGACGGCGGAAGCGGATATCAAAAAATTGCAGCGCTCGAAGGTGCTGCAGGACGTGCATCCGCTTTGGATCGTCAATGGCTTTTACGCCAACTTGAGTGGCAAGGGGTTGAAGAAACTGCAAGCTGTGGCGGGCGTCAAAAAAATATTTTTGAGCCTAAATTCGGGTGGGCAAAAGGCCAACGGCCGCCCTAAATACGCCAACAAAATTGCCGACGTCAAGGCGGCCGAATCAGAGCGTGAAATCATGCACCCTTGGTACAGTCATCAATTGATGGCGGTGCGTGCTTGGCAAGAATTTTCCTTTCGTGGCGACGGGGTGCTCAATGTAGTGCACGATTTCAATTTTCAGTACACCGCCGAAGTTGCCGCCAATTTGTATTCCAACCCCGGCGAAATCCCCGGCAACGGCAAAGATGACGACAACAATGGCCTAGTCGATGATGTGCATGGATATGACTTCAACGGCAACAGCGACCGCATCTTTTTCGGCAACGGCATGCATGGTTTTTATTGCGTCAACGTGTTGTGCGGTAGGCCGCTAGATGGTCCACCGCTCGGCTTTGGCTTGGCGCCGGAAAGTCGTTGGGCGGGGGTCATCGGTCGAATTGAAGAAACCGTGCAATGGTCGGTTGCCCAAGGCGCCGACACCTACAGCATGAGTTTTTCTATACCGGGGCTGAAACAGGGGCGCAGCCATTGGCGCAAGGTGCTGGAGCATGGATCGCTATGCGGCATTTACTTCGCTTCTGGCGCTGGTAATTTTGGCCAGGAAGGTTCGCGCGGCTTTGCGCCGATCCCGCGCCAAATGCGCACGCCAGAGGACATACCCGACGTGGTTTTCGCCTCCACCGGAGTACACCGCGATCTGACCGAGACTGTTTTTGCCAGCAAGGGTCCGGTCAAGTGGGAGTTGGAGCACTACCAAGACGGCTTGGTGCAAAAGCCTGAGGTCTGCGCTTTCAATCACCAGATTCCCAAGCCCTCGCTGGACGGCAGCCACCAGCCCGGGGATTTCGTCAACGGCAACTCGCTGGCAGGACCGATGTTGTGCGGCACCATCGCCATTTTGCTTTCGGCCGACCCGGAATTGTTGCCGTGGGATTTGATGAATATTCTGACGTCCACCGCCACCGACATTGCCGAACCGGGGGTGGACTTTGCCACCGGACATGGCCTGATTAATGTGTACCGAGCGGTGAAGGAGACTTTGCGTCGTAAAGCGCTGCGACTTGGGCAGGACCCAGCCCCATTCAGCGGCCGCAGTGACGGCGATTTTTTTGACGTCGGCGTTTTTCGGCAATGGGTAAAAGAGGCTGGCGGAGTAAAAAACCTGCGCTTGCTTTGGTGAGCTAGCCACCACAGCGGCAGCGCGCTGCTAGAGTTTCTGACCGATGACTGAGCAGCAAACCTCCGTTTCACGTGGCGATCGCCTTGTTTATGGCTTCCCCGGCGTTTTCTGGATCGCCAACTGGATGGAAGTGGTCGAACGCTTCGCCTATTACGGGCTGCGAACAGTGCTTCCACTGTTCATGGTTTTGGCATACGAGGACGGCGGCCCCCAGTTCAGCCACGTGCAAAAAGGCCACATTTTCTTGTGGTGGGCGATGGTGCAGAGCTTCCTGCCGGTGTTTACCGGCGGTTTTGCCGACCGTTATGGCTATAAGATCAACATCGGCATTTCGACGGTAGTCAAAATGGCCGGTTATCTGGTCATGGGCTACGCCATTGAAATTGCGGCGGGCATGAATGGCTTGAGCATGGACGAGCACCTCGGTGCGGCAGGTGGCACTTACACCTATCCGATTTTCTTCATCGGTGCGATGTTGCTGGCGGCCGGAACTGCGATCTTTAAGCCAGGCGTACAAGGCCTGATCGCCACCAAGATACCGAAGGGCAAGAGTTCGTTTGGCTGGGGAATTTTCTACCAAATGGTGAACATCGGCGGCTTTATTGGGCCGTTGTTGGCCGGTTACTTGTGCATCGTGTCATGGAAGTTTGTCTTCATCGCATGCACCATCGGTATTGCGCTGAACTTCCTACCACTGCTGTTTTTTGCTGAGCCGAAACGCGTCGCCAATCAGGGTTACGAAGGGCAAAACGCTAAGCAGGTATTCAAGGACAGCTTGCTTGAATTCCTCAAGCCGCGAGTACTGTTTTTCACCCTTAGCTTTGCTGGCTTCTGGTTGATGTTCTATCAACTGTTCGACATACTGCCGAACTTTATTGATGACTGGGTTGATTCCAGCGGTGCGGCGCAATTCATTGAGGGGAGTCTAGGTGGTCTGCCGCTGATGCCAGCTTTGTTGGTTATCCTGGCTGCGCTCACGATTACGCGCTTGAAGTTCGTCGGCTGGAAATTTGCTGATTTGGGACCGATTGAAAAGATGTTCTGGCCGGGCGCCATTGTGATCAGCGTGATTGCCATGGTGGTAGGTTTCAATCCGGTCTTGTCAGATGATTTTGTACCGAAGGTGAACGGCGGTAACTTGACGCAAGAATGGATGATTAACTTCAATGCTTTGTTAATCAGCTTGTTCGCCTTTGCGATGGGTTATATAACTGGAAAATTCAAGGCCATGCCAGCCATGATTGTTGGCATCTTGATTTGCGCTCTCGCCATCTACGGATTGGGCATGAGTTACAACGGTTGGTGGACCCTGTTTGCCATCGGTGTCTTTTCCTTGGGTGAGATGACCGCCAGCCCGACCAAGTTACGCTACCTTTCCGGCATAGCCCCACCCGGCAAGAAGGGTTTGTACCTGGGCTACGCTAACGCCACCGTAGGCATTGGTTGGTCGATTGGTTCTGTGGTTGCTGGTAACTGGTACGAAGAAGGTGGCGACAAGGTCAATTTGGCGCTGCAGGATTACGTGCAGGGCAAACAGATCCCGGCGATCGTCAACAACCTGACTGAAGAGGAGCTAATCCGCAGTTTTTCGACGATGACCGGCTTATCCACATTGGAAACCATGAATATGCTCTTCCAACCCGACAACATCGAGGTGGAAACCGATCCTGCCAAACTGCTGACCTGGTTCCAAAGCGACGACAGCAAATTCGCCGACGGCCTGCCTGGCGATCTAAGCGGCAAGGCATTGCCCGAATTGATCACAGCCCTCGCCGATTCCACCGGCCTGCCTGCGGAGTACATCACGCGTTTCCCAAGCGCCATGAGCGACGCAGCCACTAAGCCCATACTGGACTTCGTTCGCACCACGCTAGCTGAATATGATCGCACCGCAGCTAAGATCAAACTGATTCAGGACAGTGCGTTGTTTAACCGCTTGTCCAGTGAACTCGGCATTGCTTATTACTCCGCGCAACGCATCTGCTTCGACAACGACGTGCGCACCAACGGATTGGACCTCGACGCCCTGGCGGCCAAGGTGCAACCCCTTTGGGAAGCTAGTAAAGAAAGCGGCAAAGTCAAAGCGCACGAGTTGGAAGACCAAACTGCATTAGCGCGCGTCTTGGATGGCGTCGGCAGTGATTTTAATGATCCTGGCGACGGCGACCAAGCTCAAGCCGTTCTCGATTTGCGTAGCAAACCACTTCCTGCTGACTTAGAAACTTTGCGCAGTGAATTTGGTGCCACGCGCCTTGCCGTCAGCAATAACAGCGCTCCATTGCAGGCAACGCTAGTGACTTTGGCGGAAGCTATGGAGGGCGAAGAGGACGAGAAGATGGACAAAGCCAAGAGCTTCTTCCAGAAGTCCCGAGTCATGAGAATGGCGGCTGCAAGTAAAGGTCAGGAGATCGGCGAATACCGAATTTACCTGTGGGAGACTTACAAGCCTTACTTAATGTGGGCTAAGTTTGCCTTGATTGGTATTGGATCCATGATTTTGATGATTCTTTACCACTTTGGCGTGAAACGTGCGAACGCTAAGTTGGCTAAGGAATCGGCGTGACTTAGTAATTGAAGGCTGAGCACCCCATCACATAATCACCTGCACCTGGGGATTCGAAAACTCACCGACGCCGCCGCCTAGGATTTCCAAAGCCTGAGACCAAACCGTAATCCCTGCAGCTCCAGCAGGGATCGGCGGCGACATGATGTCGACTTCACCGTTGGCGTCGGCAATGAAAGGACCGATGGCAGTGTAGGGCTGACCAAGCCAAGCGTTACCAAAGGGTGTAGAGGTCGGGCCGGCGCCGGCGAGGGAATAGCCTATGTAAGTCGGATTGCCAGGCTCAAGGTTTTTGACGTAAAGGCGGCTCGACTGATTCGGGATCAGGGGATCGGGAAGGTAGGTCGGACCTTCTGGAGATGCCTTAGGGGATTCACTCACTACGATGTCAACTTCCGGTTTACCGAGCTCGCTGCTGGCATTCAGCATGCCGTCGCCGTTGGTGTCTTCCAGGAAACTGAAACCTGGCAGCAGCCCTTTATTGTCATTAGGGTCTTCGTCCGTTTGCAGCGTATCGTGCAAGTAAGTAACAAAGGGCACGCCTTTGATTTTGCCTGCGCCGGTAAGAGTCACCCAGTGGCCTTCCCCTCCTGGATAGGTCCAGCCCAGCTCGACGTCTTCGCCATGCTCGATTTCATGCATGATGAATTCCCAAGTGACACGATTGCCTTTCCCTTTCGAGGTCAAGCCGTGACGGGTGAAGTCACCGCCGCCGACCGGTCCGTCGTCTTGGTGTTTGACGTCCAGAGGGAGGTTGTAAGTGTCGATGAATTCGAGCTTACCTTCCAAAAATTGGGCATCGTCCACTCCTTCAGCATCGGTACGGCTGGTTCCAATTCGGGCCATGTCCTCGTCCAATTCCCCAACAACAGTTCCATCCGAAGTCACCACACCTAGACCAGCCTTATGCGTGGGTAATCCAGGGATGATGTCTGGATATCGCTTCGCCAGCCAGTCCATGCTATTCGCAGTTGCCATAGGGCCGCATTGGTTGGTTGCAGCCTGCTCGTTGGAGTGGCCGGGTTGATACGCGTATAACAAATCGGGCAGGTCGAACTTAAATGGCGGCGGCAACGCTTCAGGCGGTGGTAGCGGGCCAATGCTTGCTAGATCCCGACCAGCCGCGTTATAGCCATAGTTGTTCACGGCAAAGCTCGTATCAGGCTGGCCAGTAAAATTCAGTAAGGGCGCATCCGTGAAGGTTGCGTAAGCCAACAAGTTTGGAAAGTCCACACCTTCTACGCCAGAGAGGTAAAAGTCCACAGCAATGGTGGACTCTGTATACACTTCAGCAACCGGAAGGTTGTGTACCACCCATCCTTCGCTGGTCGCGACGTTAAGAAATCCTTCAGTCATGCCGACGGTGCTTTGTAGCAGAGGGATGTCCAATTCCACCTGACCGGTACCCGTATCCATTTGGGTATAGGTATTGAATAACGCATCCAATTGGCGGAATTCGATGCCATCGCCCGGTCGCAGCTGGACACCGCTTTCGCCAGCCAGCATCTGCATATCGAAACCTGCATGCGGTACGCCGCCGAACCAAAAACACCCTTGGAATGCATTTGCATTGGGCCCATTCCAATCAAACCAAGTAAAGCTATTGGTTTGTCCGAGCCCTCCATTGGCCAACCAAGGCCCAGTTGA
Organism: Planctomycetota bacterium; assembly: GCA_014382805.1. Lineage (GTDB taxonomy): Bacteria > Planctomycetota > UBA1135 > UBA1135 > UBA1135 > JACNIZ01. Next base: position 13,606 of record JACNIZ010000132.1, read on the forward strand.
GCTGTTATCCCAAACCTGCCCCCAGCCGGCTGATCCGCCATGGCCATCGGTCAAGTTGCATTCCACGCCAGCCAAATCGAGGGTAACGATCCAACAAGCAAGTGCCCCATTAACCGCACCGGGCAACCCTGAAACAGAATAAGCGCAGTCGGCGACCGGCCAATTACTAGGACCAGTGCAATAAATAGAATCATCATAAATCGTGAGGACTTCCGAAATGCCGTTCGGGTTGACGTCGGAAGAACAATATGTGTATTTCAAAGTGCTCACCGACTCAGCACCCGTGCCATCGGTGTCCATCAAAATATTGTTGTCAACCCATTCCTGCTGAGCACCCGGGATTGAGAAGTAATTCGTAAGTGTGGAATTATTGACTATATGCACGGTGCCAACTCGGCCATTGGTTCCGGCGAGGTTCAACCCTCCCGCAGGGGCAAAAATGCCAGCGTGGTTAGGGGTGACCGCAGATTGAACTTTGAGCTTTTGTTTCTGTTGCGAGCTTGCGCTACCAGCAGTAACAAGCATAAGCGCAATTGCGCCAAATGTGATTAGGGGGAAGCGTGGGGACTTAGGTGGCATCTTTTCATAATATTCTTGGGGCTTCAGGATTTCGTGTGGGTAGATCCTAGTCTCGGGTACATATCCAGCCCACCGCAATGAAAGTAAATCGCGTTCCGAAAACGCTCCCTGT
>JACNIZ010000372.1 GCA_014382805.1 Planctomycetota bacterium
TTCAGCTATCGGCTGCGCATGTTGATTATGCAACAAATAACGTCCATAAATGCGCACCTGACGCTCCCCTGGCTGCAGATCGACGTCGGCCATCATGGAAGTCATTTCCGGACGAGGCTTGGACTGCCAAGAGCTGTACTCCAATTCATAGTTGGCCAAAAAAGCTTCGGTTTGCTTTCTATTCCAGCCTTTGCCCGACGCCAAAGTTGCTTGATAAATCCAAATCCCCGCAGAAATACTGGCCACCACACTCGCTAGCAATCCTATGCGCGCCCATCCCTGACAACGTCGTTTGGCTCGCGCCCAGCTTTGCCCTGTACTTAGAACGACGCCATGAGGCCACAACAAGCCCGCGCCTATCGCCAAGCCAAGGGCAATAAAGGTCCAATAAGCGTGGATCAATGCCACTCGCTGCAAGCCGTGCCCCCATTCGTTCATGTCGCTGTAGAACGGAAGGTTTGCCGACGCCATCGAGTAGAGCGGCCCGAGGTGACCCGTAAGATTCAGCCCTAGGCGTAATGCCAGGAACAAAGCGATCACCAAATAGCCCCGCATGCGACCTCCGGCTAGAGTTTGCAAAAGCAAAAATACCGCTGCTAATTGCAAATAGCCTAGGCCCTCATGAATGATTGGCACAATCGCGGCTGACGGAAGTACAGCAACCTCAAATTGCCCAGAAACTGCGGCTGTGGCTGCGATGCCATAAGCTCCAAGGCTGGTAAAAATCAACGTCGCCAGAGCGGCTATTTTGGCACCGACCATTACGCCTTTTGATTGTGGCAAAGTATCAATGGTCAGCCCCATGCGAGTTTCCCGCTCGCGCCAAACCAATTCACCGCTGAACAGCAACACCATGATCGTCATCGTGAATTTTGCTGCACGGTCGATCCCCGTGGCGACGGCGCGACCACCAGGGATGGACTCCACGCCAGCAATTGGCTCTCCTTGCATGGCGACGTATCCTGCCAAAATAATGCCTAGAAGTACCAAAATTCGCCACGCCAGGCTGGAATACATCAAACGCAATTCAAGTTTGAGGATAGACCAAAATTGCCCGAGCCAAGTTTTCAATCCAAACTCAGCTTGAACGTCGGGCATGCGAGTGACTACAGACGCCGGTTGCGGCGGACGCAGCTGACGTTTTGACTTTTTGCCGGTGTCGGCCCGACGTGCCCGATAAGCAAATACTGGTGCAGATAACAAACAAAAGCCTACGGTCAATAGGCCCCACACGACTCGGTTGAGCAATAAGTCGCCGCTAAGCCCCGGAAAATTTAGAGCGTAATCGCTAACCGTCCAACTATGGGTCACGCTGTTCATTGCCGCGATCCCCAGAGGATCCAAAAGTGCGGGCAAACGATAGCCGAAGGTTGCAACAGGGATGATTTCAGCTAAATCTTGGCCAATAATGAGCACCAATAGGCCTAAAAAAGTAATGCCCATACTGCGGCTGGCAAGTGCAAGTAGGTTCACCAATGTTCCGATGAGCAGCAGGTTCGGAATGACTAGAAACATGACCCCGAAGCTCCAGGCGGCGATGGAAAAGGGCGCCATTTGCGAATCGGTTTGCGCCAAAATCCAATGAGTCACGGCCATGGCTATGGCACCGCCCAAAACAGCTAATACTCCAATAAAAACGCCTCCGGAAAGCCGACCAAGTAAATAGGAGGAGGTTCGAACGGGTCTGGAAAAAATGAGTGGCGCGGTCCCATATTTGAAATCTTTGAGTGCTGCTTGTGCCACCGAAATCATGACTACAAACATCCCCAAAGCTGAGAGCCCGGTCAAATTCTGCAGCACAGCGTAGGGCACATTTTTGGCGACTCTGCCGGCCGCTACGTCCAAATCACCTAGGCCGGTGGTAATAAAAGCAATGCCCGCCGCAATACAAGCAACAAATGAAATCCAGGTGGCTGGCTGGCGAATTTGCTGGCGCAGCTCAAATCTCAAAAACTCAAGCGCCTGGTGGGTTGCTTTCACAGGGATCTCCTCGGTCGTCACAGGTCGGGTGAGGGAGCAAAAAAAGATGCCGGCAACCTCGGGTGCTGATGTATTGGGAAAATGGATTGCCCCTATTGCCCCATCTGACAAAATTTCCCAATTTTCATTGTCCCGGTTTTGGTATTTGCTGCGCTGCTGCAGTGAGGACCAAAACCATGAAACAGATTCCGCTACTCACTTCCATCTCTACTACCTTAACCATCGCTGCGCTGACGACGTCGGCAACGGCGCAGGATTACTCCGCTGTAAGCGTGACTTACGCCGACACCTTGCCGGATGCTGGGATCGAGCACCCGAACCAGTCCGACGATGGCCGGTACGTGGTATTCGCTAGCAAAGCCACCGATCTGGTCGCCGGCGATACTAACGCCAAGTACGACATTTTTGTGCGCGACACCGTCGATGGGACGATTGAGCGCGTTTCACAAGGTGCGGGCGGAATTGAGGCGAATGATGACTCGCACTGGCCGCAGATTTCCGAAGACGGGCGTTATGTGGTGTTTGCAAGTCGCGCCACAAATTTGGTCGGCGGCGATACCAATACCACCGAAGACGTGTTTTTCGTCGACCGCGACCTGGATACCATCGAGCGCGTCAGCGTCGGCAACTTGGGTATTGAGCAAAACGTCGGCCATTGGGAAGCGCGCATGTGTGACGTTTCCGACGATGGCCGCTACGTCGTTTTTGTTACCCGCGCCACCAATTTAAGTGGTTATGACACTTACTGGGGCGACCGCGATGTGTATTTGCGCGACCGCACAGCCGGAACCACTACGCTGATCAGCATCGCATACCTTGGCGATCAACGCGACACCGGCTGGGAGCCCAGCATCAGCACCGACG
>JACNIZ010000130.1 GCA_014382805.1 Planctomycetota bacterium
AACGTTTCAACATCAAAGCCCTGACGGATTCAAAGGAGCGCGAGCAAGCTGCACAACTCGTCACCGGCTTTGACGAAAACGACGGCATAGAAAGTCGCGGCTTTTTCATATTTGGCGCGGTCATGCTGGTGCTATTCATCGTCACCATCGCGACGACGTCGGTGATGCCGTTTGTGAAGGAATTGGGCATGGGCTGGGTGGCGCTGGCTTTTGCGACGATCATGTTGGTGCGCTATAAGGCAGTTGCGGATCGTTTTTACCAGGCTTTGGATTGGGATTTACTTGGTTTTTTCTGCGCCTTGTTTATTACCATTAACGTGATGGAATATGCTGGCGTCCTGCACCTGATCGGTGGCGGCCTAGCGCAAATTATTGGCCTCGGCGAAACCGTCGGCAGTGGCGCCATTCTGATCAGCGGTGCGGCGGCAAGTTCGGTCACCGATAACATTCCGCTTGCGGCGATGCTCTCCAAAATCCTCGCCGCCCATCCCGAAGTCGGCAGTAATCCGGATTCGCCATTTTGGTGGTCAGTGGTTTTTGGCGCCAATTTGGGCGGCAATCTGACTCCAATTGGATCCGCTTCGACCTTGGTTGCAGTCACTATCATGCACAAGCAAGAGCTCAACGTCGGCTTTGCGAAATTCGTGAAAATGGCGCTGCCGTTTGCATTGATGCAACTGATTTTGGCGGTTGGATACGTTTTGGTGGTTCTGCAGTGATTCGCGGCTGATCCCATTCACGGTCCAGGCGGGAATAAGCGAGCAGGGGAAAGTTCAAAAACCCCCAGATTTCAGGTGCTAGCACTTGGAAGGCGGCAGCAGAGAGTTATTTATTCTCCAGACACCGACCTAGCCAATGGTCGGCGGAGGTTTGGGCGTTGTGCCCGGATTCCATCGGAGAAATTACATGCAGCAGTCGCTTCCCCATGAACCCCACAAGATCAAAACGATTCGCCGGGTTCATTTCCCGTCGCTAGAGGATCGGCGCCGCAACCTAGCGAAAGCGCAATTCAATGTTTTTCATCTGACGCCGTCGCAATTGGCTTTTGATATGTGCTCGCTAGGCACCAGCGCGATGACTCAGGAGCAGTTGTCGGGCCAGTTTCTCGGCGACGAAGCTTACGCTGGAGCACGCAACTTCGAAAATTTGGAGCAGGCTGTAGACGAAGTATTTGGCTTCCCATACATATGCCCGGCCCACAACATTTTGGGCTGCGTCAAGTTGGTAGTTTCCACGCTGCTCCCTAAGGGGTGTTTCGTGGCCTCCAATGCGCAAACGCGGACCGACGTACTGACTCCGCAAGGCGTGCATGTCATTGATGTGCGCGATCAAAACGACGCCATTTTCACCGGTAACGCCGACCTGGATATTTTGGCCGAAGTTCTGAAGCAGAAGGAAACCAAAGCCGTCTGCATGCAAGTTTTTGCCGACGGCCAACATCCGGTCAACTTGAGTAATTTGAAGAAGGTGCGCTCGTTAGCGGATCAAAATGGCAAGCGCCTGATTTTAGATGCATCGCGGGTGATTGAAAACGCTTGGTATATCCAGCACCACGAACCAGGTATGTCCGAGCGCAGCATTGCGTCGTTGGTCAAGGAGATCGCTCAAACCGGCCACGTGCTGATGATGGATGCCGCTCAGGACGCAAAATGCCCGTCGGGCGGGGTGTTGGCGACAGCGGATCCAGCCGATCATGAAGCGCTCCGCAATGAGGTGGTGGTGTACGAAGGTCTGCACACTTACGGCGGTATGTCTGGCCGCACGATGGAACTGTTCGCACGCGGTTTGCGGGAAATGTGCATCGAGGAAGAGGTGCAGTGGGTGATGCAAGAAACCGAGCGTTTCTGCCGTCGCATGTTGGACGCAGGGGTGCCGTTGGAGCGCGGTTGCGATGGAGCCTACATCGATGCCGTCGCCTTTTTCCCACACCTGAAGCACCATCAACAAGATGTATTTTCGGCCGCGCTGTACGCCATTTGCGGTGTGCGTGCTCTGGCTCACGGACGGGTCGGTCGAGACGTTCAAGTGGCAGTTCAAATCCCGCGTTTGGCGCTTACCAGTCGTCAATTGGATCAGATCGGTGATGCCATAATAAGCCTGCACCAACAGCGCAATCAGATCCACAGTTTGGAGCCTATGCGCGAAGGGAGATGGCGCGATCAAATGCGTTATCGCTGGGTATTCCCGGATTTGAAAGCTTTCAACTTCGACACCTACCCGTTCACTATCCACACCGTGGAGCGCATTGCCACCTTGACTCGGCAGCAACGCCAAAGCGCGATTGAAGCCGCCGGTTACAACACCTTTTTGCTGCGTTCGGCCGACGTCACCATTGATTTACTCACCGACTCCGGCACCTCGGCGATGAGCACTAGCCAGTGGGCGGCTTACGACGGTGCCAAGGCCACACCCGCACGCTCGGATGCATACAACGAATTGGTCGAATCCCTGCGTGAGGCGACTGGCTATGAGCACATTATCCCCACTCACCAGGGTCGCGCCGCCGAGCAAATTCTTTCCGAAATCATGATCCAACCTGGCCAGATCGTGCCGGGCAACATGTATTTCACGACCACCAAGCTGCACCAAGAAATCGCCGGGGGTATTTTTGCTGACGTCATCGTTGACGAAGCTCATCACCCACAAAGCGAATGTCCGTGGAAAGGCAACATCGACCTGAACAAGCTCAAGGCGATGGTCGAACAAAACGGCGCCTCGAAAATCGCGTACATTTCGTTCGAGCACTCGGTCAACATGGCGGGCGGCCAGCCAGTCTCCATGGATAACATGCGCGAGGTGTATTCCTACTGCAGCTCGCTCAACATTCCGGTTTTTTTCGACGCCACGCGCATGGTCGAAAACGCCTACATGATTCAAACTCGTGACCCGCATTACAGTCACACGCGGATCAAAGACATCCTGCGCGAAATGCTGCTTTACGGAGATGGCTGCACGGTCTCGGGTAAGAAAGATTTTTTGATCAACATCGGCGGTTTGCTTGCCTTCAAGGACAACGTCGAATGGAAGGAAATGGCCGAAGAACGGCTGCGGATTTTGGAAGGTGCAGTCACCGACGGTGGCCTAGCGACCCCCGATTTGGCGGCGATTGCCGTCGGCGTGGAAGAAATGTTGGATGACCATTACATCCGTTCACGGGTGCGCCAAACTGCTGCCTTGGGCAAGATGCTGACCGACGTCGGCGTGCCAATCGTGACGCCTCCTGGCAGCCACGCGATTTTCCTCGACGTCAAAAAGTTCCTTCCGCACGTGCCGCAGGACCATTTCCCGGCGCAGCGCTTGGCGGCGGAGTTGTACGTCGAAACCGGCGTGCGTTCGATGGAGCGCGGCATTGTGTCCAAAGGCCGGAATCCGGTCACTGGCGAAAACTACCACCCCGAGTTGGAGCTGGTTCGTCTGACCATCCCGCGCCGCGTCTACACTCGCGACCACATGCGCGCAGTCGCCGATGGCATCATTCGGCTGCACAAAAAGCGCGATCAAATCCACGGCCTACATTGCACCTACGAGCCGGAAAAACTGCGCTTTTTCCAGGGTCGCTTCGACCTGTTGCCAGTTCCTGAAACGGTGGCCTAATTCATAGGCTTGCACCTGCTAAGCTTACGCCCATGCAGGCTGCAGTCTTCTTCCTGCTGTCAGTTGCTAGCGTGGTGTGGTTGAGTCCGCCGCTAGCCCTGGCAGCAGGCATTTTCATGGCGGTGACCATTGGGTCATACCAAGCCGCGCGTGTGCAAAAAGCTAGCAAGTTTTTGCTGCAAGCCTCGGTCGTCGGCCTTGGATTTGGCATGCATTTTGGCCAAGGATGGGCCGCCACCCCCGCCGGGTTCTTTTTTGCCGGGGTTACCCTTTTTTGCACTCTAGCCCTTGGGGCCTTGATCGGGCGCTTGCCCACGGGGGAATCCCCAGCCCGCACCCCGCTCCCCTCCCGTCCCGCCATCTGCGGAGGAAGTGCGATCGCCGCCGTTGGTGCGGCAATCCATGCCGATAAGGAGGCCATGACCGTCGCATTGGCCACGGTATTCACCCTGAATGCCGTCGCTCTGTTTCTATTCCCGCCTATCGGCGAGCTGCTTGAACTCAGTCAGCATCAGTTCGGCTTGTGGTCGGCTATAGCGATTCACGACACCAGCTCGGTGGTCGGCGCAGCGGCAAAATACGGCGACGAGGCTTTGCAAATTGCCACCACCGTAAAGTTGACGCGCGCCCTTTGGATTTTGCCGCTGGTCGCCGTAATCGGCATGCGTCAAAGCCAGCACGGGGGCAAGGTCAGCATTCCGTGGTTTGTGTTTTTATTCGTCGGCGCGGCCGGCTTGCGGCAAGCGTTGCCCGACGCTCATGCCACCTTCGATCACCTCAAGCAACTTGCGCGGATCGGCTTGACCCTTACCTTATTTTTTATCGGCTCCACCATGTCCAAACAAGCGATGCGCAAAATCGGCGTCAAGCCGATGCTACAGGGCACGCTTTTGTGGTTGCTGGTAAGTAGCTTGACTTTGATTGCGGTGCGCCTCTGAGGTCTCCATCCATCGACCTAAGACTTGTTGCAAATCTTGCACGGTATACGGTTTGCTCAGGTGGTCGTCCATGCCCGAGCGCAGCGCTTTTTCACGGTCACCGGCCAGAGCATTTGCGGTTAAGGCAATGATTGGCGTCGGCACTTTTCCTCGCTCAAGGTGGCGAATAATTCGCGTTGCCTGATAGCCGTCCATGCGCGGCATGCTGTAGTCCATCAAAATGGCGGCATAACGCTCCGGACGATAGAGCTCAACCGCTTCCAAGCCATCGCAGGCGACGTCAAACGGCAGTTCTAGGTTTTTCAAAATGGCTTTTGCTAACTTGCGATTTACCCGGTTGTCTTCCACGAGAAGGATGCGCTGTCCCTTGCCGACAGGCAGCGTGGAACCGACATCCAATTTTGTCGCTGCCGCCTGTTCACTTGTAGCCGCGTCCACCACAATTTGAAATTGGAAGGTGCTGCCCACACCTAGTTGGCTGTGAATTTCGATTTGGCCGCCCATTTGCTCAACGATGTGCTTGCAAATTGCCAATCCTAAACCGGTTCCGCCAAAACGTCGGGTGGTACTTGAATCCGCTTGACTGAAAGGCTGGAAAAGTCGTGATTGCTGTTCTTGATCGATGCCGATGCCATTGTCCACTACGGCAAAATTCATTTGATACTTGGCGTCGGCTGTGGGAGTGGCGTGAATCTTTATGTCGACGCGACCATGCGGTGTGAATTTCACTGCATTGTTGATCAAATTTTGCAACACCTGACGCAATCGAGTGGGGTCGCCAATAATCCATTTTGGAGTATCTTCGCTGATTTCCAAGCCGACCACCACGGCTTTGCCGTTGGCAGAAAATTCGGCCACTTGCCTGAGGTCATTTGCCAAAGTCGACAAATCAAACGCCACTTCTTCTAAATCTAGCTGCCCTGCTTCAATTTTTGAAAAATCTAAGATGTCGTTAATGATGGTCAACAAGGCGTGGCCGCTGCGCTCTACCGTTTGCAATTGCTCGCGCTGTTCGTCGCCAAGTTCAGACCGACCCAGCAAGCTAACCATGCCGATGACGCCATTCAGCGGTGTGCGAATTTCATGGCTCATGGTTGCCAGGAATTCTGCTTTTGCGCGTACCGCAGTTTCAGCACTGTCGACGGCCTTCTCTAACTCCCGTCGCATTCCGTGCTCTCTTTGTGCACCATGAAAGGTGGCAAAGGCACCAAAACTGCCCGTTACAACTCCAGTGAGCGAACAAACTGCGATCGCGACCCAATAGGAACCTGCTGGGACACTCCAACCCATGCTTGCCAAATATGCAATTACGCCGGCACCGCATGCGGTCAGCGGGCCGATAGTGGCCATGGCCCCTTGCGCCGGGTACAAAACCCAACAGGCGCCGACGCCGATTAATCCCATAATCGATACTGGAGCACCTATGGCCAAGTCCAACAAACCTGCGGTTAAACCTATGGCCACCGAAACGGAGCCAAAACCCAGATAAAGCCACAAGAAGGGGGCCATTTGGGGATTGCGAATCGACGGCCAGGTAAAGGCACAAATTAACCCGTAAATCACGATCCAAGCCATGGTCAGTGGCAGCATTGGAATCGGGTTAATAAATACGTCGACCGCCCAGCAAAGGCCCAAACATGAAACTGCGACAACAAAATCGATCGCTAAGGCTAGCGTCATGTTGATCCGCCAAGTTTCACGCACCCGCATCGAAAAATCGGTGCGATTCGGGTTAGATTTCAGCAGTTTCAGCAGATAACCAAGCAAGGCCGGGCCGGCGGATGGAGGCATATGGTGTTATCGGCCATATGCCCTAAAGTCCTTATTCAGCAGGCCATTTAGCGCCTTCGAGGAATTTAATCAAGTCAGCTAAGTCCTGCGCCTTCATGGTGTTGAGCAGGCCCGGCGGCATTTGGATGTTGGCGTATTGATCCGACTTCGCCAACCCAGGGTTGATGACCGCTTGAAGAATGTCCTTGGTCATAAAGCGCTGGCCGACGGCACTTAAATCGGGTCCGAGGTAGCTGCCGCGGCCGTCGAAACGGTGACATTGGATGCACAATGCTTGGTTGAACACTCGGCTGCCACGGACGACGTCGGCTTGCGGGCTTTGGGTGGCAACGGCGGCTATGGCATCGTTCAAATTCCAATCGCGATGGAAACTGCGTTGAATTTGAACGGCCATGGCGCTGTTGGCTGAGGCTTCAGTAGCTTGGCGTCTGGCTTGCAACTCGGGCTGCAACTTGTTCCACTCCTCTTCGCTGACGTGTATACGAGCTTCTTTTTCAATTGCCTGGATGAATCCTCTTAAGCTCGCGCCGCCTTGCAAATGGTCGGACTGTTGCAGCCACAGGAAGTAACGCAGGCGTAGGTCAAAGGTCCAACCTTGGGAAACTAGGCGCAGTAAGGACGCGTAGTAAAGCTGGTTTTGCTGATCGTTGCGGGAGTGCAGTTGATATAGGAATAATGTCGGCAATTGATCGGCTTGCAAGTGAACCAATAACTCAGCCAACATTTGATTGGCAGTATCATCGGCCAACGGGAATTGCTTAACCAAGGATTTGCGCAAGGATTGCCAATGTTTGGGTGTTGGATCCTTAATGGAGTCCTGCGGCCAACGTGTTTGCGCAAGCATTGCCATGCGCAAGATCAAGCGCTGACTTGCCACCGGTAGCGCCGCCAGGTTTTTCGATTCAGCCGACGTCGCCAGTTTTTTGACCATGTTGGGAATGGCAGCAGTGGGTTGACTTCGAATCCAAGCAATGCCAGCTTGCAGTGCGGCTGGATGCGGCCAATGTTTGGCGAACCCGAGCTGGCGCCAATTCAAATCAGCATTGGCGCTAAAGGCGCGTTCCAAGGCGTTGCGCGCCGCGTTGGCGATGTGCGCGTCGTTATGGGCAAGGTCTAGCAACCATTGTTTGGGCATGTTGCCTTCGCTCATCGCTTGAATTTCCGCTTGAGCATCGTCGCCAGAGGGCTGCCAGCTTTCCCAATTGCGACGTAGTGCTAGCAGCGGCGGGGCTGCCCATTCTTGCGCCTGGCCGCTTTCCATATGGCGCACGCGATATAAACCACTTTGTGTACCGCGACCGCCGATGATGAACCACAACCAGCCGTCGGGGCCGATTTCCATATCCGTTACGGTCAGGCCTCGGCCCTTTAGAAACAACTGGACATCGCCGCTGTAGCTGGCGCCGTCGGGCTCAAGGAACATGCAAAGGATGCGACCCCATGCCCAATCTCCAAGGATCAATGCGTTTTGATACTTCGCGGGGAATCGACTGCCAGCCAAAAGCTCGACGCCGGTGGGGGAAGACAGATCGGTATTGCTAATCGCAGGCAGCGAATCCGGGTAGGTCGCTGGCCACTTCGCGCTGCCCGAGCGCCATCCAAATTCCGCGCCTGGAACCAAATGCAGAACTCGCGGCGGACGGTACCAAGGTGCACCCAAATCCCATTCCATGTCGGAGTCGTAGGTGAAAACCTCACCAGCCGTAGAAATGGCGATGTCATACGAATTGCGCATTCCGGCTGCAACTCGTTGCCAAGTGGAGCCGCGTTCATCCGTGCGCCACAGCTCGCCACCGGGTGCCATGACCCCTTTGGCGTGACCGCGCGGATCCCACAATCGCGCCAGTAGCACATCTTCGGCACCGTTTTGGAACGGCTGGTAAGCATGCATGACTGATTGATTTTCTAGACCGAGCGGTGGTTTGGTGTGATTGCCGTGCACCAAATACAACCAGCCGTCAGGGCCCTTGCGGATGCCGTGAGCGCCGTGTTCCCCGCCTGGGCCATATCGCGTCAGGTGCTGCTGTTGGTCAAATACGCCGTCGCCGTCTAAATCTTTTAGGCGATGCAATCCACCGTTGTCCTTGGGGTTGCCGGCAACGTTGAGGTAGAGCGAATCAAAGGCCCATTCCAGACCTTGGGCACTACCTAAATCAAACGGGATGACCTGCGGTGGTGGGCACTCGTAATCCATTTGGAAGCCGTTTAGGTCCTGCCCTGTTTCTTCGCGCAGGATGCCGTTAAGGTTGAATTGCAATAATCGGCCACGTTCCGGCGAAACGTATAACAAACCGTTTTCGCCGAAAGTCATGCTCGCCCACGAACCCTCGCCGGGCTGAGCCGAATAAATGCGTTCACAAACCAAGCCGTCGGCGGTGGTGAATTGCAGTGGGTTCGGAGCTTCGGCTTTGCGCATCACATTGCCCCACGGGCCTGCTGGCGCGGATGCGGGTCCAAAAGTCCGGCTCGGCACGCCACTGCTTGAAAGCGGTGCGGTCAGATTTGGCCAACCAAGCGGTGCTTCTTTCCAATGCAGCCAATCTTCACTGGTGAGGACTTGCCGCAGTTGTCCATTGCCGCTTTGCAAAGTCAAGACGCCCAATACTCCGGCTGGACCGCCTTCGTTCACTGCTTGCAAAGTCAGTACATGCCAACCGGCGCTCAGTTCGGTTTCGGCGCTAATGCGAGTAGGTACCCCCCAATGATTGCCTTTGGCTAATTTTTTACCGTCTAACCAAAGCTGGAAAGAATTGTCGGCGGTAAAAGCTCCGCTGTTAATTTTCGCCGCTTCAGTTAACTCAAATGCATGGGCGAAGTAGCGTACTTCGTCGTCGGCCGGTGATTCGAAACCCCAAATCCACTCCGGCTCAGCTGAAAAATCCGACGTCTTCAAGCGCCGTAGCTGCATGTTTTTGTAGCGCACTTCCATCGCTGGTCCGGCGTGCAACTGAATCGCAAACGTACCGCTGCTGCTGGCCTGGGCGCTGCGATCGATCACGTCGATCATGCGATGGCCGTTGATCTCATGAATTAAGCGTGGACCGTTGGCAACGACGCGATAGTGGTTCCACTGCTCGTGTTGGATCCAGCTTTGCAGTTTTTCCGCACTTCCCAACAATGGTCGCTGCACTTTTTGGCCGTCCGCCAACAGCTCAAAATGCTCGCCGCGTTTTGCCATGATGCCGCGGCCATTGGATTCGTACAGGATGCCAGTGTGGTTGGGACCTGCTTCGAAATCGGCTTGATAACCGGCGACGTCGTCATTTTCTAAGCGGCGCGACCGATATTGCACGCCGGAGTTGCCGCCGATAATCCGGTAATCGAACTGCAGCTCGAAGTTTGCCGCCTCGCCGTCCCAGTACAGGTAGGTGCTCTGCGGAAGGGGCTGTTCGGCGGTGCTGCGGCCGATAATTTCTCCGTTTTCAACTGTCCAGTAGCGCAGATCTCCGCTCCAACCGGTCAGATCGGTGCCATTGAACAACGGCTCAATCCCAGCGGCGTTCTGGGCGGGGAGAGGCGTCGGGATCGCGACGACGTCGGCAGCCGTGATGGATGAAAAGTGGGGGGCGAATGCCGAGGAAAGCAGCAGGGGAAGCAGCAGGGCCATGCCTCCAGCGTAGCGATTCGGTAGAAAGTTAATCTTCGCTAATATTTTTAAGGGAAGATAGGGAGTTGGGCCCGTCGTAACTGGATCCCTCGGCCTGCGGCCCGGTAGACCTTTCACCCATGAAACGCCTTCGCATTCTTCCCCTCATTCCGTTTACTTTGACCCTCGCCGCGGCGATTTTGCCGACGTCGGCCAGCGCGGCGCAACAGCAATATCCCGAAGGCGCCAAAATTCCGCGCTCGATGACTGACGAGGAAGCGGCCTGGATCGCGGCCAACCCGTTGAGCAACAAGCACAGCGCGACTGCGCCGCCTCCAGGGTCGATTTATTGCCCGCCGGAATACGCACCGATGGACGGCATTTTGATTGCTTGGGAAGGCGGCGGATCCTGGACCACAATTTTGGCCAAAATGGCCGAGCAAATTACGTCGGTCGGCAACGCTGACGTACACGTGATGGTGGATACTTCTAGCGAAGAATCGTCGGCGCGTTCCAAGTTGATTAGCTACAACGTCAACATGAGTCGGGTAACTTTCCATGTCCTCAAAACCGACACGATTTGGATTCGCGATTACGGCCCACGGTACATCTACCAAGGCAATGTGCGCTCGATAGTCGACCACACCTACAACCGGCCACGGGCCAACGACAACAAGCAGCCCACTTATTTCGGCGGTGCCATGGGCCATGAGCGCTATGAAATCCCGCTGACTCACGGCGGCGGAAACTACCATTTAGACGCTTTGGGTTTTGGCTATACGACGCGCTTGATCATTAACGAAAATACCAATTTGACTGAGCAGCAAATCCACGATTATTGGATGGATTTTCAGAATCTGGATACGCAGTTTTTCACACCACTGCCCTCGAACATTGACTCTACTCAGCACATCGATATGTGGATGCAAGTGATCAGTGACGATGAGGTGGTCATCAGTGACTGGCCGTCGCAATCGGGTTCTACGCAGGATAATCGCTGTGATAACGCAGCCGTCACAATGGCGAATCTCGGATTCACTGTCTACCGCACCCCAGCACGCTCGTTGAGCGGAACGCACTACACGTATACCAACGTGGTGATGTGCAATGACCTGGTGTTGATTCCGCGCTATTCAAACGGAACCATTAGTCAATACAACAGTCAAGCGTTGGCGACTTGGCAAGCCGCGATGCCGGGTAAAACCATTGTGCAAATTGATGCGCAAGACATCGTGACATCGGCAGGGGTGTTGCATTGCATCGTCATGCATTTGCCAGCGTATTTGGGTGGAGTAAACCCGACCGCGCTGATGCTGACGCCAAACGGCGGTGAGTCCTACGGCACCGGCGATCAAGTGGAAGTTCAATGGATTTCCGACGACGACGAAGGCGCAGTTTCTTCCGAACTCCAGCTTTCCACCGACGGCGGATCGACCTGGCCGACGACCATCGCCAGCGGTTTGCCACCTACAGGTTCCTACACATGGACCGTTCCTTCGGTCTCGACCAGCAGCGCTCGCCTGCGCGTGATCGTCAGCGATGGCTCCGGCAATACCGGCGACGACGCCAGTGATTCGGACTTCAGCATAGGCGGGGCGTCGGCAGCTTTGATTCCTTATGGCACGGGTAAAGCCGGGTCGCTCGGCGTGCCACTGCTTTCGTCGCAGACCTTGCCAGTACTTGGGACCACCGCAGTTTTGGACGTGGACCAAGCTCTGCCAAATGGTAGCGTCAAGCTGATTCGTGGTTTTGCCACCGATTCCATGCCGTTTGACTTCGGCATCGTGCTGGTGGATTACGACACCATTTACGACCTGTCGATAAACGGCAGCGGCCACGCCGAATTCAGCGGCAACGTGCCAAATCAAAGTGGATTAGCCGGGCTTAGCGTTTATTGGCAAGCCTGGATACCAAACGACCCAGCCGCTTTTGGAGCGGGCTGGGCCTGTAGTAATGGTTTGGAAACGCGACTGGGTTACTAAAGCTGTGTTGCTTTCGCCGGTGGGGATTTCGTTCCCGGCGGCAATCGATTTTAGAGTCGTTCCAGAATGCCCTCTGGCCCTTCGAGGTCAGCGGGCAGCACCCAAGTGTTGAGATTTGACGCGAAACGGGAGCGCAGCATTTCCTGCACGTCGCTGCCAAACACGCCCAAAGTTGCGCAGCATTCGCGGGCTACCCAAACATTGGAATCTGGGTTTAGGAGCACTTTGGCAAGAGCCTTTTCCGCCTTCTTTTCAGGGAAGTTGCGCAGGGCAAAGGCCGCCGCCGCTTGAGCCTGCATGCTATTGCCATTTTCGCCAAGCAAGATTGGGATTAACTGATCAACCGAACCGGTGCCGCCCAGCATAGCCAGGGCTTCCGACGAAGCGTGGACCAGTTGCACTTGCACATTTCCTTTGCTAATCAGGTCCAGGAAATCGCCTCGGCAGGTGGTTTCCCCGAGCATGCCCAACGAGGTGCACAAGTAAGCCAGTAAGTCAACTTGGTGAGTGTCGTGCAGCGCCGTGTGCAATGTTTCCGACGCGGTGCGGTATTCCATCAAAGCTAACGACAGCGCCAATGCGGCGCGATTGGACGGACTTTTTTCATTTGCGAAGGCGTCGAGCAAAGCCATGTCGACGGGGGCGGAGAATTGCGAATACCCCAATTCACGCGCGTTTGCGCCCATGACGCCAATGCTTAGCGCCGCCCAAGATTGAGCCTCCTTGTTGCCTTTGCGAACGGCTTTGAGCAGGAAGGGCAGGATTTCCTTTTCCACGATCGGTGCTTCTGGTCCAACCCGGCCACCGATATACGCCAACGCCATCAAACTATGATTGCGCAAATTGCGATTGCGATCGTTGCTGTAAGTTTTCTTCAGCTCATCCACCATGGAAGCGCCGTGCGGACCCTCGGCGTCGGCGAGCAAACCGATGGCTTGAATGGCCGACAACCGCATCGCAGGCTCGTTGCGCTTGTTTTGGAACAGGTGCCAACAACGCAACAACACCTCTTGCTTGACCGAATTTTCACTCGGTACTTTTTCCAGCAATTTCGCGATGGCCACTGGGAGTTGCAGTTGCAAATCTAGCGGGCGGCTTTTTTCGTCCATCAGGCGCATCAGCTTTTCAGCAATCGCTTGCGGGCGGTTGGGGCGCATCATTGCCAGGGACAGTGCGGCCGCACGTTGGAGGTCGGGGGCGGCGTTTACATCAAACACCAAAAATTCAGCCAAACGATCGGCGACCATGCCATTCAACATTTCGCGGCCACGTTGCGCGCCGAAAGCTCCCAGTGCAAACGCGGCTTCCATGCGCAAACGATTTGGAATTCGGTTCTTGGATAATGCTTTTCTACCAGCGCCACCATCCTTCAAGATGTCAAACAGCAGTTCCAAAGCTTGCGGCGACCTGCTGAGGCCCAGGCTGATTATGGCTTGTGAAGATAAAGAAGTCCGAGCTTGAAGTTGTTGCTGCCAATATTCGGACGGTACATCGGCTTGGCAGCGCGCCAAAGCTTCCAAAGCCGCCGGAGCAACTGCTGCATTGCCGGTGTGCAAGGCGTCGATTAAAGCATTAAGCGTGGTGGAGTTTTCGGTTGGTGCGTTGTTATGGCTGAGTCGAGCGGAAGCGTCAATCGCCGCCGGTCCGTCGGTAAAGCTGACGGAGGGCGTGTCCAGGTAGCGCCTTAAGTATGTATCGCGATTGAGATACCACCAAAGCTGCCATGAGGCCGGCGCGGTTTCAAATTGGACCGGAGTTACCGCGTGATGGGGAAGCCCGGACGCATCTGGTAGGGCCGGAGCGGTTGGAGTGGCTGGCCCTCCGGGCGTAGCAGGACCTTCCGGTAACCCGGGCGTTGCAGGAGTCGCTGGGTCGGAGGGAGTACCGCCGGTCGTGTCTTGAGGACCCTTATAGCCAGGCGGAACGCGCGGCAAGCCAGATCCAGGTGATGGTTCGGGATCATCAACGATGATTCCTCCGCCTCCGCCACCACCTCATCCACCACCGCCCTGAGCGAGAGCGGTGGAGCTAAAACCGAGCGCCAAAAACAGCGCAAATGGGAGGATGAGGGAACTTTTCATGGCTTTGGGAGGCAAAAATTGCCGGGTTTCTTGCAGATGCAATGGTTATGCCGTCGGCGGGGGCTCGGTAATCAAAAACCTGGGCATTGTCGAATATATCAGGATTCCAGTCTCCGTCGACAAGCTCAAAAGTGATGTGATCCTGCTACCCTTAGCGCATGAAATTGCGCCGGGGATATCCGTTGAAATGGCTGGGCGCGGCGGCGGCTGCGGTCGTTATGAGTGTGGGCTTGAGTAGTTGCTCGGGCGATAGTTCACCAACGCC
>JACNIZ010000268.1 GCA_014382805.1 Planctomycetota bacterium
CGATGCGGCTGTGGCAAGATTCTAGCCCACTTTATGCGCCTGATTTGGCAACGCTGGCAACTGCAATAGGGTCCGGCGCAAAATCTCTAGAGCGTCGCGCACGCTTCCCTGCTGCACACCCTGCCGTCCCGCTCGGGTCCATTGGTGGCGCAAGGTGGCCAGTTCAGTGCTCGGCCCAGACAGGCCGATCCATACTGTGCCGACGGGCTTCGCCTCTGTGCCTCCGCCGGGCCCTGCTATGCCGGTGATCCCTATGCCCCAATCTGCATTCGCCTGTTTTCGGGCTCCGCTAGCCATGGCGAGTGCGACCTCGGCACTAACTGCGCCCGGTCCGCCAATGCCCTCGGTTAATTCCAAGGACACACCTAATTCGTCGGCCTTGGCTCGATTGGCATAACACACCCAGCCGTACTGGAAAACTTGGCTAGAACCTGGTACCGATGTAATAGCGCCAGCCAGGCGCCCTCCGGTGCAAGATTCAGCGATGGCTAGGCATTGCTTGCGATGCAGGAGTTCCTCGACAATCACCCCCTGTAGGGTTTCTTCGTCGCGCCCCCAAAGCCATGGGTGCAGGCGTTGCTCTAGGGTCTTCGCCATGCGCTGGAGCACTTGCTCGGCGCTTAAATCGCCTTCTCCACGGGCGAGTACCGAAAGTGTAACTTGCTTGCCACGAGCGGTAATGCCCATGCGCGGATTTCCGCCTAAACGAAGTAAGTCGCGAACCTTTTCTTCTACCCCAGACTCAGGGATCGATGCGGTATGAAATAGTCCATAAGCCAGTTCTGAAACGCTGCCCAAGGCAGTAATTAGTTGGCTTTTGGCCGCCTGCTTCCAAACCGTCTGACATTCGCGCGGTGGCCCTGGATGGGCTACGTAGCAACTGGATTTAGGTAGGCGAGCCAAAAACCCCCACGCGGTTCCTGCTGGATTAGCTAACTCTTCGCAGCCGCGCGGAATGCGGCCCTGATCCAAAAAAAAGCTCGGCGCATTCTGGCCCGGTCGCACTCGCTGGTATATGGATTGTAATTCATCCAGCGCGCCATCGATTTCATCCAGTGGCTGCTGCAAGAAGTCCGCGACTTCAGACCTTACGCGGTCGTCGGCAGTGGGGCCCAGGCCGCCCGAACTAACTATTACGTCAACGCGGCCGTCCAATTCGCTTAACACCGTTTGCATCTCGCCAGGCTGATCACCAATGGTTCGCACCCCGATCACGCGCAGCCCCAAGCGTTGCAATTGAGTTGCCAAAAAACTGGCGTTCAAATCCTGCACGCGGCCGTCCAGAAGTTCTTCTCCAATGGACAAAACCACAGCCGTTGACGCCGACGTCATTTTTTAGCCCCTTTGGCTTTCCGCCGACCCTGGAAGGCGACCAACAAGACGCCAAACTCGAACAGGAGTATGGTCGGTACCGCCATCATGAATTGGCTGAACGGTTCCGGCGGCGTCAGCATGGCGCCGACGACAAAGGCAGCGAGAATGAAGTGACGGCGATATTTACGTAGCAGCGGCGCGTCGACCACACCAGCTGCACCTAATCCTGACATGATCAATGGAAGCTGAAAGATTAAGGACAACGCAAAGGTAAACATTAAGTAAAGGCCAAAATAGGCCTTCAATTGGTAGCCATCCTGGAAGTATTCGGTGTTTAGTCGTCCATACAGAAACTCAAGGATGGTCGGGAAGAATATGAAATAGCAAAAACTCATTCCGGCTACAGCCAGCAGCACGGACCACGGCAAAAATTTGCGCATAGGTTTGCGTTCATGTTCATGCAGGCCGACGGAAACAAAACCCCAAATTTGCACAATCAGGTAAGGCAAGCCCAACAGCAAAGAAACCATCAGCGAGGCTTTGAGTTGAAAAAATAAATCCTCTAGCGGGCTGAGTACGATCAACTTTTGATTCACCTCAACCGGTGGATCGGCATTCAACAAGGCTTCCACGGCGAGGCGGTGTGGGCGCATAAACACCCAAGTCAACTGATCCGACAAGAAGCTCCAACCACCAAAAAACATCACAGCGATTACGCCGAGAGACTTGAACAGCCGTTTGCGGAGCTCATCCAAATGGCCACCAAAGGACATCCGGGAAGGATTCTCTGGCTTCTTAGGCTCCGTGCTAGATGGACCGTCAGTCATTAACAGAAGGCCGGGCCGCAGGCGTGAAACCTACAGCCCGGCAAGGGTATGGCCGACTAACTCGACCGATTCATGATTTACAGGCCCAGCCAGGCCAACCAGTCACGACGGGGAACGATTTCCACCGACATGCCTTGCGCAACCTTGTAGCTATCTTGACCAGCCCAAGGAAGCATTTCACCAGTTTCCTCATCGAAGAATGGCGTGCCGAGCAGCAGGTAGTCAGTTTCAACACCAACTTCCTCAACTACTGCAATACCCACCTCAGCCAGCTTGACTTTCATGTCGCTCGCACTGTAACGGCCAAATCCTTTGCCCAGTAGAACGGCTACCGGAGTACGGCTGCGGTCAAATACAGCGTTGCGGATTTGGTCACCAGTACCCACTGGGTTGAAGCGGTCAGAAACACTGACGACGTCACACTCAGCGCGGTTCTCTTCAATGCTGGAAACCTGCAGACGGCCCTTCACAGCACCAGTGGTTTTGTCCAAAACCTCAAACTGCAAACCTGGAGCAACGCGATCAGTACGACCGAGGTCGATCCAAGCCTTGGCGACCTTGGCGTTTGCAGTCAAAACCGAGCCATCCGGCTGATCGGCACGACGCTGCACGCCATTGACCCGATTGGACAGAATGTCGTTACGCTGCTTCAAATTGAGCGAAGAATTCTTGATCTGAAGAATTTCCGTATCCTTTTGAGCA
>JACNIZ010000343.1 GCA_014382805.1 Planctomycetota bacterium
TGATGAATTTGGCGACATGGAACGCGACGGCTACTACGCGGTGCCACTTTGGTGGCAGCTCAAGACCAAGCGCTTTGATGACGTCGACGGCGACGGCAGCCCAGATGTGACTTCGACCGAAACCTTGACTCGATTCTGGCCGTTTTTTGCCAATCAAGCCGAACAAGATTTCTGGGATTTAAGCGCCGACGAGCCGCAGCCGTTGGCCGTGGAAGTTGGTTCCCATGGCCACACTGAAGCACCCTATTTTGGAGAAGCCGTGGCTCGTAACTTCACCCGCCCGCTTGCTGTTTGGCAGCAACACCAACAGGAGCCAAAAAGCCCTAAGGTAGAGCGTGCATTTTTGGGTCTGTACCACTCGATCGAATCCGGCGGCCACCGGCGCTGGTCGATTCCCCTTTTGGGCGGTCAATGGACCGAACCCAACGGCGCCCGCCATCACTCCTATTTATTCGGCCTTTTACGCTGGCAATCCGGCGGCTCAAACGCTGGCTTGCAAACCCCGGCCTTTCCAGGTCCAGGCTGGCCCGACCTACGCCGACGTCAACCGGAGGCACCCTAATTGAGCTTCATTTCCAATGTTGGCCGTACTGTGCTCCGCCCGACGGTGGAAGCAGCCGGTAAAAGTGTATCGCTAGCCCTGCAAACGCTAGCCGTGCTGCCGCAAACGCCGCGTCGCTTGCGTTCGACTTTGGAGCAGATGTATTTGATCGGCGTCAAAACCTTGCACGTGGTTTTGATGGTGGGATTTTTCATTGGCATGATCGTGGCGTTGCAGGTGGGATTACAGCTGGCCACCTTTAGTCAGCAGGAGAGCATCGGCCTGATTGTGGCTCCCATGATGGCGCTGGAAATGGCTCCGCTGATCACCGCCATTCTGCTCGCAGCCAGCGTCGGCTCAGCCATGGCAGCTGAACTAGGCACCATGAAGGTGCAAGAAGAACTCACTGCGCTTGACGTACTTAGCGTCAACGCGGTGAGCTATTTAGTTTTGCCGCGGGTACTTGCGCTGACCATCATGTCTCCTTTACTTTCGGCCATGGTCGCCTGGGTAGGAACGCTCGGCGGCGGCATCGTTGCCGTGTCGCAATTGGGAATCAGCTTCGAAGGCTATGTGCACAACTCCATGGACTCGATGCGAGTGATGCGTGAAATCGTGCCGATTCCAAAGTACCTTTACGACGGACTTTTGAAGGCAATGATCTTCGGTTTTGTCACCGCCATTGTTGGCTGCGCAAGCGGCATGGCGGCGGCCAACGGCGCCAAGGGCGTCGGCCAAACTACCCGATCGGCAGTGCGTAACGCGATCATTTTGATCATCGTGCTGGACTTCTACCTTGGCAAAGCCTTGATGTAATGATTCACCTTAAAGACGTTCATAAAAGCTTCGGCAGCCAGCACGTGCTGGACGGCCTAAGTTTCGACGTGGCCGAAGGCGAATCCTTGGTCATCATGGGCCCGTCCGGCGCCGGCAAAAGTGTGATTCTCAAGCACATCATTGGCTTGCTGAACCCGGATTCAGGTGTGATCGAGGTCGAAGGCCTTTCAGTGCCTGATTTAGACGCACGCAGCATGCGCGGGTTGCGCCGCAACATGGGCTATTTATTCCAACACGCGGCGCTGATTAATTGGCTGTCGGTGTTTGAAAACATTGCCTTGCCGCTGCGTGAAACCACCTCAATGAGTGAAGCTGAAATCAAAGAGAAGGTGGGCGAGGTGCTCGCTTTGGTGCACCTGGAAACGGCCAATGAAAAGTTCCCCTCCGAACTCAGTGGTGGCATGCAAAAACGCGTCGGCTTGGCGCGAGCACTGGTTACGGATCCAGGAATCATTCTCTACGACGAGCCTGAAGCTGGCTTGGATCCTGAAATGTCGCATAGCATCAGCCGCATGATGCTAGAGCTACACCAGGAACTGAATACCACTTCGGTCACGGTCACTCACAGTTGGCGCTGTGCCCGCATGGTGGCCGATCGCGTCGCTTTGTTCGAAAAAGGTAAGCTGGTCATCGCCGCCCCGCCAGCAGAAATTCTCAGCAGCCCGATTCCGCGAGTGCAGGAATTCTTCAACATAGAAAAGTAAAGCATGGCCCAGTCCAATACCAAACGCGACTTTCTGCTAGGTTCGGTGTTCTTCGGCGCGCTGGCGCTGCTGCTCTATTACACCATCGTCCTGACCGGCTTTTCGCTGGAAGAAAGGCACTATATGGAAGCGTGGTTTTCCAATGCCAGCGGCCTCAAAGAGGGCGACGCCATTCTCGTCGCCGGCCGCCAAACCGGCACCGTGCGCACGGTTTCTTACCACGACCAGCGACCGGAGGACCGACGCATTGCCGTCGGCATGGAGTTCGACGAGGTGATCACGCTGCACCGTGGTTACGCCATTCGGATTTCGGAATTCACCGTTTTGGGTGGCCGCGTGATCGAAATCGAACCAGGACCGAACTCCGCGCCAGTTTTACGAGCCGACGCCGAGCTGGTGGGTTCGGTCGGCACCTCGGCAATTGCCGCCCTGGGTGAATTGGTCGCAAACAACCGCGAAGCCGTCACCGAAATCATTGAAAACCTGCGGGTTTCGTCGCGCGCGCTCAGCCAAGGTGAAGGACCACTCGGTGCGTTGTTGATGGACCAGGACCTTAAAAAGAAGGTGGAAGACTTTATTAACGCCGCCGACAACCTGGCCAAGGATGTGGAGGCGGGCCAAGGCATCGTCGGTTTACTGACCACCGATCAAAAAGCGCGCGACCAGTTTGCCAAGCTGGTGGCCCACGGCCCCGAGGGGTTCGCCCTGGTGAGCGAGCGCTCCACACAAATATCCCAAAGCGGGGGCCTGGCGGGGG
>JACNIZ010000266.1 GCA_014382805.1 Planctomycetota bacterium
CGGCTTCATCCATTTCCGCCACCACGGAAGGTTCAATATCAAGGGGCCGACCTTGTTCGACCTCTTCGGGGGTTTGGGCTGGTCTCTGGAAAAGTGCCATCGGTCGCTTACTTTAGCAGTCCCAACCGTCATCGTGAGCAGTCGTTATCCTGGATCATGGGTGTACCGCCGACGCCCTCAGCCCAAACCCTGCGACTCATGCGTATTCTTTGCCCGACGTTAATCTTGGCCGCCCTGCTCGGCTCATGCAAAGCCCTGCCGGACCAAGAAAATAGCGGTCGCTATGTGTTCGAGGAAACTTACAGCGATGACTTCACCAAATTGCGCGGGCGCGCATGGGAAAACTTTTTTGTGCAGGGCGGCAGCAAGCCGAAGGTCGTCGACGGGGTATTGCGGCTGACCTCTGAAGATAAGGATTTCGGCGTCGCGCGCTCGATGGTTAAGCTGCGCAAGAAGGGCTTTTACCATGCCATCGAAGCGAATTTGCGTCTCAACGCTGAGGAGGACGGCCATTACACCGACGTCGCTTTTGGCTATGTCGAAGGCGAATTTAAGAAGGAGTTTTCGGCGCGATGGCGGATCAGCTATGACCTTGCTACCGATCGCTGGAAGGCGCTGCCAATGATTTTCAATGAAAGCTTGGCGGCGGTGGTGACCGGACCCGAGGCTGTGGTACTGCCGGATGTATGGCATCGCTATCGCATTGCATTTGATCCACTGCGCGATAAGTTTTCTTATTTCATCGACGGCACGCTGCATTACGAAACGTCGCGACTTGCTTCGGCATTGAATGAGGAATTTGAAATTTCCGTCGGTAATTACAAAGGCGGACTGACTGAGATGGATGATTTTTATGCAGAACGACTAGAGCAAGCGGCGCACGTCACCGTCGATCAAGTGCGAGCCAGTCACCGCTCACCTAGCCGGGTAGAAGTTTTGTTTTCGCTGCGAGACATCGATGATCAGCCAGTTCTGCTCAGCCGGTTCGGTATTGAGCAAGACATGTTGGTAACGGTGCTGGAGGATAGTTCGCCTATCGATGGCGTCGAAAGTCCGATGCATGTGCGCGCTAGTGAAGATTTGGAAATGGATTTGGTGCTGGTATTGGATTTCACTGCATCGATGAAAGCTGCTGGCGCTGGCACCGGAATCGAGGTAATGAAATTGGCTGCCAAGCAGTTGATTTTTGACCGCGCCGAAAACCATCGCGTCGCCGTGGTTGAATTCCATGACAACTTGTCTGGTGACAGCTTCTCAACGCTGCAAAGTTTCACGACTGACAAAAATGCGGCATGGCTTACGGTTCGGGATTATCAGCCGTTTTCTGGTTTTTCGGTGGCCTGGGATGCCGTCCACAGTGGCCTGAACTTGTTCCCTAGTTCGGTAGATTTGGGTCGCGTCAAAACCCTAGCTTTTCTGTCCGACGGTTTCGATACATCCAGCACCCAAACCCCGCAATCGGTCATCGATCTGGCAATTGCCCGCGATGTGAGTATTTTCAACGTCGGCGTGGAAGACGTGCGCGGCGGTGATGAAATCGACCTGATCAACGTTTCCGATCAAACCGGTGGTCGTTATTATCACGCCGAACAAATTGACGATTTGCTGGATCATTTTCAAAGCATTGATGACGAACTGACTGGTCAATACAAAGCAGCTTATGTGACTCCGCGCTCCAATTCATTCGCGCTGACCATGTGGGTGCAGCAGGGTGCCCACCTGGCGTTGGAACCGATAGAAATGACGGTGGACGGCGCGGCCATCAGCGGAGATAGCCGTCAAGGTTTGCTGAGCATGGGACCCGCCACGACTAGCGGACAAACTTCCACATTTTTCATTCAAAGCCAACATATCCCGCGCGCCATCACTCAGCTGCGATTCCAATTTGACACCACCGGACTGCCCATTATTCAAGACGACATCACAGTGACCGTTCAAGATGGCGCGGTGGGCAATTGGACTTTAGTTGAAGAACCCGGCAACTGGTATTCAGCTAGTGGCGACGCCTTGGGTTTCGGCGATTTCGGCACCCTGTTTAAGGTCGAAATCACCAGCGTGACGTCGGCGTTTGACTTGCCGTTTACCTGGGACAACAGCATGTACCCCAGTGGGGTGCTGTTTTTCGGTGGGAATTCCGGTGAACTCGTGAACGGAAACTGGGAATCTATGATCTCGATTCCGCAGTAACTTCGCACACCAGCCGAAATGCCCTTGTGGCCGATTGAGCCCTGGGTTATGGGCCGATAACTAGGTTTTACCTAGGGAAACTCTGATCAATTCGGATCGGCAAGCCTGCGCCGTAAACCGCCAGCATCTGCGTTGCTTCATCTCGGCTGTAGCGAGGCTACAGCCCACGATTCGCGCCTTGAATCTGACGATTTCCACTCGCAGTCTCACTCGCCCGAATGAATCAGAGCTTCCCTAGCTCAATTCATCATGAGCCATACTCTGGTCGGCATACTCGCACGGGTGGATGAAGAAGCTAATCCCGGCCTGCGCACCGAACTCGACGGAATGTCCGGTGTATCGACCTTTGAGGTCGGAGAAGAAGGCAAGCTCGGGATTTTGCTGCGCGCCGAAAGTACGGACCAGGCTCACCATCGGTTACGCCATGACATCGAAGGGGCCAACGGGATACTCGCCGCCTGGCCGGTCTACACCCACTTTGGCGAGGAATTCGCGGTATAGGCGCGAACACGACTTCCTTGGGAGAAATCAAAATGTCAGCCAGTCAGCTTCCGTCTGTGGATAGGCGCAAGTTCTTGGAGACCGCAGCCATGACCGCCGTAAGTGCGGCCGCTAGGGGCAGTAAGTTCCGTGCCACGCAACCTAC
>JACNIZ010000007.1 GCA_014382805.1 Planctomycetota bacterium
ACCGCGGACAACTGTCTGCAGATGAAGTTAGCGAAGGCGGGAAAAGGCTACGAAAACAAGCCAGTGGTAGCCAGCGCATTGGATCAGTTGCTGATTTTGCAAGCTGACCACGAACAAAACTGCTCGACGTCCACCGTTCGGGTGGACGGTAGATAGCAGGCCAACTTGTTTGCAGCGATTTCGGCTGGCATTTCGGCGCTTTGGGGCCCGCTGCACGGCGGCGCCAACCAGAAAGTCATCGAAATGTTGGATGCGATCACCAACGAGGGCCAGTCGGCAACTGAATTTGTTGCTCGCGCCAAGGACCGCAAGTCTGGCATTCGTTTGATGGGCTTTGGCCACCGGGTTTACAAGAACTTCGACCCGCGCGCAGCGGTGCTGAAGACCGCTTGTCACGAAGTGATGAACGCAATGGGTTTGTCCAGCCGTCAGCTCGAAATTGCGATGGAACTAGAAGAGATCGCGATGAACGACGAGTATTTCATCAAGCGAAACCTCTACCCCAACGTCGACTTCTACTCCGGCATCATTTACAAGGCGATGGGCATTCCAGTGAACATGTTCACGGTGATGTTCGCCATGGGCCGCATGGCAGGTTGGATCGCTCAGTACCACGAGATGCGTGGCGAAGAAAACCCAAAAATCAGCCGTCCACGCCAGATTTACACTGGCGCCGGTTTGCGCAACTGGAATCCGGTCGACGACCGCTCCTAGGCCTTAGGATTGCTCTTTTCCCGTTGAGGGGCCGAGCGAAAAAACTCCACCAAAGCCCGCTGCAATCTTTGCCAGCGGGCTTTTTGGCGTAAGGGCAACTTTTGATTGACTTCCAACTGCAGCCCCAAGTATTCCGACCGAGTAAATTTCTGGCGCAGCGCCGGTTGAAAGTAGGTTTCGCGCCCGACGTAGGGGTAGTTCATGCGCACCCTAAAATGGCGATCCACCCCAGCGAGGTGAAGCGCCAACTCTTCAGCCAGCTTCTTTTCGCCAGCCACTCGACTGTCAAACATAACGCCCAATTCGCAGTTGCGTAGCTGTCCCTTTAAACGCGGCGTGAAGCTGTGCAAGGACAAATGAAAAACGCCGTTTGCATTGCGTTGAATGCAGTCCGAGATTTGTTGCTCCACTTGGTGCCGAAACGGTCGGTGGTATTGCTGCAAAATGCTGTGCTTTTTTTCGCCCGGTAAGGCTTGAATAGCAGTGGAAAATACTTCCGGGTGATCCTCATCGCGATTGCAGTCACACAGCAGCCGACTCCACTCGGTATGGTGCAGCGGCGCCTGCAGCTCGCTGGCTAAGCACTGGGCCAACTCCAACGCACCAGGGTCCCAACCGTGATGCGTCTGTAGCTTATGGCTCTGTTGGACGAAGTGTGTCCTCCAGGCTGTCGGTATGCGATGACTAGCATGCTCGCAACTCAGGACCAGGCTCCGACCGCAGACGAGCTTATTTTTCATTAGAAGCCAAGCGCTGACGCTTAGCCCGACGCACTCGATAGGGCAGCAGCCATAGGTAAGCGCCGGTGATCCACAAGATCAGCAAAATCACCGCCGCGGGCAGGAAGATCCATAACTTGGCGCTGTCGCTAAACCACGAGCCATCGTGTAACTCTTCAAAAAAATCCGACCGACGATATGCGGCCTGCAAAACCTTGCCTGAGGTAGCCGAAACCTGCACTTCCCATCGGTTTTTGCCGCGCACTTTGATTATGCCCTTGGCAGGGCGCACATCGAGCCGGTCGACGTCGTCCCAACTTTGTAGACCTGCTTCAGGAACAGTGCGGATCGCGGCCAGTACGTCGTCAAAAGCGATCTCTAGCCCTGGACCATCATTATTTGCGGTCGGTGGCTGAATCCAACTGAACTCCTTTTTCAGTTGCAGCACGATCCCGGTGACCAAAACGATCAACACTGGAATGGCACTAACCACAGCACCGATGCGGTGGAACTTGCGACTTGATCGGGCGAATCTCATGGCTGCTAACAAAAAGCCGCCCGAATTACGGCGAGCGGCTTTGCCATATCGTACCTTTGTTTTGGGCTCGGCAACGGTTTCCACGCCAAATTGCTCGGCTCGCAGCTTTGCACCCCAGAATGTTAATCTTGGTTTGTGTATCGCAAGCCTTGGTTTCTCCTTACTCTCATCGCGGTCGTCATCGCCGGGATTCTGGCCCTGGTCTGGCACCCCGACGATTACAAAATCGAACCGGCGGCGCAAACCCAGGTTGGCACTGACATCGAGGATTCGCCGTTACTGCCGGCTCGGGCGCAAATCGATGCGTCGGCGGGGCAAAAAATACATGCAGCACCAATTGAAACGGATCTAGAGGAGCAGCGTAAAGAAGCTGAAGCGGTGGCCGAGGATGGCGTAATTTGGATGCAAGTCTTGGATCAGGCGGACACCCCAGTTGCTGGCATTCAAGTAGCCATCGGTATGCGCGTTCCGTTTGAAGGCCGGGCAATTCGTCTTGGCACTGGCGTTTCGGCGGGCGCGAATGGTTTGGCAAAAATTGAATTGGCCATGGATTACATGCGGAAAAATGCTGGCCTGTGGCAGAACCCCGAGCTCATGGCCGACGCCAAGTATCCGAGCCTGGAATTGGCGCGCGTGAAATTTTTACTGGAGGATGGACTAGCGACGCCACAAAAGTTAGTGATGCCTGGCTTTCAATGGCTGAGCGCAACGGTCGAACTTCCGGATGGCAGCCCCCCCAGCTTTGCCACCACCTACCAAATTATGTGGGGTCAATTAGAAACCTAAGAAGGCCAGGGTACCTGGAGCAATAGACAATCCATTTACGGGGATTGCATCAATGGTGTCATTCGTTTCC
>JACNIZ010000193.1 GCA_014382805.1 Planctomycetota bacterium
AGAAGCATCTACGCGAGCCTCCCTCCTGTCGCGAGTGCGCAGCCTGGAAGACCATGCCGCCTGGCATGAATTCGACTGCCAATACCGGGATTTAATCCTGCGCTATTGCCGTCGGCATGGCCTACAGGCTGCTGACGCTGAGGATGTGCGGCAAATGGTGATGCTCAATCTGGCGCGGCAATTGCGCGGTTTCAAATATCGTCCGCAAATGGGTCGCTTCCGAAATTATCTGGGCACGACGGTGCGCAATGCGATCCACCGTCTATTTAGGAGTCCACGGCGCGAGTTTGCTGGACTAGAGGTAGATGACTTGCATTCCGATGAAACGGCCGAATTCCTGGCGGACGACGTCTGGGAAACCGAATGGATGCACCATCATTACCGGCTCGCCCTCGGCAAACTCAAATTACAACTCCCTGGACGCAGCATGGAAACCTTCGAACGCCTGATGCAAGGTGCAACTGCAGTTGAAGTCGCGGCGGCGATGGATTCCACGGTTGCAGCAGTGCATAAGGTCAAACAGAGAGTGCGCAACCGGCTACAAGAATTAGTGGCCGAGCAAATCCGTCAGGAGGATGGAGTCGATGCCGCCTAGATTCATTCCACATGATCCCACCGCTCAAGCCTTCGGTTGGAACGATGACTCCTGGCTCAAGCACATGCAAGCCGCTGTAGCCGAACCCGATCTCGGCTGCATAGGTGAAGTTGAAATTCTGCGCGAAGTCGGGCGTGGCGGTCAGGGTGTAGTGTGGCAGGCACGGCAGCCTGGCACTGGCCGCTTGATGGCACTAAAAGGATTGCTTGGAGGCCGGTTGGCCGGCAAGAATGCCGAGCAGCGTTTTGAACGCGAAGTGAAACTAGCGGCAGCATTAAACCATCCGGGAATCGTTACCGTTTATGGTTTGGAGCAACGTGAAGGTCGACCGTTTTTGGCGATGGAGTGGGTAGACGGCGTCACCATCACGAAATGGGCGGGTGGCAAAACGCTGCAAGAACGCCTGCAATGCTTCATAGCGGTTTGTGAAGCCGTGGCGCACGGCCACCAACGCGGTATTCTTCATCGCGACCTTAAGCCTTCGAATTTACTGGTTGAAGAAAACGGTCAGCCCCGAGTTCTGGATTTTGGTTTGGCTTGCTCGCGCCAGGCCAACGAAATTTCGCTGACCGGCTCTGGTTTCCTAGGAAGTCCCGCCTATGCGTCCCCAGAACAACTTGCGGGCAAACGCGACCTTGATGAGCGCTGCGATGTATATGCCTTAGGCGTAGTGCTCTACGAAATCTTGACTGGCGAGCGCACTTGGGGCGACCCCGCTCGTTGGACTGGTTTGATTGCAGAATTTGAACGCAAACGACCGGCACCGCCATCGCGACGTCGGCCTGGGTTGCCTAGTGAGTTGGATTTAGTTGTGGCCAACGCAATGGCTGATTGTGTGGAGGAACGCTATGCCTCGGTGGAGGCATTGGCTCAGGATTTGCGTCGTTATCTTCAGGGTCGACCGGTTTTGGCGGTTGCCCCCACGAGTTGGTATTTATTGCGTAAATTGCTACTGCGCAATCGGGCGGTGAGTTCGTTGGCAGCTTCCCTAATCATCGGCTTGGTTGGATTTGCGTGGTACGCGAATCATCAAAATGGTTTGCTGGAACATCAACGCAATGTAGCCCAATGGGAGGCGCAAAGATTCCGCAATTTGGTGCTGTACCAACCCGGTTGCCGGCTGCAGCGGGCCGACTGGAATCCCAACGACCCGCGCCAGCCGCAAGATCCCAATCCTGAGGGCATTCCGCCGAATCAATTCGCTCCCAACGGCGATGTTCCCTTCGGTGCGAACATGGCCGCCTTTACGGCCAATAAGGGCGGCGGCTAGGCTGGGGCATGCCCCGATTCATCCTCCCCTTGCTTTGTGGTTGCTTATTACTGGTTAGTTTCGCGTTGCAAAGCTGTGGAGTGCCTCCAGGGCAAAAGTTATTGCGATTTGAGGTTGAGCAAAATGGCGAATTGCTTTTAGCGACCTCGTTTGATGCTTCCGATAGGGTTGAGAAGGAACAGCTTTGGAAGGAGGCTTCCGAGGTGCCGGTTTCGGTCGAAATGGCTTCCGCGCGGGTGAATTCACTGGAAGGCAACCCTCTGATGGCAGAAATTCCAGGCCGCGTGCAGCTCCGGATTTTGCATGTGGACCGGCTTGAAACAGAGGCCGTTCTAATTGGCATCCGCCTGCAACGTCTAGCCGCTGATTCCAATGCATGGAGTCTTGCACCAGAAGAGGTGGCGCGAGTTCAGCAGGCCGTGAGCAATCCACCAGGTAAGCTGCGCGTGTTCATTCTTGCTGGTCAATCCAACATGGTCGGTTCGGGAATCGTCGCCGCCGACGTCAATCGCAATGACGGCAAAGGCACGCTTGAATACCTGGCGCGCTCCGAAGAAACTCGGGAACGCTTTAGCGGTTTGATCGATGAAAACGGTGATTGGCGGTCGCGCGACGACGTGTTGATTTCCTACTTCGAACGCAGCGGCCCAATCACCGTCGGCTATGGCGCAGGCGCAGGCACCATTGGTCCGGAGTTGGGGTTTGGATGGACTATCGGAGAGCTATTTGAGGACCCAGTATTGCTGATCAAAGTTGCATGGGGCGGTAAAGCGATAGGCAAAGAATTTCGTCCACCTAGTGCTGGCGGCGAGGTCGGCGAATCTTATACCGCGATGTTCGCTGAAATTCGGCGCGTATTGGATGACTTGGATCACATTTTTCCAGAGTTGATCTATGACGAAGTGGAGCTTATGGGCATCGCTTGGCACCAAGGATGGAATGATCGCGTCAATCAAGCATTTAATGACGTTTACGAAGAAAACCTGTCGTGCTTCATTCGTGACGCGCGCAAAGAACTAGGCGTTGCGAAGCTACCGTTTGTGATCGCTGAAACCGGAATGAGCGGCCACGAAGAAAACCATCCGCGCGCGGTTTCGCTGATGAAAGCGCAAGCTGCGGTCGCCCAGCGGGATGAATTTCGCGGCAATGTTGCATTCGTAGGCACCAAAGATTTTTGGCGCGACAAATCGCTCTCACCCAGCGGCCAGGCATATCACTGGAACAACAACGCCGAGACTTTTTATCTCATTGGCGAAGGCATGGCGGTCGCACTGGAATCGCTACTCGCGGCAAGGCAATTGAAGTAGCTTCGGCATCGCGATTACAGGATGTCAGCTAAAAACTAAAAAATTGCAGCTCTTCCAATTCCGGTGCTAGACGTCGCGACGACGCCGGCGCAGTTTCTTTCAACTTCGCCGCCATTGCTTTGGCATGATCCATGTACCCCGCATAAAACGCCGCACGACGTGTAGGCCCAACCACTTCATCGAGCGCTTGCGGCCCCAACGCCGAGGTCAAATCGAAGCTATCCTCCTCAACCTGGTACTCGCGATGAGTCCAAGTTGCTGCTTGCAGATCGAATTCGTACAGCTGCTGGAACACCCAACCTTCATCCGCGACAAATTCGACGGCGTCCATCAGGAAATCCGCCTCGGCTTCGTCCATCACAAAGTGGAATCCAATCCGGCACCATCCCGGTTTGATGCCTAACCAACCCTCGCCAACCGCATTTCGATAGCGCTCAGAAGTCGCAGTATCAATGCCCAGCAAGGTATGTCCATAAGGCCCCGCGCAACTGCATCCGGCGCGGCTTTGTATGCCGAACAAATCATTCAACAACACTGTCAAAAACTTAGGATGTAAGTAATTGCCGCGCGGGTCTCGAATGTTAAAAGAAATAATTGCAGTGCGGGCAGACGGATCAGCTCCGCCCAAAATTTCAATGCGTTCGTGACTGCCCCACCGCCCCATCGCGCGCCGCAACAATTCATCTTCACGCGCTTCAATCTTGTCAACCCCCACCGCATCCTTCACCAAAAACGCCAGCGCGGCTTTCATCGTTTGCAGCGTGCCCGGGGTACCGGCCTTTTCGCGTTCTTCGATATTGTGAACAAAATCATGCGCGTGCGGCCCGACGTAATCGACAGTGCCGCCACCGCCTACCGACGGCGCTAATTCACTGTGATAAATCCTCTGATTGAAAACCAACACGCCGCTCGAACCCGGTCCACCCAAAAACTTATGCGGCGAAACAAAGATTGCGTCGATGGATGGATCGCCTCCATCCGGGCCGGGGTCCGGATTCATATCGATCGGTACATAAGGCGCACAAGCGGCATAATCAAACACCGCCAGCGCACCGTATGCGTGCAACATGCGAGCGATTTGATGAACCGGAGTACGTCGGCCGGTGACATTGGAAGCGGCCGAAAAGGAACCAATTAGCCTTCGGCCATGGTTATTCGGCGCTTGCAACTTGGCCTGCAAATCGTCCAGATCAACCCCGCCATCCGCGGCCAAGGCAATCGGCACCACTTCTGCCAAGCTCTGCCGCCAGGTGATTTCATTGGAGTGATGCTCAAACGGTCCGACATAAACCACCGGCTTTTTTTCGCGCATAAACTGCTCGAACGCAGCCGCTTTCTTCCGCCCAAAAAACTGCTCGCGCCACTGCACTAAATACTCGGCGGTAACTGGCGGTAACGCCACTCCAATCAATTGTTGAAACCTATATATCGCCGCTGTGCTGCCCGTTCCCAACGCGATCAACTTACCATCCGGTCCGGCATTCACTGCATCCTTAATCGCGGTAGCCGCCTGCTCCAACAGCCGTGTCATACTGCGCCCGGAAACGTCGTCCTCGGTGTGAGTATTTGCATAGATATGCTGCACCTGCAACAAGAACCGCTCGACGAAGCCCAAGCACCGCCCCGACGCAGTGTAGTCCGCGTATGTCATCAACCGTCGCCCAAACGGTGTCTCAAAACTGGCATCCACGCCAACGGTTTCGCGACGCAACGTTTCGAAGTCGAGTAAGGGCAATTTCATGGAAAGCAACCTGGATAGGGCTTTGATAATCTTCCTTCCAGCGAAGTAAATGCTAATCGTTGCTTTCCGCCCCATGCACTGCGCATGAGCTTGATTCCCCACATAAAGAAATCGACCCAGAAACAGTAGAGGCGACGAATCGATTGCGGTAAATCGGAACAAGGTGGAGATACGAGCAAGCAGCTCGCCCGACGCGGCCTAGTCCGCAGTTTCGCTAGCCATTCAGGCACAGCGACCTGACAGCCGCACTTTATGTGCGCTCACGCACGCGCCCTGGTTTCCTAGCTGCCGAATCCATTGGCATGCCACTTGCAACAACGAGGTATTCGTCCTCCGATCCGCCTAGCCCCATAATCGATGCGAACTTACCTTCCACTCATTCTCCTTGGAGGCTCACTCCTTAACACTCATTTGTCCGCTCAGATCATCGGGGGAGATTGGAAAGAGCTCCATCGATTTGATGGCACCGCCTCCAACCAGCTCCTTGGCACCCAGGTAGCCTCCGCCGGGGACGTCGATGCGGACGGAGTTCCGGACGTCATCCTCGGGGCAAATTATTCTGCTCCTGGGGGGACCTTCCAAGCCGGCTCAGCCTTTGTTTATTCCGGTCGAAATGGAGTACTCCTGTGGCGCTTCGATGGCACCGAATCAGCCGGGTGGTTTGGCCGATCGACGGCTGGTGTGGGTGATGTCGACGGTGATGGCTTTGGCGACCTCCTCGTGGGTGCCCCGAAAGAAACCCCAAACGGTATCGCCCGTGCTGGTAGGGCTTATCTTTACTCCGGCGCAACCGGAGCTCTGCTACGACAATTTGAAGGAACCAATGCTTTCGACTACTTGGGGACCTCCGTTGCAGGCGCTGGCGACCTCGATGGCGATGGCATCGGTGACCTAATCATCGGCGCAACGAACGCCCATCCAGGTAGCGGATTCACAGGCAGCACCTTTGTCTACTCGGGAGCCACCGGCACGTTGATCTGGCGCTTTGATGGCATCCAAGATGGAGAATTAATGGGCTCATCTGTCGCCAACGCGGGTGATGTCGATGGCGACAACGTCAACGATGTCATTGTGGGTGCGAAGTCTGCAGCTCACCATGGGCGCTCATTTGCAGGCGCGGCCTACGTATACTCCGGGGCCACTGGAATGGAAATATGGCGGTTCAATGGTAAGGCGGCTTACGACAATTTTGGATCCGCAGTCGCAGGTGCCGGCGACGTCAACGGTGATGGTCACGATGACTTGATGATTGGCATACCAAACGCCGACCCGAACAATCTTCAATACGCTGGCGCGGCCCATGTGTACTCCGGGGCGACTGGAGAAATCCTTTGGTATTTCAACGGAAGGAGCGCCGGAGATCAACTCGGCGATTCTGTATCGGGCGGTGGTGACGTCAATGGCGATGGTTTCGACGACGTGATCGCCGGTGCTCAAAATGTGGAAGGATTTGCCGCATTGGGCAACGCCTATGTCTGGTCAGGAGCAACCGGGGAGTTGTTAACGACAATCAGGGGCGTTGCGTGGGGCGATAACTTAGGCTCGGCAGTCGCCTTAATCGGAGACCTCAACGGCGATCGACTTTGCGATTTTGCAGTGGGTGCTCGTACGGCGGATCCACAAGATTTGAATGCCGCCGGCAGCGTGTACGTGCATTCGCTTCAGCCGTTCCTACACACTTCCGCTGATGAACTGTCCGCCACTAACGGCACCTCAGTGCAACTCGATTTAGAATTCCCGACCTCCCAAGCCGGTGCCACCTATATGGTGCTTGCAAGCGCAAACGGCACAGGCCCTAGTGATTATGGAAAGCTAACCATTCCGCTCACAAACGATTCACTATTCCTGCGCATGCTCGGAGGCTGGAGTCCTGCGCTGCTGCAAAATGGCAGTGGCACACTTGATGCCCAAGGCAACTCCACCGCCACCCTACACGGAGGCTCTTCGCTTTTGACCCTAGTTGGCAAAACGATCACGCTTGCGGCTGTTACTTATGACTCGGCAACCAATTTCGGATCCAAAAGTTCCATTGCACGACACTTAAAAATCGTGCATTAATCGATATTCAACTACGGTCGACTGAAAAATAAATCATAGGGCCCGGTGCCCCCGCCAGAGTTGTAGTCCATCACGACCAAGGTGAAGGTGCCGGTAGACCCCGCCCACGACATAGAAAAAGCGACCTCCAAGAAAACGTGGGTGCAGCAAACAGAAGGAAAAGGGCGATCGCGACCGCTTACACGACGGTAGGCTAATCAGGCGAGTGTGGACATGATTGAAAACTGAGGTGTCTCATTGCAGCTTCCATGAGATTGAGCCATTTGGCCAGATGATTGCGCTGTTCGATAAGGCCTGGGTAATCGGTCGAAGAAAATCCTCTTGTTTATTCACCAGGAATCGTCGACGCTGTGAGGACCATGCGCAAGCTGTTGCAATTCCTCCCACTGCTTTTTTGCCTGTGCTACCTTTCTGCACTCACTCCCGGTCAAGAGAAAGCGGTGAACATTCCGCCCAGAAACGCGAGTGCGGGAGACTTTGCCCATAGTCCACTTGGTCCAATCGGTGGGCGGGGAGAAGTGGTCGCAGATCAATCAACCATTCTTGTACTTGAGCTTATTGAAAAAGGACCTGGCGCGACCGCGGGTTTGCAAAAAGGCGACCTCATTACTGCTGTTGCGGGTGCAATTTTGCCGCTGTATAGCCGTGACATTAATCACATAAATGGGCCGTTAGCGGCGCTAGGAAACGCCGTCGAAAATGCCGAAGCCGACCAAGGCACGCTCGAATTGTCCATCCTTCGCGATGGAGTTGAATCGCGATTGACCATCCAGATTCCGGTGCTGGGAGCAATGGATCTGCAGGATCCAAAAAACCAAAAAGCCCACAAGTTTTATCAAGGAATTTGCGCCGATTTACTTAAAACTCGACGTGCCGACGGCGCTTGGAAATCCAATACAGGCGAAGATGCTACACGATACACCACTGCCCTATGCGGCCTAGCATTACTCGGTCGCGGCAACCCCGACGACCTCCCTGCGCTTAAAAAAATCGCAGTGCTTCTTGCTGGCCCCGAACGTCGTGGATATGTAAGCGAGGACTTGATGGAACCTGCAGGTTTATCCAATTGGTTCATCACTATGTCGGGGATTTATCTATCTGAATACGTCTTAGCTACCGGCGACGAGCAGTGGCTTCCGACCATTCAGCATCTCTGTGATTGCCTCGCCGCGCGCCAAACCGAAATCGGTCGTTACGGCCATGGCGTCACCGTCGGCTATAATGGCAATGGATTCAATATCATCAACACTCATGCTCACCTGCTGTGGGCACTCGCGGATCGTGCCGGTTGCAAGATCAACCAAGAGGCTTGGCAACGTTCGTTGTCGGAAATCGAAAAGTCGACGGGTGAAAACGGCGGCGTGCGTTATTGGACTTCAGAAACTGGATATTGGGATGCATGTGCTCGTACAGGGCAAATGGCGATTGCCCTTTCGCTAGCCAGGGTAGAGCCGAAGCTGCGGAAGAAAATGGGTGAGTACTTGCAAGAACATCACCGACGAATGCGGGAAGCCCATGCGATGAGTTCCATAGGCATGATTTTTGGCACAGCTGCACTACGTCGGGTGAATCCAAAGGGATGGCAGCAGCACATGGACTCATGGCTCTGGTACTTGACCTTGATGCGCCAGCCCGATGGGTCTGCTGAATACATCGGAGGCAAAAGGAACAATGGTGGTGACCATTATCTCGGAATGCCCCACCTTGCGAACGCAATCGCAGGTTTAATGCTTGCTAGCCGCCTCGATCATTTGCACATTTTCGGCAATGACCAAAAAGGCTGGATGGCGCTACCGAAATAGCGCCTAAACTTCATCGGGTACAGGATTCCAACGCCGCACTCAGCAATCGAATGTCGTCGTCGAAGGAGTTTGGATCCAGCGGTCCAAACGAGAAGCGGAAGAAGGACCGTAGTGGCGAATCATCGCCGCGACGTTCCATATCGCAATCGGTACCTTCAAGGATGGCCGCACCGCGTCGGAATAGTTCTTTGTTAAGAGTGGAAGCCGTCAAATTGCCGGGTAGTTCGCACCAGTGATAAAAGCCGCCATCGCCAGAATGAAGTTTCAGACCTAGCCCTTCGAAAGCTGCACCGTAGCGGTTGCGTTGGTGGGCATAAAAGTTTGAGATGGCTTGACGCGCATGCTTCAAGCGAGCCGGCTCCAGTAGTTCCACGGCAAGTTTTTGCGAAGGATGGGCAACGCCGCCTACGCCGAAAGAACCAAAGTTACCAAGGATTTCGATGTGCTTCTTGGCCGCAACCACCCATCCAATGCGCAGGCCGGGCGCTTGCAGCCCTTTGGTGGCCGCGCCGCAGACGAACAGATTGGACTCATTCAGATTGTCCACATGCACCAAGGCGCTTTCTGGTTTTTGATGAAAAAATTCATAGGCCTCATCAACCAGCAACCCAGTCTCGCCGTAGGCTGCAGCGTCCACCAATTCTTTCATTTCATCGCCGTTGCGGGTATGGCCGGTTGGGTTGCACGGATTACTCAGCAAAACCAGACGTCGGCCTTCGCTTTGGTCCCCCATGAAGTCGGCCACGCTGGGGCGAAAGCCATTGGCGGTGTTACTAGGAACGATGCTGTAGTTGCGGTTCATCGTCCGCAGCATGTCGTAGTACGGCGTGTATTCCGTTTCGGAAATACGCACCCGGATATCCGAGTGCATAAACAAAAGCAGTGCGATCAAGCCCGGGCGACCGCCGGCAAAAACCATCACGTTGTCAGCTTCCACATCTACGCCATAACCATCCCGATAAGAACGGGCGATGGCTTCGCGCAGAGCCGGCAGCCCCCAAGATTTGGGGTACTTAAGATCGTCAGAGGTTATCGAAACGGAACTGGGAATTTCCGGTCCGTCCGGTAAGGGTACAGTTCTCGGATAACCCTGACTCCAAGGATGAGTGCCAGCTTCGCCCATCGCACTGCCGAAGGCATCCTGAAACGAGTACAGGGTTTCGTAAATGCCCATGGGCGGGACATGACGAAGGAAGTTGGAGGAGGATTTAATCATTATGGTGGCGATGTGGGATCGCCAAAATAGTGTCACGATCTAAACTTCGCCACAGTTTTGTTTCCAGTTCGCTTTGGTTTATTCAGTCTTCCAAAGTGCGAAGATGATCAATCAGCGCCCAAACCTGCTCGTCGCTGAGCGAGGTGCTTGGAAAAGCGGGCATAACCGTGCCAGGAAGACCACACCGGATTCTCCAGAAGAGATCTGCGTCACTGGCGCCACCGAAAAATTCACCGCGGGTGAGGTCTCGGGCTTTTGCTAAGCGGCCGAGTTCATCAGGGAATTCGGGGACCGCCCCGGCCTTGCCGTCGGCACCGTGGCAGGCGCTGCAGTTTGCGAGGAAGAGCTGCTTGCCTTCTTCGGAATTGGAGGTTGGACTAAGGCGTTCAGGGACTTGGATTTGCTCCCCGACATCTAGAACTTTTTCCCGTGCGATGCGGTGCAGCTCAATCAAGAAGTCGGCAATTTGCTCTTGTTCCGCAGCATGGGTAGTCAATGAAGGAGGCATTCCAGCTTCAGGTATTCCACGTCGTATGGTGCGAAGCAAATCTTCTCGGCACGCGGCGCGGTTTTCGGTCGAAACGAAACGCATGCTCTCTTCGCGAAAACTGCGTGGAAAAAAATCGGGCACGGTGCCAGCTAATTCACCGGAACCATCTCCCGCCACGCCGTGACAATGCGCGCAATCACGTTGAAATAAAGCTGCGCCAGCGGCAAAAGCATCGCTCGGCATAGCTGCGGATGTGATTGGTTCGGTGGCTGCGGCTTGTTGCCAGTAGCCAGTCGCGGTTTGGAAAATCAACCAAGTGCCTGCAATCAGGGCGCCTCCAAGCAACAATCCTCGGGTCGCTACATTCATTTGCCTAGCTCCTCTTGCTCGCCGTTTGCACTGCCAGCTTTTCCAAGCAAAAGGAACCAGCAAAACAATAACAACAGCAAACCGACAAACAAAGCAATCGCCGACCACCCAGCGGTGGAAATCAATGGAGCGATTGCAGTACGCGCTTGATGGAAGGACCAGTCACTGCGCGCCATGCCCAAGCCTTTGACAATTCCAGCAATCACCAACAAGGACCACAGCACCAGTAAGCTCAAATTGGTGAGCACAAAGCCGATCCATAATGGTCGCTCTAATTTTTGGCTCATGGGAACCTTGCCAAGCATCCAGGCGAAACCCACTCCAAAAAGAATCATTGAATTGATTCCCGCCGTGCTGCCCATCGCGTGGGCCATGACTAC
This sequence comes from Planctomycetota bacterium, assembly GCA_014382805.1. GTDB lineage: Bacteria > Planctomycetota > UBA1135 > UBA1135 > UBA1135 > JACNIZ01. Next base: position 11,229 of record JACNIZ010000193.1, read on the forward strand.
ATGGGTGCCGTGGGTGAACCAGTTGATGGTCGGGATTGAAATCAGCATCGCCAATAAAAGGTTGATGCCTATCCAAGCCGACGTTGCCGCAAGAAATGCTCGCGGCACGCGTTCTTCAGGTCGATTGCGCCAAAAATCGCGATTCCATGGCTGCGCCCAATCGTGGATCAGCGAAAGCAATACAACCCATTCCGTCATACTGATGCCAAATGCCATCCAACGGATCCATTCGCTTTGCGGCAAAGCATAGGTGTGGTGGGCATAACCGAAAATTAGATTGGTCAAACCCAACCAGTAAAACGCGAATGCTTTGCGACTACGACTAACGCCATGCCCGCCGACGCGCTCCATGATGCAAATGGAAAGGCCGTAGACCAGCATGTTCCACGAGCCGGCTAATCCGCCATAAGACTTCCATTGAACGGACAAGTCGCGGATAGGTGCGTCGTTAAACCACGGAAGCAGGTACAGGTGACCTTCAATGAAAGTCAAAGAAAAGGCGACGACTCCTGTCGCCCACATCCAAACATATACCGGCCATGGCCGATCGGATGAGCGTGCGGTGCGGAAGAAATTAAAAAAGAAACAGGCCCAAGCCGCCATAATGCAAAGCGACGCCGGCCATGGGAAATTCAAATATTCACGACCGCTAACCGTCCCGGTTAGGTAGCCCCAAAACGCAATCAGTCCTGCTGCAATAAAGAACCACCATTGGATTCTGGCAAGACGCTGACTATGGATGCGAACCCCAAGTGCTTCAGGTAAAAACGCCCAAACCCCGCCGATTGCAGCCATGAAAATCCAAGCAACTGCAAAAGTAACATGCGTTGGACGTAGCCAGGTCCAATCCGTTAATGCGTCGCCGGGTTCGGACCAAGCGAAGAGCTTAAATGCCCACGCCCCGGCACAGATGGCGATGAGCAAGGACGCCCCCGCCGCAAGGAAATAGCGGAATTCGGGTCCACGCGTATAAGCCTTGCTCATTCTCGTCCCTCCGCTGGCAAAGTATCTGGGCTGAAGTCAGCATCCGGGAACCACTTCGGCGGCCAATCGTTCGGCGGAAATTTCCCCGTTTGATTCATCTCGGCAAGGTACGTGACCAAGTTGGCAATTTCGATTTCCGAAAGGTCAAGCTTCGGCATGCTGCCGCGACCATTTCGCAATACCCAGGCCACGGTTTCCGGACCGATGCGGTCCACTACGTTGGTCAGGTCTGGCCCGAGGAAACCTCCCATGCCAAAAAACTGGTGGCACGTCACGCAATTGTGCTGCCTCCATGCAATTTGCCCTTCGATTCCCTCTGGCGACAATTGCGCCGCTTCGCCGGTCACTCCTTTATCTGCAAAAACCGCTAGGGACATCAGCACAAAACCACAGCCCAAAACCGTCAAGATACGACGGTTCCACAGGGAAAGGCTTTGGTCGGGGGTGAGCAAGGGGGATTTGATGCTTGGAGCAGACAAAGATGATGACATCTCCCCTATTAAATGGGACCGCTTCTTTGAGGTTTCGAAGGCATCGACTGCAAGCTTATTCCTTCACAAAACCATGCGCTCATGGTATGTAGATCGAATCCCGCACAACTATTGCTTTGCCGGGCCGCGCCTTTCCTTTTCACGGAATGCATGCGCTAGCATTGCCTCGCCACGCTGTTCACGCTGACCCTTTGGGTTGATAACACATGGGAGTTGAGTCAGGGAACGGTGATTGTTGTTCGTGGCAAGCAGCCAGCAAGCCCCAAGCTTCTTGCTCAAGCGCATTTGCTCGCGGAAGAGCTGGAGATCTTGATTGGCCAGCGCCTAAGGAAAAGGATCCCGAAGCCGAAGACGGCGACCGAGTGTCGCTTCCATCCCTGAACCTGCGCGACGCTCCAGCCTACCCCCTACCGATCCATCATGATCGACGTCGCCCGAAATCCACACAGCATCGCCGTGCTGGAAGACGTCATCCGGCTCGCGCACCTTTACAAGCTACGCTTTTTACATCTGCATTTGAGCGACGACCAACTTTTCACGTTTCCCTTTAAGGGAATCACGGATGTGCTTGAAAACAACGTCAGCTACACGCGTGCTGAGCTTGAAGGCTTGGTCGCTTACGCTGCTCTGCGCGGAATCACGATCATCCCGGAAATCGATCTTCCTGGACACTCAAGCCGGTTGCGAGAATCTGCCTATCTTCCCGGAGCCAAGAATGATCGTGACGTTGCTAGCGCGGAGCACTTTGATCGCATCGGTGTTTTGTTAGACGTGGTCATGGACGTATTTAATAGCTCACCTTATTTTCATATCGGCGGCGACGAATCCGGTGCAGGCGGAAGCCTTTTATCCTTCTTAGGGCGGGTGCAGAATCGAGTGCGCGCTCGCGGCAAGCGCCTGATTGTTTGGGAAGGCTTTCACGGGGCGCCGACCGATGTGCTTCCGGTAACTGGACCAGATCGTGTGATCGTGGCGGCTTGGGAGTCTTCTTACAACGCGCCCTGGGATTTGCTGAAGGCGGGTTACCCGATCATAAACGCAAGTTGGAAGCCGCTTTATGTAGTCGGCAGCCACAACATTATTCACCCTGGTTCGAGCGGCGGGCGCAAGTGGTCGCCCATCGAGATGGCAAGCTGCCGACGCGCAGGTATTCGGCATCGTGCAACCGGTCGAAATCTCCGTCGCCAAATCGCGTGGCCCAATCAGCTCAATCTTTGACGCTCCCCCACAAGAAGGAGTAAGGCTTCGCAATCGCACAGTTCTTAAAGGAGAAATTCGATATACCACAGCTCCGTTCCAGGGAAACGTGCATTGGTTTAATTGGGA
>JACNIZ010000128.1 GCA_014382805.1 Planctomycetota bacterium
CACCCGCCACACCCCTTATGTGGTGCATACCGCCGGTGCCCGCGACACCTACGGCACCGTGCGCATGTTTCAATTGGAAGCCCAGGTGCCGGTAGTGGTCAGCCACGCATCGTTCCACGGTTATTTAGCTGCCGAAGCTATTGCAAAAACGGGTGTGTCGCTGAATATTGGCCCGCGTAATTTTGATTTTAGTTTTAACGCACGCGGTCAAGTCCGCGGCCTGGTCGAAGCATACGAGACTGCGGGTAATGCCAACATCTCCGTGCAAACCGACGCATCAGTCGTGCCTGCAGAAGAATTTATTTACCAAGCCACGCTTGGCGAACGCTTCGGCTGCAGCACTTGGATCGCACTAGAGTCACTCAACGTGCGACCCGCCGAACAAATTCTCGCTGCCGATCGCATCGGCACTCTGCAACCGGGCCTCGACGCCGACATCGTCATCAAGGCCGGCCAACCCCTCGACCCGCGCACACCGGTGCAACTCGTGCTGGTTGACGGGGAAATCGTTTACGACATTGAACAAGGTCAGCGGTACTAATCCATGCTCGTCGAACTGCTACTGAGCGCGCTCCCCGTTGCCCTTCCTCAGGAAGGTGACGACCCCGTTGGTAGAGCCACGATCTACCACCTGGATTCCATTGAAACCCTAAATGGCGACGCCTTGAGCAACGCCAGCATTTTGGTGCGTGATGGCATCATCGAACGCATAGGCGCTTCGTTGATGGTGCCCGAACATGCCAAGGTGGTAGACCTAAGGGGGACTGGTGCAACTGCGATGCCGCCGTTGGTGGTTTCGCACGCTAGTTTCTTTCCGTCGGAATCGCGCGGACGTGGGCGCTATGGCCAATACCGGGCTGTTGATGCGGTACACCCAGACGAAGAAAGCTTGCAAGAGCTGCGCGAATTAGGCGTGCTCTTTGTAGGCGTGGATCCTCCTGGGAGTGGCATTCCTGGGCGCACCTCCGTGTTGCGTAGTGACAGCAAAAACTTCCTCGACGACGCGGTGGTTCGCGACTTGCATTTGAAGCTCAGCATTGACATGAGCAAGACTGCCAAGGAGCTCCTACGCAAAGCTTTGGAAGATGGCGATAAGGCTATCGAGAAGGAAAAGAAAGCCTTCGTGGATTGGGAAAAAGCGCGCAAGGAGTGGAAAGAAAAGCAGGAAGCCAAGAAAAAAGCTGAGGCCGAAGCGGCAAAAAATGGCAAGGCTGAAGATAAGCCCGCGACGTCGGCCCAAGAGGGCAAAGGTGGCAACGGCGATAAGGGTAAAAATGGGGATGGCAAAGAGGAAAAAGCGCCTTCTGAGACTTTCGAAGCGCCGAAAATGGATCCAAGCTTGACTCCGATCGTTGAGTGGATTCGTAAGGAGCGCGTGGCTCACATTTGGTTGGACAGCCCAGGGGAATGGCTGCATTGGAAGGAGATCATCGGCGAACGTGAATTGGCTTGGGAAGTCGTGCTGTATCACACCACCTCAACCAACTTCCACGAGGTAGTGGAAGACATCGCCAAGAGCGGTGTGCGGGTTTATGCACCGTCGCGGATCAGCTTCCTGCCATCGACGCGGGTACGCAATAACCTGCCTTTGGTGCTAACCCAAGCGGGCGTCAAAAACTTAGTGTTGATGCCAACCAGTCCTAACAATGTGCAAGCCGTCAAGGATTGGCGCGTTGGTTTGTCCGACTTGGTGCGCGAAGGCTTAGACCGCAACGCGGTTTTGAAGGCTATTTCCATCGAACCAGCCAAAGCAATCGGGCAAGAAGAAACTGTGGCTCCGCTGACTGCCGGCGGCCCTGCAACCTTCGTCATCACCGATGGCGACCCACTGAATCCGTTCTCCGAAGTCGTCTACATGGTGGCTAGTGGAGAGGTGCTTTACGACCGCGAGAAAGATAAGGAGAACTAAGCATGACTGCCTTCACTCGAATAGTCTTGTGGGCTTGTGCATCGGCGGCATTGCCTTTGTTTGCACAACCTGCAGTAGCCATGAACGCGTGGCCGCAGGACCCACCCAAAGAAGAAGTGCAGCAACCACCCGTTGAAGAGGTGGAAGAAGCTGAACCAGAGGAGGTTCAGGAAGCGGAAGAAGAAGCTGCGCCGAAAAAATCTGCACCTAGCCCTTATTTGGCAGTGGTGGGTGGCGATGTTTACACCGTGACTCGTGGTGTGATTGCTGGTGGAACGGTGCTTTGCAAAAACAATCGCATCCTCAAGGTCGGTCAAAACATTCAAGTGCCAGAGGGCGCCCGCGTGATCGACGCCGTCGGCATGCGTGTTTATCCCGGCTTGGTGGCCGTGAATTCGCGCGGCATCATTCGCGGCAACGGTACCGAAGCTCGAGATAGCTTTGACCCGTTTAACTTAATGGTGGACCTTGGATTGGCCAGTGGCTTGACTACGGTGCAATCTTCACTTGCAATCGGCAAGTTAACGCGTGGCACCTTGGAAGGACACCTGCTAGCGACCGCCGATTGGGTCAACCTTTCTTTGAGTGGTTCGTCGCCCAGTTCGAAGCGTAAGTTGCGCGCTCAAATGGATGAAGCGCGTGAGTATTTGCGGCAACTGCGCGATGCAGAATTGGCGCAGAAGCTAGGCGAAAAAGACGTCAAGATGCCGGATGAAAAGAAGGCCCCGCAGGAACACCTCGGTTTGTTGACAGGCGAACGCATGGCGCGATTTAATGCCAGCAACGCGAAGGATTTATTAGCGATCTGCGAGTTCTTGGAAGAGTACCCAATGAAGTCGGTGATTTTCGGTGGCTTGGAGGCTTGGACTTATGCCTCGCGTTTGGGTCGAGTCGGCGCTTCGGTCGTCGTCACCCCGCGGCAAAAACGTTGGGCCGACGAAAACCTGAATCGCGAAAGTGGTTGGAGCATTGAAAACGCCCGCATCTTATGGGAGCACGGCGTTGAAGTCGTTATTTTGCCTTCTCAAACTTCAATCAGTCTTGGCGGATTGGCCGGTCGTGACTTGATGAACTTGCCGATGGAAGCTGCTTTTGCCATTCGTGGTGGTTTGCCACAAGATGCAGCGTTGCGCGCCGTCACCATTAATGCGGCTCACATACTGGGCGTTGCTGATCGCATCGGCAGCATTGAACCTGGCAAAGACGCTGACCTCATCATCTGCAACGGCGACCTGTTTGATTACCGCACCTTTGTTGAATGGGCAGTAGTCAACGGCCGCGAAGTTTATGACAAGCAACGGGCGACTTACTTCGCCCACATTCGCCCACGCCCCGAAACCGAGCCTACAACGCCATTGGAGACTTTGGTTGAGGTGCTCGATGACATGGATGAAACCGATTCTAAGTCTCAAGATGTAGACGTGCCGGAAGTAGAACCGCAAGACGGTTAGCCATTCCACTAGCGCAGATTCAAAAAGGGGGCATAATGTTTTGCCCCCTTTACAAAGGAGGTGGACATCCCTCCAACCGGCCTCCCCCTAGCTAGTGCCGAATCCAGTTTTAGTCGAAGGCGAACGCGCGCCCGCATTCACTCTCCCATCTACTCGAGGGGAGCGGTTTCGGTTCACGGAGCACCGCGGTCGTTGGGTCGTAGTGTTTTTTTATGGCAAAAACCACACTGCAGGGGCGCGGACTGAGGTGCTGGAATTTCAAAAAGCTCTTGCTGATTTCCAAAAACTAGGCACTTACATCGTTGGCATCAGCCCGGATCACGCGGAATGCCATCAGCGCTTGGCGCGTGAGCAAAAACTTAAGTTTCCATTGCTGGCAGATCGCGACGCCAAGGTTGCGGCCAAGTATGGAGCTTGGCGGGTCCGGAAGAATGGGGGTCGCGAGTACTATGGATCGGTGCGGTCTACCTTTTTGATCGACCCGTCCGGCAAAATCGCCCGGATTTGGGATAACGTGCGGGCCAAAGGCCATGTGAAGCGGGTGCAAAAAGCTCTGGCCGAGGTAATCGCTGGCTAAGCCATGACATCCTCCATGCGGCGTTGGATCCAGATCGTGGGTGGACCTATTTCTAGTTCCGCCGGCCGCAATCTGAGTTCCCACGAAGCCGAAACAGTATTCCGTCAGCTGTTAGAAGGGGAGGGCTCCGACGCCCAAGTTGCTTCTATTTTCTTGGCGATTCGGGGTCGTGGAGTATCGACGGATGAATTGGTCGGGTTTGCTCGCGCCGCCCGCCGCCGCATTTCCTTTCCGCAGATGTTGCCGCGCACGGTGGTCGTAGCCACAACTCGACTGGGCAAACTCAAATATCCACCTCTGGGCTTGGCCGCCGCAGCGGCCGCTGCCACCGCAGGCGCACGGATTGCCTTGCAAGCTTCGCCGCACGTGGAGGGCGGGGGAATTACCCTCGGTGATTTGTGGCAATCTATTCGCGGCAGCGACTGCCTTTTCGGCGACGAGTTACAGTCCGCCATCCAAAATAGTTCGCTTCATTGCTGGTGCCCCAGCAAATCTGATCCTGGCTGGGAGCGCCTGATGCGGATCGAAGAGGAAGTCGGCCTGCGATCGATTCCGGATCAAGTCAGCAAATTGCTGGTGCCGGAGGGAGTTCCGCTTTTAGTGCCGTCGCTATCTGGGCCGGTTTTAGGGATGGCCAGCGACGCCATTGCCACTCTTGGTCATCGCCAAGCAGCCATCTTGCAAGGGGTGGAGTCATCCATCGATCCATCTTGCTCCCAACGCACCCGCGGCATGTGGATAGCGGACGGCTTTAAGAGCCCATTGCGTATGGAGCCTGGCGATTATGGCTTGCAGTGGCACCAGGAGCCGATGCCCAGGCATAATTGCCCCATTGAAGCTGCGAAAGAAGCCACCGCGCGTGCATTGATGGGCATCGCACCCGAAGCGAATACCGCTCTGCTCGGAGCGGCATTGATGTTGACCCTCGCTGGTGTGACCAGGGATTTTGCCAGTGGCGCCAGCTTGGCGCGGGATGCCATCGAAAGTGGCAAAGCCTACCGCCAAGTTTTTGATGTTCCCTAAACGCAACATTCCAAAATTTCGGTCCAGCTATGGTCTGGCACAGAAGTTGCTTAATACCCGCGATGAGTAAGCTCCCACCCCTGCTCGCCTTAGCGGCCTTTCTTGTGGCTGGAGCCTGTGCTTCCTATGAAAAGAGCGATACTCAACAAGCAACAACTGCTGCCCAGGTCGATTTTGATTTTTTGCCGATTGCATCGGAAACTCTGCCACGCTTGCTGCAGTTAAACGATCGAATATTCAGTGGTGCAGAACCTAAGGTAGAGCTCGCCTTCGCCGAATTGCAAAAGCTTGGCATCAAAACGATCATCGGCGTGGATGGTGCCAGACCCAAGGTGGAATGGGCCGCAAAGTATGGAATGGAATATGTACATATACCGATCGGATATGACGGAATTGAGGCGGCTCAAGCAAACGCTTTTGCACGAGTAGTCAGCCAAAAACCAGGTCCGTACTACTTTCATTGTCACCACGGTCGCCATCGCGGACCGGCAGCGGCAGCGATTGGCTTTATGGCGGATACTCAATGCGGTCCTGAGGGCGGCATCGCCGTTTTGACCAAGGCGCAGACGTCGAAAAACTATCCAGGCCTGTGGCGCGACGTGGAAGCCTTTGTGATGCCTGCGGCGTCGGCAAAGGTGGATTTGCCGGCCATCGCCAAGGTCAGCGATTTTGACGGAGCCATGGCCAAGATGGATCGCGCTTGGGATGAAGCCAAACTGATTCAAAAGGCGGGCTGGAAAGTGTCGGCTGAACATCCCGACTTGGATCCCCAGCGTACCGCATTGATTCTGGCGCAGACTTTTGAGGATCTGAATTCCATTACCCCACGCCGCTACGTCAACGAGCAGATATTCCAAGAGCAGATGCAAATAGCCTTGACTGCCAGCTCGGCATTGACTCAAGCCCTAGCTGTCAATAACGTTAGCAATGCCGACGCGGCCTTCGAGAAGGTTCGCAAGTCGTGCAAAAGTTGCCATTTCGAATATCGAGATCAGTAAGCCTAGGGGTGAAACGCAAAAAAATTGCCCGAACCGGATGTCGTCGGTTCGGGCTTTTTCAAGTGAGGGTTTATGACGGTCAGTACGACAAGTAGCTTTTGCCTAGGCCATCTTCCCCAGGTAAATCGGGGTAGATGTTGCGAGTATTGGGCACAAAAATCCAACCAGCGGTGCCATTTGCACGCGGACTGTCGGCGTTCAAAATTCGGATACTACTGCGGTGGTTGATTGGGTTTTCGGGTATAGCAGTGAGAAATACTGAAGTCAGCGCAATCTCAAATTCTTCTGCCAGCGTCGGCATTGTGCTCTCCTCATCCAGGTATTGCACGACGGCGGTCCTCAGTTGATCCAAATGGTCCTCCAAAACGGCGTCGTGGCCGCCTCGTTCGCTAGGGTTTTTCAATGCTGGCAGGGCAGCAAACACAGCGACGATGGCAACGACAAACACCGATGCAAGGCTTTCGAACAAGGGTAGAGGCTTTTCATTCATCAGGCAATTCCTTGCGGGACTTATCGACCAAAGGTTCAAATCGCCTTTAATCGTGCCCTGGGTTGCCACAGCACCAGCTTGGAAGTACCCTCCACCTACGAATCTGCCTGTCCGTGCCGGAATACTAATCCAGTAGGCACTACGGATTCACAGTCCCCGGGTAAGCCGGGAAGGGCCACCGCCATGCAACTGATCATCGCTGAAAAACCTAGCGTCGCCAAGGACTTGGCACGTGTGCTTCCGGGCAATTTCAAACAACACGAAGGCTATTTTGAGGGCCCCGATCACCTGATCACATGGGCTGTGGGCCACATGATGGAGCTCAAAACGCCGGAGGATTACGCCCCCGAACTATCGGCCTGGCTGATGGATTCTCTGCCCATCATTCCGGGCGAGGCCTCCGGTACCAGCGGTCAAGTTTTGCCCCCTTTCCAGCGCAAAGCGCGCTCGGGCATGACCAAGCAGCTGCGATTGATACGCAAGCTCGGGCAGCGCGAGGATGTCACCGAGTTGGTGAATGCTTGCGATGCCGCGCGCGAGGGAGAACTGATCTTTCGCGAGATCGACGACTACATGGGCCTTAATAAGCCGGTCAAGCGCTTGTGGCTGCAATCCATGACTGCCTCCGGCATTCGGCAAGCTTTTGACAATATTCAGGACGCCGAGGTGTATCGCGGTTTGAGTGCCGCGGCTTATTGCCGTGCGGAAGCGGACTGGTTAATCGGCATGAACGCGACCCGCGGCATTACCAAGCGCTTGAAAGGGCGTCGCGAGTCGGGTGTATGGTCGGCGGGCCGCGTGCAGACGCCTACCCTGGCGCTGTTGGTACACCGTGAACTCAAGGTGCTTGCCCACGTGCCCAAACCGTTTTGGCGGCTGAAAGGAACCTTCACTTGTCACGGAACGGATTACACCGCGCAGTATCGACTGACTCGGACCGCCAAAGACGCCGACAAGATTTGGGCGGAAAAAGAAGCGGAAGCCTTGTTGGCTGCATGCCAAAAGCAACCGGTTTCGATCAGCGAAAAAGTATCTGAGTCTACGCGACGATCACCAATGTTGCATTCGCTGACTTCGCTGCAAAAAGAAGCGAACTCGCGTTTCGGCATGTCGGCAAAACGCACGCTGGGAGCGGCCCAGCGTCTATATGAAGGGTTCAAAGTTTTGACCTATCCAAGAACGGACAGCAGCGCGCTGCCGCAGGATTATCGCAACCACGTCGATGAGGTGATTCAGTCTTTAGCCGGGCAAACGACGGCCAACGATTTGCAGGCGTCGTTCAGTGAAGGCAAACGCGCCGACGCGATCCCTGAAGCCGCCCAAACGGTTTTGGACAAAGGCTTGCAAAATGCGAGCCGCAACTTCGATGACAGCAAGGTAGGGGATCACTTCGCCATCATCCCTACCGGCAAATGGCCATCCACGCCATTGGGCGGTGACGACGCCAAGGTGTTTGAATTAGTACTGCGTCGTTTCTTGGCCGCGTTCATGGAGCCGAGTCGCTGGCAAAAGGTGATTCGCTCGACGGAGGTGCAAGTTGCCGATAAATCGGGTTTGCCGAGTTGGGCTCAGGAAGGTTTACCCACCTTCTTTACCGAATCCAATCGCTTGGTATTCCCCGGTTGGCAATTGGTCGATAGACGGCCGCCGGAATCCGAGCTGTTGGCCGACATCGGCATTTCTCCAGGTGAAACTGCCGAGGGCAATTCGAAGGCTTTGGAAATAGAGCCGGATCAAACCCGTCCTCCTAAGCGTTATACCGAAGCCAGTTTGCTAAAGGCTATGGAAACGGCCACCGATTTGGACTTGGATGCGCACGGTGAATTTGAGGACGAAGACGATTTGCAATCTTTGAAGAGCAGCGGTCTGGGAACGCCGGCGACGCGAGCGGACACCATCGAATCGCTGATTGCCAAGGGTTATGTTTTGCGCAGTGGCAAAACCCTGCGCGCTGCCGCCAAAGGCATTACTTTGGTGGACTTCCTGGAACGTTTGAAGATCAATAACTTAGCCAAGGCAGAGTTAACCGCTGAAATGGAGTTCCACCTGCACCAAGTGCAGGAAGGTAAACGCGATCCCGAACAGTACATGGTGGAAGTGAAAGAATCGGTGCGTGATTTCGCCGAGAAAGTTCGCCTTTTCCAGTACGAGGATTTGTTCACTGAGTTGGAGCCCATCGGTGCTTGCCCTAAGGATGGTGAGCCAATTTTTGAAGGATTAAAGGGATACCGTTGTTCCAAGATTCCCGTCGGCGATCAGTTTGAAATTCTGGTCAAAGGCATGGGGCGCGAGGCCAAAGTGGCACTGCCTGAGGTTTGTGAATTGCTGGCTGCCGAAGCGCAGAAATTGGATGGCGTTGCGTCGGTGGAAAGCTTGCCGAAGCGCACCAACGGCTATGTGCGGCTGAAAATGTCTAGCGCCGGTCCCACCCCCGACGTCATCGCCATGTTGGAAGCGATGGTGGACCGGGTGCTACCTGAAAACAGCATCAAGGAATCCAAAGTCAGTGCAATGGAGCCCGACGAATGTGGCTTCACGATTTGGAAGGAATTTCGTGGCCGTTATTTGAACCGCCCGGTGGTGGAGACTTTGCTTGAAACCAAGGACACTGGACCGTTGGATGGCTTCGTCAGCATGCGCGGCGAAACTTACGCTGGCCGCATTCGGCTTGACGATGAATTCAAGCTCGAGTTCGAAGCTTACAAAGGCTACAAGGGTAGTGATGATTCCGGAGCGGTAGCGCCGGAGTTGATTTCTTACGTCATCAATGACGCACCTTATCTGACTTGTCCGAAATGTGAAGAGGGCAAGATCATTGAGTCGCCGACCCACTTTGAATGCCAAGTGGAGGGTTCGGATAAGGGTTGTGGTTTGAAGATGCCACGAACTGTGTGCAAGCGCGAAATGACGCGCGCCGATTTGCTGACCTACTTCGATCCTGCCGTCGGCCATACCGAGTGGATTGAAGATTTTGTGTCACGCAAGGGGCGGGCCTTCACCGCTCGGTTGATGCGCAAGCCGAACGGCCGCCATGGTTTTGAATTCAAACCTCGCGAGGGTGGCCCGCGCAAGAAGGTGACGAAAAAGAAAACCACGAAGAAGGCTGCCAAGAAAAAAGCCACCAAGAAAAAGGCGACAAAAAAGAAAGCCGCCAAAAAGGTGACGAAGAAAAAGACTGTGAAAGAAGCATAGTGAAAAATGGCAACTGCTGATTGCGGTTGCCTCATAAAACCATGAATGCCGAGCAACTCGAATTGCTAGCCACCGCCGAAGCTGCCGCGAGTCACAGCTATTCGCCGTACAGCAAATTTGCCGTCGGCGCGGCGATTCGATGGTCCGATGGTGCGGTGAACAGCGGCACCAACGTAGAAAATTTGAGCTATGGCCTGACTCTATGTGCCGAACGATCTGCGGTGGTTGCTGGCGTCGGTTCAGGCCAGCGCAAATGGCAAGAAATCGCAATTTGGGTAGCCGCAGAGCAATTGGCTTACCCATGCGGAGCCTGCTTGCAGGTCTTGAATGAATTCGCAGACGAAAACTGCCATGTAATCTTGGGCGGCAAAGGCCAGGAGCCAGTGCTCAAGCTACTGACGGACTTTTTGCCCAATCCGTTCACAGCTGATTTGGGTTAACGCGACGGCGAAATTTAGAGCACGTCGCGCTTATTTGCGGAGCGGCCAGCTAGCCAGAAGAATGCAAATGACGAAATGGCGATGACCATCAGCGATGTGAAAACCGTCGGCGGGCTGGGGTCGGGGGCGAACATGCCGGTCCAGGTGTTTTCGATTTGGCACCAGTCACGGGTGAGGCCGATTAAGTAGCGGTGCGGCGACGTGAAGCGAATGCTGCCGGGCAATGCGCCGAAGAATGCACCCCAACCGAGTAGGAACAGGGCCGCCCAAAGGATGGCGCGTTTGAACCAAACGCCTAAGAGTAAGCACAGCGCAGAATACGGGGCTGCGCCTAAAATCAAAACTGCGCTTAATCCACCGATGCGCGTTAGCCAATCATGTTCGGCGCTTTTGTCGTCGGCAAGCATGAGTAAGATGCCGGGAACGATAGCTGCGATCAAAAGAATGGGCAGCAGCGCCAGCAAACTGCCTTGCAGAATGCCCAACAAGCTGACCCAGCGCGGGGTCGGCCGCGTGTAAAAATACCCGATCGAAGTATTGTCGTAGAGTTCACCAAGAATTGGTAGCACGGTGAACATGCACATGAACGGCAGGGCGAAGTAAATGCAAATGGGAAGGATGTACTCCCCATAAAGTTCGTACGGATCGCCGACGCCATGAACCGCAGCCACGCTGGCGATCAAAATTGGAATCGCCGCGATGACGACGTTTGGCAGCGCATGAAAGCCGAGGAAACGACGTCGGAAAACGTAGCTGCGCATCGCGTGAATGGCGGGGCGGTGGGACAGGATACCGCTCATGCACTTTCTCCTACGAGCATGCCGAAGACGGCTTCGAGGTTTTCGTCTTCCAACTCCATGCTTTCAATGTTGCCTTGCAGTCCGAATTCAGCGAGGTGGTCCAATACTTCACTTAGATTTGGCGTTTCTAGCTGCAGCCGACCGTCTTCGGTGAATTGAATGCCGGTGACTAATTCAGAGGCCAGAAGTGAAGCCGCTAAGGCGCGCAGTTCATCGCCGCTGACCGTCAGGCTGCGTGGTTTTTTATCCACCAGGGCGCGAATTTCGGCCAAGCGACCTTCGGCAAGCAGACGCCCGTGATGCAGCAGCACTAGATGGTCAGTAACTGCTTCCACCTCGTGTAGCACGTGCGACGCCAGTACCACCGTTTTGCCGGCGGCACCAAATTCACGCACAAAATCTAAAGTGCGACGTCGGCTAATCGGGTCCATGCCGTTGAGCGGTTCGTCGAGCAGCAGCAGATCGGGATCAAATAGCAAAGCTTGTGCAACTTTTACCCGTTGTCGCATGCCTTTGGACATCGCGTTTAAACGAACTTCCCGTTTAGCTAACAAGCCGACTTTATCCAGGGCACCGTCAGCGCATTTCACCGCCTCGCCCCGACTGACGCCGCCCAAGCAAGCCAGCATGGTCAGGAAATCAATCGCGCGTTCGGTCTCTAAATGCACATCGTCGCCCGGCGTATGGCCGACGCGTTGAAACAGGTGGCAATTACCAGGCGTCATCAATTCGCCAAACAATTTCACCGTGCCTCGACTTGGCGAAATCAATCCGGTCAATAATCGCATCAGCGTGCTCTTGCCGGATCCATTCGGACCGAGCAAGCCAATCACACCAGTGCCGATGCGCAAATCTAAACCAGCCAATCCTTGGACTTCGCCATACCAGCGCGACAGTCCAGTGCATTCAATCACCGCATCTTCGCGGCTGGCTGCAGTGGGAGTGGAAATGCTCATCCCAACAAACTCCTGCGCTTGAGGCCTTTCAGCAAAATGGTCAGCGAAATTAGATTTAAACTTAGAAACACCAATTTCACCGTGCCCGCCGAGGCGTGGTGCCATTTCAGTGTATCCATCGAATTCATGCAATCGGCGCAGAACACTTTCACGCAATGCATAAAGCCGATGGCATAAAGTTCATGGTTGTCGGTGATTTCCGCCAGGATGGTGCCGAGCGGACCCGAAAACAAAAAGATGCCAACGAAAGTCAGGTTGGTCCAAATGCCGCTGCGCGTTAAAGTCGTCACCGCTTGCACCATGAGCGCCAGTGTCAGCGAAATGACCGTCATCGATTTGATGAAATTCCACGGCACCGATTTGACGACGTCAAAATGTTCGTCGGGGGCAGTGTTGACGTCGAAAAACCAAATCCACAACATTGGTGCCAAAGTGGCCAACAGCAGGAAGCAGATATAGGCCAACGTGCGGCCAAACAGGTAGCTGGAAGGTGTGATCGAGCGTGAAAAATAGGATTCAAACGCGTTGGAGCGGATGTCGGCCGAAAGCAGGTCGTAGCCGAATACCAGCGCCAACGGCATCAGCATGGGATAAACAAAAACGTAAAGCAATCCAAGGTATTTATCCGGCGTGATGCGGAAGAAATCCTCGTCGCCCTTGACCATGCGGCCCATGCTTTCGGTGTACTCAAACCAATTGGGTATGACCTGGTAGAGCAGGTAGATGAGGCCAGTGCAAGCAAGTGCCGTAATGGCCCCAATCCTGGTCAGCATGCGCACCCATTTAGACTGCCAGCCGCGGCGGATCGTGGCATGGAAAATCGGAAACCATGCCGGCTTTTTGCTGCGCGGTCCATCGAAGCGCGAGTATTCAGCTGCTCGAAAAGCCATTAGGCGATGCCCTCCGGAAGTTCGCTCGGGTTGTCGCCTTCTAAGGCTTCAAGGAATGCATCTTCCAGCGATTTTGCCGCCGGTTGCACGCTTTGAATCTGCACCTGGCAACTGCGCCCCAGTTCAAAAATGCTTTGGCTGGCAAGCACCCCGCTGGGGGAGTCGAGCAGGACTTCGGTGGCGCTGCGTCCTTGCAGCACGGTCAGGCCAGCGCCGGTTGCCGCTTGTTTGAAATGGGCAAGTTGGCTTTCTTCGACCCGCACTCGCTTCGCCCCACGCGCGACGGCGGTCAGATCGGCGACGCTGTTGCTCATTTTCATTTCGCCCTTATCCAGCACCCAAACGTGTTCGCACAAATACTCGACGTCGGGTAATAGATGGCTGGCCAGAATCAGGTGAATGCCGTGGTCGCGGCGCACTTGATCGATCAATTCCAGCATCCGTGCCCGGCCTCGTGGGTCAAGGCCGTTGGTCGGCTCATCCAGGAAAAGTAGATCCGGATCATGCACCAGCGCAGCGGCCAATTTATAACGCTGACGCATGCCAGTCGAAAAAGTATGCACCTCGCGATAGCGTTCCTCGCCTAGGCCGACGAAATACAGGACGTCGGAAGCGCGCAGCATGGCGTCGGCGGGCAGGAAACCGCAGATTTCGGCGAGGTGAGCCAATCCACGCACAGCGGACATGCCGGGCACCCATGTGTCGCGTTCTGGCATATAGCCTATGCGACGACGCAGCAATGAGTTACGCTGATCTGAGCTGACTTCGCCGAAAATCCTAACCTCGCCGCCAGCTGGTTGAATCAGGCCCAAAATGCAGCGCAGCATGGAAGATTTGCCAGCCCCATTGGGACCTAACAAACCTAATCCGCCGCCTTCAAACGCGGCCGAAACCGAATTCAAAGCGGTGAAACTGCCGTATTTCACGGTCAGTTGGTTAAGTTCCAGAACCGAAGTTGCCATGGTCAAGAGGAGTATGGACGAGCGAGCACGTCGCTAAAAGCCCAAATCGGCTTAACCGCCGGGCCAAAAACGGTCGATGGAAAACAGACTCCCCCAAGTCCAGCCGGATTACTGTGCAGCGCAATCAAGCCTTTTCGTTGGTCGAAATGACTCTCATCGTGACGATGGTGGGGATTACTGCGTTGTTCGCGCTTCCAAGGTTTGAGGCTCAAAAGGAGTCACCTATTTCTGACAAAGCTTTTCAAT
>JACNIZ010000050.1 GCA_014382805.1 Planctomycetota bacterium
GCCGAATCCACTCGCGACCAGATCCTTAAGGTCGTCGGGCTCAGCTTTTTGCTGCCCGGTCTTGGTCATGTGGTTGCAGGTTGGAAGCGCACGGGATTGATTTGGATGGTGGTTTGCCAGGGCATGATGTTCCTAGGCCTCCAGCTCGCTGGCTTTACCCAGTTTGATTATGGATTCCGCTGGGGTGAGAGCTTGCCATTTGAAGTTGTCGTGCTGTTGCCGGAGTCATTTAACTTCGGTGGGGTATTACTTTTTGCCCAGTTCTTTGACAGCGTGGACAACGGCGGGGTCAACGTTGAAGCTTTGCCTTACCGCCAACTTGGTTATTTACTCAGCGGCATGGCAGGGATTCTGGGAATATTGTCAGCCCCGCATGCTGCCGGCATGACTCTGACTCATTCTGAGCCCTTGCCATCATCCGCTAAAAAACCCAAATGTCATCCTGGAGTCGCCGCCATTGCCGCGATGTTGTTTCCAGGACTCGGCCACTTTTTGATTGGGCGCAAGTTTAAAGCTTACTTGTTGGGAAGCACGGTTCTGGGCTTGTTCGTGCTCGGCATGGCGATGGGGCATTACGCCGACTTCGACCGTCAGCGCCACGCTTACTACTGGATCGGCCAAATGCTGATGGGCTTGCCAGCTTGGCTGGTATACCTTCCATTAATGCCGTTGAACATGGGTGGGATCTTTCCCTATCAGGACACCGGCTTCACCTTCACTTCGGTAGCTGGCATGTTCAATGTGGTGGTGGCCTTAGATGCCTACCACCGTGCAGAATATGATTGGCTTGCCGCCAAGCCTAAGCAGGAGGTCGAAAGTGAGTAGCGTATTCATGCAGTTTTTTCTGCTGCTAATCTTCAGCCTCGCATTGGCCATCGTGGTTTCTGGTTATCGCGACGACGACCCCAAGCGCATCATGCGCGGAATTCCGCGACGCATGTTTTTATTCGCAGGCACTGTGATTGGAATGGCTGTGGTCGCCTATGCCCTGGGTGCGACCTACTTGTTTCCTGGCGCCTAGGATCAATGATCCCTTAGGTCCTTGGCTGCCAAATAGCCCAGCTCTTCCAACATCCGCATTTTCTCCTGGCTGATGGCAGCCTCTAGTCCGCCTGACGTCATCTGCGGGCGGAATGGTAAATCCGTGCGGCGGTCGTTGTGAAAAACTGCGCCCCCGGTAAGCGCCCGATAAAATGGCATGGAACTTTCTATTTTGTTGAGATCCAAATCCATTTGCCGAGGCCATTGATGTCGGATCCCGGCGGTATCCATCAAAGTTGCGCCTAGACCATGTGCTGGTACCAATGATTGCACGAGCGCAGGCTCGATCGTGCCAGGCCAAACCAAGCCTATCGGTACGCGAACCACCGCGTCGGCGAAACTGTGGCCATGCTCAAACGATCCGTCATCCCAAAGCTCTTCGCCATGATCAGAGTGGAAGGCAAATATCGGACTCTTCCCTGAAGCACCGGCTGGCCAGTATTCGTCGAACATGAGGGCCAGATCTCGATCAACTTGCTCAACCTCAAGGTAATAGCGCCGCCGTACGACGTCCTTTTGTTCATCTGATAAATCGAAATACTGACTTCTTTGTGCATAGGAATAGTCGCGCAAAAAGAACTCAATCAAGTCCAAGTCGTCCAGTGGATTTGGCTCGCTTCCCAGTCGATAGGGGAGGTGTGGTGCCATTAACTGCAAAACCATAAAGCGTGGACGACCGGCATTTGCCAACCACCAATCCTGCGCTCGAGAAATGGCGATCTCATTTTGGTCATTCACGCGCAAATACTGCTCAAAGCCTCGTCCAAAGCCGGTCCAACTTTCCAGCATAGGGCTTTGGTGAACCATTCCGGTGGCATAGCCGGCTTCTTGGAAATGCTGAGCCAGGGTGGGCAGGTTGCCATTAATTGGAGTTAGCTTGCGCTCTTCTATTTCATTGCTAGCAACCGGGGCGAAGCTCCCTCGACCCGCACCATGCTCGGTTGGCTCCAAACCAGTGAACAAGGAAGCGTAGGAAGGCAAGGTCCAGTTACTCGGGGACACAGCCTGCGGCCATCGCCTGCCACGTTCTAGTAGGGCACTTAGGTTAGGTGCGTGCTCCAATGCGTCAGCTCGAAACGTGTCGATGCTGAGCAAGATGACGTCAGGAGTGTTCGAAGTTCCGCTAGTTTTTACGCTGCCTACCCATGGACTTTGCCACGCGACAGGAACCGGCCGCGCATTGAGATTGCCTGGAATGGGGTTTCGGCTGACAAATTCCAACTTGCCAGAACTTAGCGGAATTGAGAGTTCCAGATTCTGCCATTCCTCACTTACCACGGTGGTATCAGCATCCATGTGAATCGCTGCCAAGGACCGTAGTTCACCCCCTTCGCTCCAAAAAATTTCGCAATGAAGCGGCGAATCCGGATGCGATTGCACTCGACGCAAGGCCGTCCTTAGTATCCGTGGCTGATTGGATGCGGGTAAGTCGACGAAAAAATGGCTAGGTGTAGCCACCAATAATGAGTCGCGTAAATCGCCTAAAACCTCTGGTGCCTTAGTGCTTAGTCGCTGCACCTCTAGCGCATGCCAAGGAGTCAAGAATTCACTGTAGCCATGCAGCACTGAGCCGAGCACCGTTTGCACCGGTTGATTGCGCGCCCCTGGTGCCCAAACATCGGCGGGGGAGGCCTGCTGCGGCTGGGCGGGGGGCCTACCCCCGCTCCCCCCACCCACAACACCCCCCGGGGCGAGGAGCACCCCACCCCGGGCGGCGGGAATCGGCAAAAAGCGGGGCACGAAAAAA
>JACNIZ010000127.1 GCA_014382805.1 Planctomycetota bacterium
GTGCGGTTTGTTCTGCGTTGCGATCTTTGAACTGCATCCCGTTGCCTAGTTAATCCTGAGCTTCAAGCTGCTTGTTTTTGTACCTGAGTTCTATCCCCGCCTTATCTTGCTGCGGCGCGCCTAGCGCTTGCTCGCCGCGGAAGAAGGCGTAATGTTCACGATCGAATCGCGCGATGACGGTGGACAAACCCAGCACCCCGTCGGCGATATACAGACCGCGCGGATCAGTTTTGCCGGAGATGAAATCCCCGCCACCACTTCCAACTACGCGAACGTCTACGTCGCGCACAAATTTGTGGTTGGACTGATCACGGGCTTGAATGCGTAAGCGGCCGGACATCACGTCCTCGCGAACTTCCAGTTCGATGTCGCTGACCAAAGCTAAACCTGAAGTATGCAATTCATCGCCACGGCAAATGACCAAGTAGGCACCCGGCTTGCGTAAGTCCAGCTTGACCTTAGTTTCACGTTCCAACATGCCCATTTCTGCTTTCAGCTTCACAGTTTTGCGCAAGGTCGGCGCGATACCCGCAAGGTTGACAGAAGTGATTTCGCTGAGGTTGCGCTCACGCAAGTACAGGGTCATTAGGTCCACAGCGTAAACCAACAACTCAGCTTCCTCGACGTTGCGGTGGCGCAGTTCGATCTCCACCCGTTTGCCAGGAGCGGCGGACGTGACTTCATCCAATTCTATGGACTTGGCGCGGAACCCAGCGAGCACATCTTTGGCGTCGGAGAATACTTTTTCGACCTTGGTGTAGTATTCCGCGGCGCTTTCGTAGTTCTGCTGGGCGTGATGAATTTGTGCCAAAATATACAAAGCCAAATCGCGGTTCTCCGATGGCACGCTGCCACCATTTGGGCGCGGGTAACGCGCGTCAGCGATGCCTTGTAGGATCTTCATGGCTTGATCTTCTTTGCCCAAGTACCAGCGCGAAACTGCATCCGAATAGCGGAAGGCGTCGGCGAAACTTGGTTTGGTGAAGCGCTGCGCGAATTCGGTTGACAGGTCGGAACTGGTCTGGAATTCTTCCAGTTCCAAAAATGCACTGACCAAGTTTAGGCCAGCTTCTGCCGCCAACGGATCGTTGGGATAAAGCGCCAAGAAGCGCTGCAGCAATTGCACGCCGACCAAAGTCAGCTTGCTACGATTCAAGCCCGCCTTTACCAAAGCTGGATGTTGATGCGCATTGGGTGCCGTCGCCAGGATCTTGTCGCCTAAAGCGAGGTAGGTTTCGGTAACTACAGGCAGGTCTGGAAATTCCAACCACAGACGTTCCATAACAGCCATGGCACCATGCGGCTCAAGCTGTTGATCCAGCGCGCCGGCGACCTTCAAGTCCTTACCAAAAGTCTCTTCGATGGTGGCTCGGAAAACCAATAAGGCGCGTTCGTATTCCTCTAACTGGCGATAGGCTTGGCCGACGGCCAACATCTTACTGAAGGGTACGTTTAATGCCGGATTCTTTTCTTTGAGCACTTCGAAGTAACGCACAACTTCGGCCGACATGTTGCGGTCGATCGCCAAGAACAACAAATGCCCGGCGATGGTTGCCAAGTGAGAGTTGCGTAAATTGGCGCCAAAGTTTTGGTACAGAAGCGTCAATGTTTGGTAAGCGCTATCTTCATCACCGTTTTCCAGCATCGCGATGCCCAGATGATAAAGCTCATCCGGCGTTGCGCGATAAGGATCGGCGCTGGTTTTGCCACGCGACAACACGCTCAAACTTTGTGGTTCTGAAAGCGCGATTTGATCGACCTGATAGGACGACTGCATCAAGCAAGGCAGCACTTTGTAATCACCGGGAACCACGCCAACCAAAGTGAAGGCCAAGGTGCCCGAGCCGCGACGTTGGCCGATGTTAACCAACAGTTCATTGCCCCGTACTTCATGCTGAAGTTGGTTGCCTTGAATGCTACCTTCCAAAATCATGGTGCCAGCAGGGATGGGCACGGTCAGTGTTAGGTAGTCAATGGATTCTTGCGCTTCATTGTTGTCGTATTGGCGGTAGTACTGAATTTCGACCCGAGTCATTTGACCAAGCGGCAGATTCTGCACCAAGTTGCGCCATTCTTTTACCCGCGTGCGGTTGTCAAGCACGTTGAAGCCCGTGTCAATTTTTTTCCCTTTGTAAGTCGGCTGCTCGGCTTCGAAAGAGTAACGCGTAATCCGGAAGTTGTCGGCATTGCGCTCTTTGACCGCTGCATTTACCGCCGTCAGCGCAGCTTGGAAGTATGGACGCCCGCGCCCCTTCACGCGCAATTCAATCACCGCACTATCGTGATCAAAATCACTTTCCAAAATGCCAGTGAAGTTTGTGCCGCCACCCAATTCCATCAGCATGGTGCTGCCATTGATAGTGACTTCGACGTCGTACGGATCCACTTCGCCTTGGGTTTTGCCTAACCATTTTGAAACCGCTGCGACTGCCATGCCGCGCGCTTTGCCGCTGCCCCACGGACGATTGTTCAGCAGAAAATCCGCAACTTGGCGCGAAGCGGATGAGCTTGGATCGGTAAGCTGTAGCAACAGCGAAGCCAAGGCGCTCATTTCGATTTGTGATTGACTCCACGCCAGGTTGGTTTTGGTCGGAATGGTGCCAGCGCTTGAAATCTGGGGGACGAGTAACGCCGCAACTTCCGCCGCCATCGCACCCCGTTCCATTTTCGCCAACGCCAAACCGGTGTATGCCAATGCAGCAGGCGACAGTGTATTGCGCAAACGATGCAAACGGTTCAACGCTCCAAAATCACCGGCGCTGTTCCAAACCAAAGCGTGCGAGAGAATTGCTTTTCGTTCCAGTTGGTCTTGACTGGTGGCCTTAAAGCGCTCGCGCAGATGGGTCACACCTTTACTGACGACGTCGGCTGCTATGGTGAAGCCTTGCTCACGCGCCAAACCCAGTGCGAACATTGCCCGGGCTGAGGTTTCAGGCTCCGAGCTTTGATGGATGTGGCCGCTCCAATTCCAGCCACCGTCGTCATTTTGAGTCGTGGACAGATGCGCGACCAAGCCTTCGCCACGGCTCCAAAGCTGAGCAAAAGAATCGCGGTCGGCTTGTTCGCCCTGCTCGCTCAGCCACTGCAATACAGCGCAAACTCCGACCAGGTCGGTGGCGATGTCACTGAAATTCGACAGCGGCCGCGAGTACAGGCGTGCGGCAAAAACGCGCCGATCCAACGCAGCATCGATCACCATGCTTTGTAGCTGGCTGCCGAAGGAAATTTCCAGGGCGCGATTCATATTGCGGCCCGGCGGCAGCTGCAAACGGAATTTTGCATCTGAATTCAACACCCCACTCTGGGCGTCGGCAACGCGCACACCCCATGGGCGTACCGCAACGCTTTTGATTGCGCTGGCAATTAACTGACCTTCGGTGAAGTTCGCGGTCGCCGTCAGCTCCATTTTTAAATCGCCAATATTGGGCAGCGCCGACGACAGCGGGAAGACGAACTCGAGCTGAGTCTGGCCCTCTTCGAAAACTAGTTTGCCCGGAATACTTTGCTTAAAGTCGTCGCCACTCAAGCGCAGTTGTAACTGTACCGGGCCACTATCTTCGGTGAAGTTTTGCACTCTCACTCTGAATTCAGGTTGATCTCCTTCGGTCAAGGAAAGCGGAGTTTGAATTTGCGCGAAGAATGTATCGCGGGCAACCAAGGCGGCGTCGGCTTGGCCGACTAAGGTCTCAGCAGTTGTGCCAATGGCAGTCAAGCGCCACTCGGTACTGCGCGGTGGCAGCGTGAATTCCAAGGTGGCCTTACCGTCAGCGTCGGTGATGATTGCCGGAGTCCAGAATGCCAAACCTGCGTTTGCCCAGCGCATCATGGCTTCTTCGTCATCCAAGTCCAAACCAGAATCCAGATACCCGAGTCCTTCTAGGCCCAAGTACGCATCGGATGGACTTCCGCCGCGCCGTCCTCCCCCGCGGCCGCCGAATTTACCACCCGCTCCACCGCCCAAACCAATCACGCCATTCATCTCTTGCTGTTCCTCCAAGGCTTCAAATGCCAGCCCGGTTGAAAGATCCTTAGTATCCGCCTGACGGCCCAAACGGAATGCATTACTGGCCGGCGGCGCAGGAGCAGACGGCGCGCCAAACTTAGCCCGCGGCCGATTGCCTTCCGCTGGCGCCGCGTCGCTTGCAAACCCACGGAAATCTTGACTCTTCTCTAATTGATCGCGCAATTCCCCCTTTTTTAGTTCCCAAAGTTGGTCCTCTCTCGACCGCGTGACCTCTGCCAGCACTGCCGACGAAATTTGCTCGGTTCGACCCTGATATCGGAAGGTGCAAGAACTGACCGTAGTAAAACCAATATGGCGACGTGCATCTAACGCGAAGAACACGTCAACTGGGGCCATCGAACTCCGGAATTGATCAAAGATTGATTCATCCACTATCGCCAATGAAAGTTCTGCTTCCACCGGGTGGCCGAGTTGGTCCACAACTTCCAGTTCTACCGACGTCTTTTCGCCGGGCCGAACCACTTTCTTACTAGGCTTCACCCGCACCGTCAACTTGCGCTTGAGTTCAAAGTCTGCGGCCGCATCGTGGAACTTATTGCCGCGCATCAACGCAGCGCCAAAACGGAAGTTGGGATACAAGTTGTGATCCATCGCGTAGCTCAGCTTGTTGCTCCCTTCCTGCAATCGAACCACCTTGTAATCCAACATGGTTTCGCCTTCGAAGGTGAGCAGCGCTAGGCCGGCATCCTCGCGGTTGAAGACTTCCACTTCCAGATCACTGCCAACCGGCAATACCGTATTTTTTGCAATAATGCGGACACGTTGACTGTCGTCATCTCCGAAAATTTGAAGGGACGTTTCATGAGTAACTGGATTGCCGAAGCGATCTGTACCTGAAAGTCGAATGAAATGTTGGCCGCCTTTATCCAGACTCAAAGCCTGGTCGGCGCGGCCACTTTCATCGGTTTTTAATTCGTATTCTGCAACAGGAATGTTTTGCCACCGCTTACGTCGATCCAACTCACGGCGCAAGATTTCCATTTTCACCTCGCGCGCTACGGGTTCGCCGGAGGCGTCGCTGGTGACGGCTTGCAAGTTGAAGGAGCTGCCTGCCAAAACAGAATGTTGCGGCACCACTACGGCTGCGGTGTAACCGTAAGTTGCAACAAAGGTGGCGGCCGAAGCAGAAACGCCTTCTTCCGCAAGCAGCGCAGAAACATAGAGCCGTTCCGAGCTTAGAAAATCACGAGTTTGAATTTCGAACTTGGCCTGACCGTTTTCATCGGTCACAAGTTGCAGTTCGCGATTATGTGGCAGGCTCAATCGAATCGGGCTTTGCGCCAGTGGCTGACCATAGTAATACGCAGCCGTCGCGGTGCCCTTAATGACCTCGCCGCGGTAGTAAACGCTTTGATCAAACTCTATGTCGAGGTTGACGGATTGCAGCTGGAAATCGCGCACTTCAAATTGGCCGCGATATTCCGTTCCCGATTTCGCCCGACAAACAATTGCGTAGACACCTAAAGGAGCTTTGCGATGCAGCAAAAATTCTTCATTCAAGGTTCCAAACTTGCTCAGATCGACGTCGCGCTTGGCGACGACTTGGCCACTGGGATTCAACAAACTTACGCCATAAGATGCGCCGGGATTGTAGCTATAGCGGTCACCGTCGGCATCCCGCAAAATTGCGCGCCAATGCACTAATTGGCCAGGTCGGTAGGCAGGACGACCGGTGTAAATAAATCCTTTGCCATGCAAGCCCGACGACAATTGCAGGCCGTTTAACGATAACCCGTCGGAGGCATAACTACCGTCGCGTTGAGCCAAAATGCGCACGTTTTGGGCATCGGTTAGCTCGTCCAATTTAATCCGAGCGACACCGTCCTTTGAGGTCTTGACCGTCTTCAACAAGGTGCTGCCATTATTTCCATCCCATTGCGGCAGGGCCAACAACACTTCCACGCCCGAC
Organism: Planctomycetota bacterium; assembly: GCA_014382805.1. GTDB lineage: Bacteria > Planctomycetota > UBA1135 > UBA1135 > UBA1135 > JACNIZ01. The sequence continues at coordinate 5,934 of JACNIZ010000127.1, forward strand.
GCCGGCTGGTCCTTGCTCATGTCTTGCGCGTAAACAAAAATTTCACGGCGCGACGACTTCACGATTACGTCAATATCACTGCGCACTACCAAAGTCGTGGCGCGACGCTCGCCGTCGTCAACTGAAACTGCCCACACCCCCGCACCTTTTACGGGCAGTGCAATGTTTTGTTCGATAGGCCTGTACTTAGCGTAATCATCAATGTTGATTTCATATTCCTCATCTGGCGCAATAAGGTCCAAATCCAATTCTTCAATCTGTTGATGGGTGAGGTGCTTGCGGAAATAAGCCTCCAAATCCAAGTCGAATATCCGCACCGTTAGCTTTTCAGTATTGCGCACAAATATTTTGACTTGTGCGTCCTCGGCACTGCGCCAAATACGCTCGGTTTGAATCGCCAGCGACGACTTCGTCATTTCACGTAAGCGAGTTGCGGCGTGGCCAGCGTAAGACCCAAAATTACAGCGTCGGTAATATTCGATACTCTTACCCAAATCTAACAATTCAACTTCCAATGTGGAGCCGATGGAGTAGAGCGCATGCGAAGCCTCATCACTTTGTTCGTACTTCTTGGCCAAGTTATCCCACTCGGCGATCGCTTTGCGATGCAAATTCGTCAAGTTTTCATCTTGCCAGGCTCGCAATCCCTTTTCGTTTTCTTCCTGCGCTTGGTGGATATAAAGCTCGCCTAAATCAAATGCGATATCCCTTGCCCGTGAGTCCAACGGATGCGCTGCCAAAAACGATGTCCAAGTTTCGCGCGCTTTCTGCCACTCACCATCGCTGCGATGTTTGCCGCCGATTGCGTACTCGGCATCCAGCATTTCGCGTTGCGCCTCCGCCCATTGTGCGCCCGACGGATACTTGCCTACATACTGGTTAAAAATTGCAATCGCATCGCCATAGCGCTGCAAGCTTTGTAAACATTGACCCTTTAAGAAGAGCGACTGCTGTCGATAGCGCTCATTTTCTTCCACAATTTTCTGTGGCATTTCGGCTGGCGTCGACCAGGCTTGGAAAGCCTCCAACTCAGTCATTGCATCTTCCAGTTGATTCGAATCCATCAAAGACTGCGCAATCATAAATCGGGCGCGGCCGCCTAACTCGTGCTCAGGAATGGCTTTGACAAAACGTCGGAAGTGAGCAACGCGCTGCGACGCATTTTGCAGATCGTTGCCTTGGAAACTGAAGGCCAACGCAAACCTCGCCTTGCCTTCATACAGCTTCAATAAATCAAAGGTAAGCGGCACCCAACTCTTCATGTTGTCCCGCCACAACGCATATTCATCCGCCAACTGATCGCTGGCGTCGATTTCCTCTGCTTTGGTTTCAATCCCTTCAATCAATTCAATCAAGTCTTCAAAATTTCGCCGCGATCCAGCCTGATCGCCAGAATGATAAATGCATCGACCTAATCGATAGCGACCCTCAAAAGCACGAATCCCGACGACCTCCCCCTGCGCGCCGGAACCGAACTCTTTCAAAAACTGGCGGTACTCTTGCGCCGACCGGTTCCAATCACTCAACTCCTCATAACAGCGCGCCATCCCAAACATGGCTTCGGCACGCGCGGCGTCGGGAGCTCCCAAATCCAAAACCCGACCGTACAAATTGGCCGCCCGGTTGTAATCCAATTCTCCCTGGTCCGGCGTATCCGCCTCAGGCGGGGTCGAAAGCTGGCGCGCAAATGCCAAGTAGATCTCGGCAAGTTCACCCTGGCGCCCGGTGGATCGCAAACGGAAGGCTTCTTCCTCGTAAATCAGCTCCGCTTCGGCCAAACGCTTCAGGTCGCGCAAGATATCGGCGCGCAAAAATCGCGCTTTGCGCAGCCACGAGCTATCTGGATATTTCCGCTCATATTGATCCAGGCTAGCCAGCGCGTCCTCGGCCAAATCAGCATTGCGTTGCGCAACAGCCAGATAATAAAGCCAATGATCAGCGCGCTCTTTATCCCGCTCGGCCAAATCCCGCAGCATACGAATCGCTTCCTTGTGCTCCCCGGCCAACATCGCCTTCCGCACAGCTAATGGCAATTCGGCCAAATATGCAAAAGCGCGCGACTCAGCTTCCTGCTCAATCTGCGCGTCTTGGGAATCTTCGGCTTCCGCCTGCTTCGCCACGGATGGGGTCGGCACAAGGAAGGGTGCCGCCAGCAGGAGTAGGAACGGAAGAGGTTGGTAAAGGAACGAGGGTGCGCGCATGAAGGGTGCCAAGGCAATCGGGGCCAGCAAAATCTGGCGACTCCAGGTTAACGAACCAAAGGGGGACTTTGGTTCACAGACATTTTCAACGCCAAAGAGCGCGCCATATTGGGGAATTTGGTGATAATCGGAAACTCGTCACGACTCTACTCCGTCCCTTCCATGGCATGAAATCCGCACTGCTCGCTTTACCTTTTTTGGCTCCATTGGCGATCGCCCAAGGCCCGATTCCATACTCGACTCAGGCTGATTGGGAGTCCTACACCAGTGGCGTGACTACTGGTGGTGCTTTCGCCGACATTAACGGCGATGGACATCTAGATATGGTGGTGGCGAACGGCAATGATATTCATCGCCAGCGCGTCGAAGTCTTCCTTAATGATGGTAGTGGCGGTTTTCCGAATAACCCGTCATGGCAGTCGTCTGATATTGATTACCACGGCCATTTGGCGGTGGGCGATATCAATCAAGATGGCTGGGTCGACGTCGCAGTTTCGGTCTTTTTGGGCCCCAGCGGCTTTGGCGACCAAGGACATGTGAAGGTTTATTTGAATAACGGTGGCGCGTTGGAGAACACGCCTTCGTGGCAATCCAACGATACTTTTTATTCATTCAGCTGTGCCCTCGGCGATGCCGATAGCGACGGCGATTTGGACCTAGCGGTGGCCGTCGGCGAGCCCTATTACGGCGCGCCACGCAAAAATCGTATCTATTACAATACTGGAGGGGTGTTGGAAACCCTTCCAAGCTGGAAAGCCGACGCCCAGGACCACTCTATGGACGTCAGCTTTGGCGACGCCGACGGTGACGGCGATCTGGATTTGGCCTTCTGCACCGCTGGCAAAAACAATACGATTTATTACCAAGTAGGGGGCAGCATGGAGTCGTCGGTTGGCTGGAGCAGCACCGACAACAGCAATCCGAATGGAAATAGCTGCACCTTCGCCGACGTGGATCAAGACGGCGACCTGGATTTCTGCGTTTCGGATAACGACCAGCTCAGTGGCGGTGCCGGGGTGTTCAAAATCTACCGCAACACGGGTAGCGGCCTGGCGACTACTCCTTATTGGAGCGACCACCAGGGCTATGTTTCAGCGGTGGCCTTCGCCGACCTGCACCTTGACGGCTATCCAGAGCTAGCGGGCGGCTCGTGGTGGGGCGGAACCGAAATTTACTCCAACCAAAACGGCATTTTTCCCAACAATCCGAATTGGGCATCCAGCAAAAAGTCGGTAGTTGAGGCCATTTTCTTCGGCGACCTTGATGGCAACGGCTACATCGGTGAGACTGAAAAGAACTTCACCATCAATGGTTCGAATCAACTTTTTTACCTCGGCCACAGCCCGGTGCAGGAAATTCTCAGCATCATCGCCGACGGCTCAATCCTGAGCCCAGCTGATTTTTGCACCAATCTAGAAAGCGGCTGGGTTTCCCTAGTCCACGCCCCCACCACTACTCTGACAGTGAACTACACCTGGTCAGAGTCGCTCGAAATGGGCGTGACCAATTGGGATCAATCCATCGGCAACTTGGTGTTCGTGCGCGACCCACTGGTGAAAGTCACGGTGACTCCGCCGACGCAAAACACATTTTCACCTGGCGACTTGGTTAGCTTTAGCGGTCATTGGACCAGCACCACCAATCGCAATGAACGCACCTTTGTTGCCATGGCCGCGTTCCCCCCGGTTGGACCGATGAAGTTGTTCGATTACCACACCGAAACGTTGTCGCCATTCGGTACCAAGGACATTCCATATAACGTCACCATTCCGAATGGATTGCCCGGCGGCTTCTTTGGCATTTCCACTGTCGCGGTTGCGGCTGTTTCGGGCGGAGTTGTCATGGACCGCGCCGAGTTCGACATCACCATTCAATAAGCACGGCGTGAATTCGTCGGCAGGCGAACGAACTTCCTGCACCGGTAGCAGCTACCGACCTACCCACTTTTGGTAAGCCGGATTAATGCTGCCGCCGGACGGAGTTAGATCTACCCAGACGGTGCGCTCAAAAATCTTGAGCAGTACGTGGTAAAGAAGGGCGGTGAGTATCAAGACCGTTAGCCAAGCCAAGAAAAAATTGCTTGGCAACCATTCTCTGAGCATGTGCGTCGGCATCATGTCCAAGCGCTTACCAAAACCGCGTGGTATTCCAGAGCCCCAGGTCAGCAGGGGTGCAAACAGGGTGGAGCAGAATATGACTAACGCCATGATTATCCAAACGGTGCGTCGAATGATTTCGCGCCGTCGGCCTACAAAACGCAGACGCAAAGTTAGCGCCATGATTACTGCGATTGCCCAAACCATGATCCAGCCCAATAAACGAGCAGGCAAATATTGAACGGTTTCCCTTTTCCAATACAAAGATTGGTCTTCATATTGTCCCTGCCTTTGCTGCGCAAACTGATGTTGCCAAGCCGCGAATTCTTTAGGCTTGAAGAAAGACTTATTTGCGAACTCAGAAAAATATTTCGCGCGTATCGATTCGGGCGATGGGCTTGCCCCATAAAAATCGAATAACGCTCGATGCAATTGCTGCGAGATCAATTCGACATTTAGATTATCCCCGTCCGGCTCGGGAACGCCATACGGATTGAACAAAACCGGGCCGCCAGACCAAAGCCATGGAATACCCGTGGACTGTGTTTTTGGATCTGCCGCAAACCCGGCTGATTTGACCTCTAGCATTTGTGGTGGAACGATAATTTGCTGCGCGCTTCCAGCGGGATTTGCCATGGATCTGCCAAATTCAAAGCGAATCGGTGGATCTAATTCTGCCAGCGCAGCGTCGGCGCTTGATTTGAACGGAGCTTGCAAATAATTCAACCCCTCTGACGCCAACGCCGAAACCAGCAATACGCCCAAGGTCGGAAGGACCAAAAATGGAAAAATACAACGTCTAGGAATGGGCAAAAACTCCACCTTTTTTGTAACCAACGATGCTCCAAAAATAATTGCTGTCATAAAAAATAGAACCATTGGTAAATTAGTCGGCGGCAGCGATAAGTCAAAACCGCGGCCGTCAAATATGACGTCAAGGGCTACGAACAATGCGATGGCCCAAGCGCCCCGTGCGAAAAGCATGTGGCGCCACAGCCAGCGATTAAGGGCGTTTTTGCCGAAGGTGATGGACGCTTTAGGATCCATGGAAATTTTTGTGAATCCAGCCACAGAAACCGCCTCAAGAAGACTGCTAGGAGCCACGGTAATTGAATCCACTTGGCTCTGCCACAGCCCCCAAATAATCAAACCACCCAGCGCCAAAAAAAGTATCGAAAGAAAAACGGATTGCAATAAAACAGCGAGGACTAACGGCGCAACAGTGCCTGCCAAACGCAAAAGCGGAATGATAGGCTTAAAGATGGAATTTGTTTTCAATCCTCCAAGTAAACGTTTGCCTCCCGCAAAGAGTGCAAATCCCATAGTGACACCGCTCAATAAACACAGCTCGATTTTTGCCATGCCCAATGCTGAGTCTCGGAGTAGGGCCGCAACCATAAACATCGCCATGCTTAATGCCAATGGAGCAAAGACTAACAACAAATCTGCGCGTAGCCGCAGCCTGTTGATTTGCTTTGCCGTAACCGGGAGTTGGTTTACAAAGCGAACCCAATCTTTGTTCTGGCTTAACATTCCAGAAACACTGGCCCAAGCGGAAATCGGCCCTAGCAATAGAATCGTGCTGATTACACTAACTCCTGGAATCGAACTCTTACTGGTTGGATCGCCGTGTAATATTTTCAACATGGTGTCGGTGAGTAGCAGAAAAATTACTACCTGGAACAAACCGAAAAGCCCCGAAGTAATCAAGCTAGTGACCAGCGCTCGCCGCGGCAACGCCAGCCGGTGTAAGTAGGAATTCACTATTCCCCTCCTCCCACAAACTCAATGAATAATTCCTCCAATGGCACACTACGGCAAACGCCAACACCAGCGCCGAATGTGGTATCTAGATCATGCTGTAATTCAATGGTCGAACGTTCAAACAAAGCGGACGTCTGTGATTTGCGATTCCTTGCCGCAAGAAAACCTGGCAATGCGCGCACGGCGGGACCGTCGGAATGTTGAGGCAGAGTGGCCAAGGAATAATCTTCGGTTAACGAGTCGGTGGCGCGATCCAAAGCAATGCGACCGTTATGCAACAACGCAACTCGACTTGCCAGTCGTTCAACGTCGGTTAATTGATGCGACGAAAAAAGTATGGTGGTCCCAGATTCGGCAGCATGTTCAATGGATGTATTGAGGAATTCACGCCGCATCGCCGGGTCCAAGCCGGCTGCAGGTTCGTCCAAAATTAAAAAGTCTGGACGCGAAGAAATCGCCAAAAGCAAAGCAAGGCTGCGCGCTTGGCCCTTGCTCATGGTGTTCACCTTGCGGCGCAACGGCAGGTCAAATTTTTCGGCCAAACTCAGTGCCAAATCTGGCTGCCAGTTTGGGAATAGCCCAGGGTAAATGGCGAGCAACTCCAACGCTGTCATCGAGCCGGGAAGGATCTGATTCTCGGCCACATAACCAATCCGTTGCTTGACTTCGACCGGATGGCGGACCGGGTCTAGACCAAATACTTCCACGCTGCCCGTCTGAGCATGCAACATGCCCATCAGCAAATGCATCAAAGTGCTTTTGCCAGCCCCGTTACGACCGATCAAGCCGACGATTTCGCCCTCGCGGATGCTAAGGTCCAACCCTTCGAGCACGCGCTCGGTTTTGAAATAGGACCGACTTACTTGCTTCAAATGGACTACGTTCATGATGAAATTTCCTCTGCACCCTGACTCTTGTTGACTGCTGGTTTTTTGCGACTCAATTCCGTTTGATATTGGCGTTCAGTTTCGGTCAGCATGTGGCTGATTTGCTCAAAGTCCACTTGGTGTTGCCAAGCCAGCTCGACCACGCGCCGTATCGCTTGCTGGATCTCTTTGGTAACAACCTCGGCGCTGAATTGCGGAGGCGGGCAGGCAAATGTGCCGCGGCCGCGTTCCATGCGTAAATATCCATTAGATTCCAATTCGTCGTAAGCCCGTTTTACGGTAAGTGGCGCAATTACAAGCTCTTGCGCTAATTCTCTCTGAGACGGAAGCCGTTCGCCGGGGGTGACGCGACCGGTAATCACCGCCGCCTCCACCTGCTTCACCAGCTGGCGGTAGATGGGGATGTCATCCCCTGGTTGAATGTGAATGTGCAAGGCCATAAAGACTTAGTGTTTTATTTGACCATAACACTATAGCAGGCAACTTCAAGGTACGCAGCCACAATCAGAAACAATTTGCATTTGCCCTCTCGGTTGCATATACATCTTTTATGCCAGACAGCCCGCAAACCGCCCATCAAGCTGCCAATCAAATCAGCAATGACTGCCTAGGTTTCAGGCTGCGACTGCTTGACCGGATAACCTCCCGTATCTTCAACCAAGAGCTGCAACCTTTAGGAATCCGCCACACTCAACTTATTCTGCTGGTTGCGCTGCAAAAGCTTGGGCAACCCACACCAATTCGCTTGGGCAAGTGGTCATCCATTGAAAAATCCACCCTGTCCCGCAACCTCAAATTGATACGGCAACTGCAATTTGTTTCTGGCGCGGCCCCTGCAGCTCCGCAATCAACCGCC
>JACNIZ010000339.1 GCA_014382805.1 Planctomycetota bacterium
CGCGAAGGGGGACAAACGCTGACGGGGTGCGGCGGCAAAAACCCCCACATGGGTCCAGGGGGGAATCCCCCGCCGCTGGGGAACCGGCCAAAGACCCGGTGTGTGATATTGCCGCCTGGGCTCCGCGCGAAGTACGTCCGGATTTGACCCCAAAAATTGGTTTTTTAGCCGCCACCCGCCGCGCCGTGGTCATGAAACGTTCGGGCTCGCCGAAGGCTTCCAAGTACATCAAAATTTGCTGCGTATTCGGATCGTCCTCCCAGTACTCGAGCAAATCGGGCGGCGAGATGTCGGCCCGGTTACCTACGCTAGCGAACATACTGACGCCCAATCCCAGCGACCGCGCATCGGACAGAATTGCCTCGCCCAAGGCACCCGATTGAGAAAGAAAAGCCGCTCCTCCAGGCGTCGGGGTAGTGGCGGCGAAGGAGGCGTTCATGGAATACTCCTCAGCGGTGTTGAGTACACCCATGCAGTTCGGACCAATGAATCGAATGCCGTAATGCTTACATAACTCAACCAACTCTTCCTGCAAGCGCGGCCCGTCGCCGCCCACTTCGGCGAAGCCAGCAGTGATCACGACCAAGCCTTTGACACCTTTGATGCCGCAATCTTTCACTGCTTCCAACACGAACTTGGCCGGTACCACAATGATCGCCAGATCCACTGGCCCGGGAACTTCCGAGACCTTGGCATAACAATGCATAGAGTGCACCACTGACGCCGTCGGGTTGACCGGATAAACCGGGCCGGTGAAGCCGCCCTGGACCAAATTGCGCACGATCTCATGCCCGATCTGATATCGACGCCGACTTGCGCCAATCACTGCCACCGACGATGGTCGAAAAATTGCATCCAGGCCCATGCTAGCACCACTTTTTGGGGCGGGGTCTTGCGAGTTGCTCGGCGAGCTGGCTTTAGCCGCATGGGCAGAGGCGGAATCAGAGGTGTTGTTATGAGTCATTTCTCAAGACCTGGCAAAGATGGTGGATCACTTGCTTTTTGACGTCGGCGAAATCGGGGGCGTAACCGAGTTGCGCTTGCATGGAAGTCATGAGTTCCGGCGCCAACCCACATGGATCGAAACGCTGAAACCAACTAAGGTCGGTGCTGACGTTCAGAGCAATGCCGTGGTAAGTCACCCAACGCCGCACCGCGACTCCAATCGACGCCACTTTGCAGCTATTGATCCAGCACCCGGTATTGCGCTCATCGCGCGTGCCGGTCAAACCAAACTCAGCGACCGCATGAATTAACGCCTGCTCCAGCGCATGCAAGTAGCGATGTAAATCGCGTGCGCTTTGTTCTAGGTGCAAAATTGGGTAAACCACCAATTGCCCTGGCCCGTGAAAAGTGGCTTTGCCGCCCCGCGTGACTTCATGCACCGGCAACCCGGAATTTTGATAAGCGGCGACGTCGGCTGCGCGGCCTACGGTGAGTAGCGGCTCAAATTCACAGATCAACAGATGGTCTGGGGCACCAGCCTCAACGCTAATAGCAACCAAGTCGATCATTTTTTGTTCGGCCTGCTCGTAACCGACGCGACCCAGGTCGATGACCTTGAATTCGTCGGCTTGACTGAACAACATGATGCTTTTTTAAGGCGGCAATGCCGCAATGTTGGCTGCTCTACTTCGCGGCGTGCACACACAGGCCATGCACGTCTTCGGCGGCCTCCATGAACACTTCGCTCAGGGTTGGGTGCGGGTGGATGGTCAGCGCGATGTCCTCGGCTGACAAACCGGCTTCAATCGCCAATGCGGATTCGGCGATCATATCGGTCACGTTTGGACCGGCCATGTGCACGCCCAAAATGCGATCGTCCTTGGCATCGGTCACAACTTTGACCAAGCCGTCGGTATTTTGTATCGACATCGCGCGGCCGTTCGCGGCAAAGTTAAAGCGCCCGATTTTGACCTCGTAGCCTTGCTCAATCGCTTCAGCTTCGGTCAAACCCACCCACGCCACTTCGGGGTCGGTGAAAATCACCGCCGGGACTACCTTGTAGTCAAAAGCAACACCGGGCTTGGCGGCAATAGCGCCGGCAGCAACCAACCCTTGCGCCGAACCCTTATGCGCCAACATCGGGCCATGGGTGATATCGCCAATGGCATAAACGTGGGGTGTGGTGGTCATGCACTGTGCGTCAACCTTGATGAAACCGCGCTTATCCGTTTTCACTCCTACGCTTTCCAAACCCAAACCTGAAGTGCGCGGTCGGCGACCGGTGGTCAACAAAATGCGGTCAGCCTCGAAGGTATGTTGCTTGCCCTTGACATCGGCAATGACTTCGACGCCCGCACCTTTTTTCTGCCATGACTTGGCTCCAGCGTTGGTGTGAATCACCATGCCCATTTTTTTGGCCCGGCGCGCCACCACTTTGACCAGTTCGGGATCTGCGCCAGGCAGGATTTGATCCATGAACTCCACCACCGTCACCTTAGTGCCGATATGGGTGTAAAACATGCCCAACTCCAACCCAATCACGCCGCCGCCAATGATGAACAAACTTTTGGGTATTTCAACCGGCGACAACGCCTCGGTGCTGGACCAGACCATTTCGCCGAACTCAAAACCAGGGATACCTGCCGGCTCGCTGCCAGTAGCCATCACGATGTCGCGAGCTTCAATAATCACCTTGCCGTCGGCGGTGGCGACTTCGACTTGATTGGCGTTCAACAACTTGGCGGTACCGGTTACAACTTCAGCATTACGCTTTTTCAGCAGCATGCCGACGCCGCCGGTCAATCGCTTGACGATGCCA
>JACNIZ010000309.1 GCA_014382805.1 Planctomycetota bacterium
GCCAGCCACGACGCCATCAAGGACGCCGATGCTGCCGCTGACGTTGCTGAAGGATGTTTCGCCGACGATTTTGCCACCCGCTCCAAGGCCATTTTTGACCTTGGCTTCCGCTTCGGTCCATTTGGCGCCCTGCCATTGATCGACGCCTTGGGTGATCACAAAGAATCTCGTCGTTTGGCTGCCATTTATGCGCTGAGCCGCATAGGTGGGGAAGTCTTCCAGCCAGTTTTGGCTGCTACTTGGTCCAGCGACCCACAAGTCCGGTCCTCCGCTTTGATGGTGTTGGCTGAACTGAACGATCCGCGCGCTGCAGCTCGTATCGCCGACTTAGCCGCCAATGATGAAGACGGCTCGGTACGTAAGGTTGCAACTCAGTTCGCTGTAAAAGCGGATCCAGCTGAAATGCTTTACGCCCAAGGTTGGGACTACCTAGACGCTGACGCCGCTTACGGCCTCAATGGAGTAGAGAACTACGGTACTTACTTCACTGGCGATGGCTCTGGAGTTGTAGGCGTAGAAATGGCACGCTCCTTGGTTCCATGTGAATTGGCAAAGCGCTGCTTCGCTCGTTCAATGGCTCTGGGCAATGCTGACGCCGCCATCGCGCTGGCAACGGCCTACGCCACCGAGATTGGTGTCATGAAAGCCATGGCCTCTGACGACGTCGAGGAAATGATCAACGCCCAGACTGCATCCTGCTTGACTTTGGGCACTGCCAACCTACAGGCTGCTTTGGTCAACGCGGTTGCCGAAAACAAAGTTGGTGCTTCCGAAGCTTTGGTTGACATGTTGTCCGGACACGATTCGGCCGACGCCTTGCAGTTCGCTCTGCAGAATTCCAGCTCAACTGAATTGCGCTTCCAGGCCGCTTTGGCTTTGGGTGCTGCAGGCCATACCAACGAGGCCGTAGTCAACGCTTTGGCTCAAGCTGCAGGCCTCGACGCCCTGCGCGTGGTTCACGTCATTGACCCGAACGCTGACCGGGCTGCTCGTCTCGCATCGGAACTTGGCTCCCAAGGCATCGCGGTAGTGCGCGCTGAGGATGGTGCAGGTGGCATGATCAATGCTCACCGCAGTTCATTGGTTGACGCCTTTGTTATTGCCAACCCACTGCCTGACCTTTACGCCAGCCGCGTATTGAAGGAACTGCGCAAGGATGATCGTTTCGCCGATACGCCGGTATTGGTTTTCGGTGCTGGTGGTGAGGAGATCGATGGTGCCGAGTACGTCGAAGACTTAACTGCAAGTGCTGTCATGGACGCCTTCGGTGATCTAGGCGTGGATCGTGAGCGCTACCTGGCAACTGCAGCAGCAGCAGCCGGCATGCTTTCGCACCTCAGCATGATCGACGCAAATGCTGTCGGCGCTGTTGCTGGCAACATGACCGACGCTCTGGGTCGTGAAGATGCAGTGGCCATTCCGGCTGCCGGCATGATCGGCCGCTCCGGCGCTGCTAACCAAGGCGACGCCCTGATGAGTTTGGTTGCCGATTCTTCGCGTAGTACTGAAGTTCGTACCGCCGCCGCTAAGGCGCTGGCTGCGATGGCATCGCGCACCGAAGTTTCCGTTGACGCCGATGGCCTCGCCGACCTCGTCAGCGATTCTGAGCCGATGCTTGCTCAAGCTTGTGCGCGCGCATACGCAGCTTTGTTGGGCGCTCCGCTCGCCATTGAGTTGAGCTTCTAATTCGGCCTGCACGCAATGCCTCCACTGATTTTAGTGGGGGCTTTGCCATGCCAGAGTAGCTCAGGGGTAGAGCTCTGCTTTCGTAAAGCAGTGGTCACGAGTTCAAATCTCGTCTCTGGCTCCAGAACTGCGACCTGACTTTTTAGTCGGGTCGTTTTTTTGTATTTGGGTCATGGTGATTGGGGAGTGGGAATGAATTGCCCTCGCGGGCTTCACGCTCCGCTGGGCCGGCTACGCCGGTCCCCAAGCGCCCCCGAGGGCAATTCATTCCCACGACACATTTACATTTCACGCGCCGGAAATGGAGAGTCTGAGTAGGGGAGGTTGAGGTGGTGAGTGGAGGGACGAGGGAATGGGGAGGGATACACCACAGCTTTTGGCTTTCGCATTCAGGGTATGGTGTGGGTGGACGACCACGGATTGATTCTTGCCACAGGCAAGAGCGCGACCTCTACCTGCCATCCTCTTTTGAAATGGCACGGAGTAGTCACCTTGCGGGTCGAGCAATCTCATTCCATCCTTCTGCATTGCCCGTAGTGCGATTGCAAAAGTCTAGGATCTACCTGATCAATGCCGTCGGCACAAGATGGAGCTCGGTTCACGGCACTTTTTGCAACCTTGGCCATTGATTGGCTTAGGGGAACTTCGCACCGAACTGTGGCCGTTATTCTTGGACTGACCTGGGATCAAATCGATGGCATCTTCCAGCGTGCGCTAAGACCAGGATTGCGGCGTCGCCAGCATTCAAGGATGCATTCCCTTGCGGCGCATGGAACACGCCGATCTTTTGCGCAAGGGGAATGATCGGCTGAAAGCAAGCAGAAATCTTTGGCTGCAGAATCCATCAACTCCAAGATTCAAAAGTTCAAGAGAATGGCATGCGGTTTTCGAATCCGAGAGCGATTCAGGGACGCGATTCATACTCACTGCGGTGGACGGGATTCGTACCTAAGACTTGGGTCTACCCTCACGCAATTCTGAAGCCCCAGAAAACCTATTGCCCAAACAAGCGATCAGCTGCTGATCCTAAAATCCAAATCGTAGTTTGAATCCGTTTGAGCTAGCTGGCGGTACCCATTGAACCCCTTGGTCTTGCTTCAGCATGAGTGAGGTAATGGGAGTTGTTTGCAGTAGGAATGGCGAGTGTTTGGTCCCTGGGGCGCTTGGGGACCGGCGCAGCCGGCACCGCGGAGCGTGAAGCCCCAGGGACCAAACACTCGCCACGCCAATCCACAAAAACCCAATCAACCCCGATGTAAATGCACATCCAACTGCGGGAAAGCAATCTGAATTCCATCCTTATCAAAACGCTTATAAATATTGGTCAGTAGTTCATCAGTAGCTCGACCGCGTAAAACAGGTTCTGGGATCCAGCACAGAAGTTCGAAGTCCAGGGTGGAGTCACCGAAGCGCCGAAAACGAACACGAGGTAGGGGATCTTTGCAGATCATTGACATCGATTGCGCGACATCCATCAGCACGGCACGGACTTGATCGACGTCGGAACCGTAGGCTACGCCGACTGGAATGCGGACGCGGCGTTTGGGGCTGGCGCCACCGGTTTCGTTGAGGATTTTGGCGGCGCCCATGACCGCGTTTGGAATGGTGATTTCGATGTCATCGCGGGTCAATAGGCGGGTTGAGCGAATGCCGATATGTACCACCTCGCCGCGTTCACCACTGTCCAGCACGATAAAGTCACCCAGGCGATAGGGAGCGTCGGCGAGGATGAATACGCCGGCGAAGAGGTTGGATAGCGAGTCCTTGGCGGCAAAGCCTAAGGCGATGCCCATGACTCCAGCAGATGCCAGAACGGTGGAGACGTCGCCACCCCACGCACTCACCATGAGATAAACGCTGAAACCAAAAATCAGCACCCGTGCCAGGTTGTCGAAGAGTGGCAGAGTGGTGGGCTCGATGACCTGGAAGCGTTTGGTGTCTTTACTGAGTACACGCAGGAGCAGGCGGCTAAAGCGAAAGCCCCAAAGCATCCAAACTACGGTGATTAGAGTTTGAATGGTGTTGTGGATTCCGCCCTCCCAATCCGTGATTACCGCGCCTTTTTGATCGAAGGAATTGAGATCCAACTGCAGGAATGCTGCCGAGGCGCCAAGCAGAACCACCGTCACCTGCACCGGGCGGTGGAATAATTCGACTAGCTGATCATCCAGGTCGGTTTTGGTGCGCCTGGCAATAGTTTTCAGCAGCCGCGTGCAGGTCCAGTCGGCGATAAAAGCGAGCAAAAATGCTGCGGTGAGAATAATTCCAGCGCGCAGCCACGGGTCAGTGGCGACGGAGTCGAGTAGGGCTTTGAGTTGTTCCATTCGTCGGGTGCGACTTTGACTACAGGCAGGTTAGCAAAGCAGATACGTCGGAAGGAAAAGCGGAACATTGGGTAAAGTTCCGGAGTCCACCCTTCAAACCTTCCTTTGTCCCTGCACAATTAGCCATGCTTTCATCCCTCATTTGCCTGGCGGCCGTAGCTGCCGTTCCCTCTCAAGTGACCGCCGAAGAAGACTTTACGTCGTCTTTGCTGGTCCCCGTTACTTCCTTTTCCAGTCCTGGCATTGATGCTGGCATCGCTACCGAACTGCAACGCCGTTTGGTGTTGCTGGACACGGATTTGCTATTGCCCCTGGTTGAAGGCGGCGCCAGCAGCATTAAAATTGAATTATTTAGCGGCGAAATTTTAACTGCCGACCTGATTGAACGTAGCCCAGCTTTGGGTGGTTACATCTGGCATGGCCAAGTCGCCGGCGAAGATGAAGATTCTGACGTCGTGCTTTCGGTAGTTGGAGAGTCGATGACCGCTTCGATCCGCACCCAGGATCGCTTGTTCCGGATTGCTCCGGCCGAAGACGGCCCCGTGCACTACCTCGCTCAACTCGACGAGAAGGAATTTGGCGGCTGCGCAACCAGCGCTGCTCACGAAGTATTTGGTGCCGATTTCAAAGGTGGCGCCAACGGCAACCGCAACCCAATTGTCGACGTGATGGTGGTTTACACCGCTGCTGCTCGTAGTGGTCAAGGCGGAACCAACGCGATGTCGTCGCTGATCAACCTGGCCGTCACCGAAACCAACCAAGGTTACGACAAGAGTGACGTCACCCAGCAGCTGGCTCTGGTTCACACCTACGAGATTGTCAACTACAACGAGAACGGCAACTTCTCGACCGAACTTAGCCGTTTGCGCGCCAAGAACGACGGTCACTTCGACGAAATTCACGGCATGCGCGACCAGTACGGGGCCGATGCGGTCGCAATGATCGTCAACAGCTCGCAGTACTGCGGTATCGCTTACCTGATGACTAACCCAAGTCACGGCTTCGAGTCCAACGCCTTTTCGGTGACCGCACGTACCTGTGCCACGGGTTACTACAGCTTCGGTCACGAATTGGGTCACAACTTTGGTAGCACCCACGACCACCAGAACGCTTCGAGTGGTGCCTACAACTACTCATTCGGCTGGCGTACTTCTAACAATGCTTACCGCACCATCATGGCTTACTCGCCAGGCACGCGGATCAAGTACTTCTCGAACCACAACAAGAACAAGAACGGCATGCCGCTGGGTCAGCAAAACTACGCTGAAAACTGGCGCTCCTTGAACAATACTGCTTCCATCGTTGCCGGTTGGCGCGACTCAGCTGCGACATACGACCTCACCATGACTCTGAGTGCCCTGAATTCGGGCTCCTCGGCAACTGCGACCATCACTGGCAGTTTGTTTGGTAAGGTAATTTATCTCTACAACGGCTCTGGTCACGGCTCCACCACGATCCCTAGCTTGGGAATCGACCAGGAAATCGCCAACGCCAACAAGGTCGCCCAAAAGAATGCGAACACCAGCGGCTTCGCGATCATCTCCAAGAGTTTGCCGCCTAGCCTCGCTGGCTTGACCGTCTACCTGCAAGCCGCAGATACCGACGGCAAGATGTCGGCTGTCCACGTGGACACCATTCTTTAATCCCCTCACCCCTCACTTACCTCCCATTCACTCCACTCCTTAACTTGAAAGCATCCTCAACCCTGAGAACGCTCTTGATCGCCTCGGCGGGCCTATGTGGCTCTGCCGGGGCCTTCGCCCAAGAGTGCCCTTACGCTTCCGGCCAGAAAGCTGAGTCCGACTGCCATGCGGTAGTTGCGTCTGAGCGCGTACTGGAAAGTCGCGTTAATACATTCACCTACAGCACCCAGCACGAGCAAGCGCTGGACATCGCCGATGACGGCCGCATTTTGGTCGGCTGGAGTAGCCGTCGCCAGGAAGTCGGTAGCTACGGCGTGTTCGCTCAGCTGCTTGACGGTCTCGGCCGTCCGCTAGGCACTGAGCTGCACATCAACCAGTACATGCCGGGCGCGCAAAAAGATCCGGCGGTAGCTTTTGCTGGTAATGGCGACGCTTACATGGCGTGGACCTCGGTCAGCAATCAAGATGGCGACGCGGCGGGCATTTATCTGCGTCGCTTGAGCCAGCTCGAACAAGCCGATGGCGCCAACAGCTTTGGCCCAGTTGGTGAGGAAGCCCGTGTCAACCAATCCGGACTCGGTAATCAAACCGACCCCTCGATGGTGGTGCTGAAGGATGGCAACGTCGTGGTTTCTTGGTTGAGTGATCACAACGGCAGCATTCAAGCATACGCTCGTTTGCTCGATGCTGATGGTCAGCCGCTAAGCGATGAGTTCCGTTTGTCGACTGGCGAAGGCCAGGACACGATGCCTGGTTTGACCGAGGTTGATGGTGGATTTGTTGCTGTTTGGGCGCAAACCCAAGCGGATCAGAAGACTCCTCAGGGCATCTACGCTCGTACTTACGGTATAGATGGCAAAGCCCAAAGCGACATCAAGATGTTGGCCGGCGCAGGCGCCATCGAACCTTCCATCGATTCCAATGGCAGTGAATTTGCGCTGGCCTGGATGAGCAAGGATGGCGAAGGCTACCTGGTACAGTCGCAGCGCTTCAACGCCAAGGCAGAAGCCGTCGGCGATGTTTGGACTGCGCCGCAAGCTGCTGAAGGTAACTACCTCAACGGCGCCGCAGTCACCATGGCTCCTGACGGACGCCAATTGGTTGCTTTCAATCAGCACCAACCGTCGACGATGAACGACCTCAACCGTCGGGTTCGTCACATCTCCATTTTGGGTCAGCGCTTTGACGCCGCCGGCAATGCCGTCGGTGATGTGCAGCGTTTGAACCAGAACGATGAAGGCGTGCAAGATTTGCGCGTCGGCAAAAACGCAAAGCATTTGGTTTGGTCCGCGCAGGATCAAATCGCGATGACTTGGTACGGCGAAACGGAAGGCGACGGCAAAGGCATCGGCCTGACCCTGATGGTGCCACAAGACTTGCAGGTAGCTGCTGCTCCGGTAATTGAGCCGAAAGCGGCCTTGGAGCACCTGAAGCTGGCCACGGTGCAAAGCCAATTGGCTCCGCCAGAATGGGATCCAAATTGGGATCCGACCGCCAAGCACGCACCACGCGCTGCTTCCGGACCTGACTTTGGTTTTGATGGCTTCCCGTCCGGCACCGGATGGAACCCACCTGACCCGGACCTAGCCGTCGGTACTAACCACGTTGTTGTAGTTGCCAACGTGGACATGAAGTTCTACGACAAGTCTGGCACCAACACTTTCACCACTGGTTTGGAATCGTGGTTTGGTACCAATGGTTTTGTGTTTGACCCAGTTGCTTTGTATGACCAAGACGTCGACCGTTACGTGGTTGCCGCTGTAGAACACGACAATGGCGATTACTTCAACATTGCGATTTCCGACGACGGCGACCCTAACGGTAGCTGGCACAAGTACCGCTTTAACGTAAGCTCCATTTGTGGTTTCATTGACTTCCCGAACTTGGGTGTGTCGCAGGACGCGTACTTCTTGGTTGCAGACTGCTTCGGCGGTGGCGGCAACTTTATCCACGTGATGGACAAGACTGCCATGTTGAGTGGCTCCCCGGTAACGCTGACTTCGATTGATACCACTGGTAGCATCATTTCAAACGGTGCCGTCCGCAACTACGACGCAGAAACCACCGGTTACTTCGCCAGTAGCTACGCATCCGGTTCGCCGCGTTTGCGTTTGTACTCGGTTGAGGATCCAACCGGTGCGGCTACCTTGAAGAGCTACGACATTAACGTCGGTAGTTTCAGCAACCCACCAGATGCAGCTCAGTTGGGTACTTCCAACCGCGCGGACACCATTGACCACCGCATCAAGAACGGCGTCAAACGTGACGGCTTCCTGTACCTGTGTCACAACGTCGCCAATGGCGGTGTTGCAAACGTTAAATGGTACAAGATTAACCTCAACGGCTGGCCAGCTGGCGGCACGCCAACCTTGGTTGATTCCGGTTACGTCAACCCTGGCTCGGGTGTTTACACCTGGTTCGGCGACGTCAACGTGGATACATCTGGCAACATGGCGATTGCTTACAACCAGTCTTCATCTAGCCAGTACATCGGTGTCAACCGTGCCTTCCGTTATGCCGGCGACGCAGCTGGAACCGTGCAAGGTATGACTGAAATGCAGATCAGCACTAGCCCAGAAACGGGTAGCCGCTGGGGCGATTACGCTGGTTTGGAAGAAGATCCAAGCGCACCGGGTTCCTTCTGGAGCCACCACGAATACCGTGTTTCGGGCTGGCGCACATGGGTCGGCAACTTCGAAATTCCAGGAGGTTACGACCTGACGATGAGCGTGGGTAGCCCGCTAACTTCGGGTACTACCGCTAATGCAATCGTTTTCGGTTCGAATCCTGGCACTCGCGTTTACCTCTACAACGGCAATGGTCTAGGCAGTACCACCACTCCTTACGGTTTGTTGGAAATTGCTAACGGCAAGCGCCTGATGAGTCGTCTCGCAAGTGCAGCCGGTATTGCGAACTTCAATCGCTTCTTGCCTGCTTCCCTGTCCGGTTTGACGGTCTACCTGCAGCCCATCGACGGCGATGGAAAGTTGGCGGCGGTTCATACCGAGACCATCCTGTAAGCCTTCGGGCCTACATCTTCCCATCCCCTCTCACCCATGATGAAATCCTTCCAACTGAAGTTGCGCGTGCTGCTTCCGGTGCTCCTTTGCGGGATCGCTGGTGCGGCACTGCCTAAGTTCCAAGCTAGCTACGATCTCGATCTACTCGTGAATAGTCCGTTGACTGCTGGAACCGTCGGCAATGCAATTGTAATGGGCTCCACACCAGGCGCCCAAGTTCACCTGTACAACGGCTCTGGAGTCGGTAGCACAACCACGGCTTACGGGTTGTTGGAGGTTTCTGATGGAGTTCGTTTGGCTTCGCGTTTGGCTGGAGTCTCGGGCAATGCGACTTTCCGTCGCCACGTCCCACGTTCGTTGGCAGGCTTAGCGGTTTACCTGCAAGCCATTGATGACAACGGATTGATTTCGCCAGTACATACTGAAATCATTCAGTAGCGAAAAGGTCAATCGATAACGATTCAGATAGAAGAAAGGCATCCAACTGGGTGCCTTTCTTTTTTGAGGTGTCAAAAGCTCGTTTCAATCAATTTGAATACAGGGAGCGGAACCGTGGTATTCTCTCCGCTTACCTCGAATGCCTAACAACCCGCCAACCAAACCTACAAGTAAGCACGGATCGACGTCCTTGCTATTGGTTTTGTTGGTGTATGCGCTGCAAGTCATTTATTTGCCTGCGCATTTGGCATTGGAAGATCATCATTCCGTTTGGGAACACTATGTCGTCGCGGCTGAGCACGAGAATAATCAGCCGATCCAGCACCACGGGGACTGTACCCACGGCGCTGACGTCGGGTGTGCGGTTGCTGAGAATTATCAGCAAGAACATCAACATGGTGACGACCATGAACATGGCTGCGGGGTTTTCGTTCAGCGCCAAGTCCCTATACAAAAACGCTTTGTCGAGACGGTGGCCTTGCCCGAGGATGCGCCGGTTGTAGCCGTTCGTTTTATTACTGCTGATGGCATTGTGCCGAATTTTGAGGAATTGCAGCTGCGTACCTTGCCGCGGCTGGCGTTGGGGTCGCGCGGCCCGCCTGCGGTGGTTTGAATCAGTTTTTCGCTCCCACGCCGTTCGGCTGGGGGCCTGATCCTTCAACACCCGCACAATTCCTACTCCAATGTTTCGTTTTCACCGTCAGCAAACTGCTGGCATCTGCTGGGCAGTTTTCGCTGCTCTGCCGATCGCCGCCTGCAGCCCATCTAGTCAACCCGTCGAAGCTGCTCAAGTCGATGCGCAGCCAGAACCCATCGCCATTACGCTTTTTACAGAGCAGCTCGGGCTTTACCTTGAATATCCGCAACTTGTCGTTGGCAGCAAAGCGCGGTTTTTAATCCATTTGACCGTTTTGGCTAGCGGCGATCCAATTCGCAGTGGCCAAGCGCGGCTGGAATTGACCGACGCCAACGGGGCAACCAAAACCTTGCGCGCCGCTCAGCCGAAACGAGATGGTCTTTTCATTCCCACAGCAACTTTTGCCGACGCGAATGAGTATCGGGTTAGGTTGGTGCTAGAAAGTCCACAAGGATGGGAAACTATGGATTTGCCGAACTTTGTGGTTCACCCTGACGTCAATGCCGCTCATGCCGCTGCCGACGCCGCAGCAACCGAAGAACCTGCTGATCTCATTCATTTTTTGCTCGAGCAGCAATGGAAAATCAATTTACTGTGCGAACCGGTGCAGCGTCGCAATTTGACTCAACGCTTGCAAGTTCCAGGTGAGGTTGAAGCGATTAACCATGCGATTGCCGTCGTCAGTTCGCCGTTAGGTGGCCGATTGCTGGCGTCAGAATCCGGCCATTTGCCACACATCGGCGACAAGGTGGAAAAGGGGCAAATATTGGGCTACTTGGAGCCACCGCTGACGACGTCGGATGCGGCCGCGTTGCTGGCCAATCAAGCGGCGCGCCAGGCGATGGAGCTGGAGCTTTCCTTGCGCGAATTCGATTTGCAAAATAAGGCCGTGGAAGTGGAGCAGCAGCGTTTGCAGGCGCAGGGGCAATTGAAATTTGCGCGCCAAACTTTGGCTCGGGTGGAGCCGTTGCAGAATAAAGGTTTGGTAACGGCGGCTGAGCTGCAAGCTGCGCAACAGGCGGTGGAAGTGGCTGAGCAGAAGCTTGAGACGGCACAGACCATGAAGGCGTCTTATGCCGTCGCCCGGCAACAACTAGCGGACTTAGGTTTGCGTAATGCAGCCCAAACCGCCGATCCAACGAATTTGTCAACGCTGCGAGTTCCGTTAGTGGCGGCAATCAGTGGCGAGGTTGTGAACGTGAATCATGTCGAAGGCGAAGTGGTGCAGGCGCAGGATGAAATTTACCGCTTGTTGAACTTGGAGCATGTCTGGATCGCTGCACACGTGTCAGAATTTGATCTGGCGGCGATTAGCGCCAAGCCAGGAGCCGTTTTAAAGTTCCCGGCGTATCCCGCCCGCAGCTTCGATATCTTGGGTGAAATGGGCGGCGAATTGGTTGCCGTAGGTCGGGAGGTGGATCAGAAAACTCGCACCGTAGAGTTGCATTACCAGGCTCCGAATCCCGAAGGGTTGTTCCGCGCCGGCATGTTCGCCGACGTATTCCTGGAAACGCAAAAATCCATCGACGCAATTGCGATTCCGGAGTCGGCAGTGGTGATGGATAACGGCCAAACCGTGGCTTATGTGCAACATAGCGGCGAGGCTTTTCAGCGCCGGGAATTGGAACTTGGGATTCAAGATGGCGTATTCATCGAAGTGCTGTCCGGCCTTAAGGCTGGCGAGCGGATTGCGGTGAATGGCGGTTATTTGATCAAGTTGGCGTCGGCCGGATCAGCTTCCTTTGGCGACGGCCACGTGCACTAGGCGAGCAGTCAAATGATTAATCAATTAATTCTGACTTCGCTGCGCAACCGTTTGGCAGTTTTGCTGATCTGTGCGGTGCTATTAGTTTCGGGAGTGTTTTTCACTTTCCGCATGCCGGTCGATGTCTTTCCCGACTTGACCGCGCCGACGGTGACCATCGTGGTAGAAGGCCACGGCATGGCGCCGCAGGAAATGGAAACGCTGGTGACCTTTCCGATTGAAACCGCCGTCAACGGTGCCACGGATGTTCGGCGAGTGCGTTCGGCGACGGCGGTGGGCTTGGCGATTATTTGGGTGGAGTTCGAGTGGGGGACCGATATTTATCGCGCTCGCCAAACCGTGAACGAACGCTTGGCGTCGGTCGCGGCGACTTTGCCGGATCAAGTGGAACCACCATCCTTGGCACCGGTTTCGTCCATCATGGGCGAGACTATGTTTTTGTCGCTCACTTCGGATCAGCATGATCCGTTAGATTTGCGCACCATTGCCGAATCACAAATCCGACGTCGTCTGCTGGCGGTAAACGGCGTTTCGCAAGTGATCGTCATCGGCGGCGATCAAAAGCAATACCAGGTGTTGCTCGATGCGCAGCGCATGAAGGCTTTTGAGGTGACCATGGATGAGGTCGCCGAAGCTTTGAGTCATGGCAATCAAAATGTCTCGGCTGGATTTTTGAATGACGGCAGCACCGAAAGCGTTTTGCGCGGCGTGGGGCGGATTCAAAAGCTGGCTGATATTGCCGCCACTACCGTCGCCAGTCGCAACGGGCGGGCCATAACGGTGGAAGATGTGGGGGTAGTGAAAATTGGTGCGGCGATTAAGCGCGGCACCGGTGCAGCTTCGCGGCGTGGACCGAATGGTGAAGCGATTACCGAAAATGGCGTCATCCTTAGCATCCACAAACAGCCGTCGGCGAATACTTTGGAGTTGACTCAGGTTTTGGATGCCGTATTGCAGGACATTCAAGAAGCGTTACCTGAGGGAATGGTGATTAACAATCGCCTGTTCCGCCAAGCGGACTTCATTCAAAATTCCATCCACAACACAGCTGCCGCTTTGCTCGAGGGCGGCTTGATGGTGTTGTTGGTGGTGGTGCTATTTTTGGCAAGTATGCGAGCAAGCTTGATCACCTTGTTGGCAATTCCGATCTCATTGGTGACGGCAATTTTGGCGTTGCGTTTTTCGGGTGCAAGTATCAATACCATGACGCTGGGTGGTATGGCCATTGCGATCGGCGCATTGGTAGACGACGCCATCATTGACGTAGAAAACGTAGTGCGGCGCTTGCGCTTGAATAAGGCTCTGCCTGCGGAGGAACGACAAAACGTATTACGCGTGATTTATGATGCCAGCGTCGAGGTGAGAACGTCGATCGTATTTGCGACCTTTATCATCTTGTTGGTATTCACCCCACTGCTGTTCTTGTCGGGTGTAGAAGGCCGTTTACTTCGTCCATTGGGAGTCGCGTTCTGCGTTTCATTAGCCGCATCCTTGCTCACCGCGCTGACTTTGACCCCTGCGCTTTGTTACTACTTGCTACCCAATAGCCCGACGGTGAATCGGTCCACCGAGCCGCGTTTGCCGGCCATGTTGAAACGCATATACCGCGGCCCATTGGATTGGGCATTGCGCCACCCGATCATGACCACTGTTCCTGCTGTGGTTTTGTTGGTGATTGCACTGATCGGTGCAGCGCGAATGGGTAAAGAATTTTTGCCGGAATTCAATGAAGGCGCGCTAGTCATCGGGCTGGTGACCCTGCCGGGCACTTCGCTGGAACAAAGTGATAAGTTGGCCCAAATCGTGCAACAAACGCTGATGCAACATCCGGAAATTTTTGCCATTGGCAGACGGACCGGACGAGCCGAACGCGACGAACACGCACAAGGCGTGGAAGCGAGTGAATTTGATTTAACCCTCGACATGGCCGCACCCGAAGCCCTCGGTTTGCCGCGCCGCAGTAAGTCGGAATTGATGGACGCTTTGCGCGACGCCCTTGCTGTGATTCCCGGAATCCAAGCAACCTTCGGCCAACCTATTTCGCACCGCATCGTCCACATGCTTTCCGGTACAC
>JACNIZ010000291.1 GCA_014382805.1 Planctomycetota bacterium
TTCCCTTGGATTGAACACCCCCGCCTAAAAATGAACATCAGTTCATGAATGCATTGTAATCGTTATATAGCCCCTTCTGAGGAAACTCAAACGCAGTTGTGGGTTAGGTTAAAGCATGACCAAATCATCAGCGATCTCCCTCATTGCGTTGCTGACTGCTTTGTCGAGTTTGACTTCTAGCGAAGCACTTGCACAAGGTGGACTCCAGCCGCCGCCTGCTCCAGCGGGCAACCAGGTTACTGCGGAAAAAGCCCTGCTCGGTAAGGCGCTGTTCTGGGACGAACAGCTTTCTTCTTCCCGCATGATTGCTTGCGGTTCTTGCCACGCCCTGGATGCAGGTGGTTCGGATCCGCGTTCCATTATTGGCGACCCACGCAGTACCCATCCCGGTGCTGACGGAATTTTTGGAAGCAACGACGACGTCACCGGTTCGCCCGGCGTCATTCGCAGTGGCGCCGATGGTTTGTATATCGCCGATGCGGTTTACAGTTTGTCTCCGCAAGTCACCGGCCGTCGTTCGATGCCTGCGGTGAACGGCGGTTACGGTCCAGCTATGTTCTGGGATGGCCGTGCGCTGGAGGAGTTTCGCGACCCATTCACCAACCAAGTCGTACTGCCGCGTTTTGCCGCGTTGGAAAGTCAGGTTTTAGGACCGCCACTCAGTGACGTCGAAATGGGTCACGAGGGCGTGGATTGGCAAGATGTTTCCGATCGCATCACCGGCGCCGATCCGTTGGCGATGGCGACGAACGTCCCTATAGACCTAAATGTTTGGATTGCAAACCGCAGCTACCCGGCGCTGTTCAATGAAGCCTTTGGCGATCCAACCATCAATCCCGTGCGCATTGCCATGGCCATCGCCACCTACGAGCGCACCTTGTACACCGACCAAGCGCCGATCGACGATTTCCTCAACGGCAATACCAACGCGTTGACGCAACAAGAACGGCGCGGCTTCAACTTGTTCAATAGTCCACGTGCGGATTGCCGCATTTGCCACGGCGGCCCCGTTTTCTCGGACAACGGTTTTCACTACACCGGCGTCAGGCCGCAAAATGAAGACCTAGGGCGGGGCGGAATTAGCGGTGACCCGCGTCATATAGGACAAATGAAGTCACCGTCATTGCGCAACGTCGAACTGCGAGCGCCTTACTTTCATGGCGGCAGCGAAGCCACGCTGGCTGGGGTGATAAATTTCTACAACCGCGGTGGCGACTTTAACGGTCCGAATAAAGCGCTGGCAGTTCGTCCATTGGGCTTAAACGCTCAAGAACGCGCCGACTTGCTTGCTTTCCTCACCCGTCCACTAACCGATCCGCGCCTGCGCGACGGTTTGGCGCCATTCGATAGCCCAACTTTGCACTCGCAATCCGGCCAGCGGCCGCAAGTTTTCGGTCTGCCTACACCAGGTGGCAACGGCATCGCGCCGCAGATGGTTGCCTTTGAGCCACCTATGATTAACAACCCGTCGATGACGGTAGGCGTCGATCGGGCTTTGGGTGGGGCTATGGCAACTCTGCTTGTTGATCGCGCCCCGAACTTGTTCGGCACGCCACTGCGCGGGGCGACTTGTTACCTGGATCTTTCAGCCAATGTGGTGCGAAATGACCTACAACTGGATGGCGTTGGCGCCGGGAATGGAACCGGATCGCTGAGTTTCGCCATTCCGAATTCGCCAGCCTTGGCGGGCAGTGATTTCTACGCCCAATGGTTCATTCAAGACGCTGACGCTCCTGGTGGTGTTTCCGCTACCCCGGCGTGCCAGTTCACCTTGTTCCAAAATTAGGATTTCATAGGGTAAACAATTCCCAATCGCGGCCCTGACCCTGGGGCTGTTAAGCTGCGGGCAGCCATGAAGAAGTTTTTGATCTTCATTCTTCTGCCCGCAGCTTTGCTGTTTGGGGCCTACCGGATTTTTAACCCCGAAGACGATTCTGACGACGGCCCGCAAATGGTCACTGTTCAGCGCGGCTCCATTAGCGTGGACGCCGTAGCCGTCGGCAGAGTTGAAGCGCTGTTTGAAGTGCCGGTCAAATCGACGGCGGGCGGGGTGCTGACTAGGCGCTTCGTTGCCTTAGGCCAGCATGTCCAAAAGGGGCAACCCATCGGCGAAGTGCGGCCGGTGCTGACCGATTTGCAGCGGCTGCGGGCTGAGCGTGCTTTATTGGGAGCCAAGGAATCCGAGGAAGGCGTGGTTGAGATGCGCCAGGGGCAAAATTTGGCTGGCTGGGCGCTGCGCATGTTGCAGGGCGGAAACAGCCTAGACCGCATGCAGCGCGGCGTGGCGCGGGCGCGCTCGGACGCCGAAGAGCAATTGGAGCTGCTGTTGAACGGTGAAGCCTTGATCGACGGCAAGGTGATTGATTATTTGGTGCGGGCGCCGATTGAGGGACATGTCATCGTGTTGGACCTGGAGCAGGGCGAGCCGGTGGTACCGTCCAGCTCGTTTGGCTCTGGCACCGAGCTTTGTGTGCTGGCAGATATGGATCACCCTATCTTCCGCGGCACCGTGGACGAGATCGACGTCGGCCGCTTGGTCGAAGGCATGGCTGCCGAAATTGTGATCGGCGCGCGGCCCGATGAGGTACTGCATGGCAAGTTAACGCAGATTGCCTTGAAAGCACAAAATGTGAATAACGCTGTGCAATTTGAAGTTCGAATCGCGGTGCAGCCACCTGAAAATTTGGTGTTACTTATATTTATGGAGGGAAAATCGAACAAATAATACTTACAAATATT
>JACNIZ010000279.1 GCA_014382805.1 Planctomycetota bacterium
GGAAGCTCTGATTCATTCGGGCGAGTGAGGCTGTGAGTGGAAATCGTTAGATTCAAGGCGCGAATCGAAGGCTGTAGCCTCGCTACAGCCGAGATGAAGCAACGCCGAAGCTGGCGATTTACGCCGCAGACTCGCCGATCGGAATTAATCAGAGTTTCCCTAGATAAATGAAGGGGCTTCAGGATTTCGTGTGGGTGACCGCCCCTCAGTTCCGCGGGCGGCAAGGAGCAGAAGGGTGGCGCAAGGGGACAGCATGGCTCGATTGAGTTTGTGGGAACAGTGGGGAGGCTTGGTTAGAATCGGGAATGGTCCTCCGCCAATTGAATTTGCTTGTTGCGCTCGGTTGCGGGGTTGGTGTGTTCAGCCCGCTTGGTGGAGCTGGAGCGATGGCCACGCAAGAACCCGAGTCGGTAGGGGAGGCGGAAGAGTACGCCCAGGCGGTTAACACTCTCAAAGCGCGCAAACTGCCATGGGACAAAAAGCTCGACGCGATGGATACGCTGTTGCTCAGCGGGGCTGATGGCTGTGTGGAGTTGACTAAGCATTTATCCAAGGCTTGTCAGAGCTTGGATGCGTCGTTTCACAAAGATTGGAAGCGGATTCAGGAAGACTTCGACAAGGCGGCTAAGAAGGTGGCGGAATCGCGGTTGGATAAAAAGGCTGTTAAGCGAATCGACGATTTGCGTGCGACGTGGCTTGCAGCTAGCCGCTCGAAAGATTTAAGCAAAGCGCAGGTGCATGATGTTTGCGATAAAGCGCATGAGGAAATTCAGCAGTTTATGGACGTCGCTGTTGTGGATGTTTGGGAGGATTCGCCGAAGCTTGAGGCGCGGTGGGGTGAATTGGTTTTTGTGCTTGACGATTTACTGTTGGTGCATGATTACCTGACCGCCGCTCGCGAGGAATTGCTTAAGGACCCCAAAACTTGGGGCGGTAAGTCGTTTGTAAAAAAGCTGCCGCCGGATCCGACTTTATATGAAGAGTCAGCCTTCAAAACTCTCGATCGAGCAGTGCGTCTTGCAACAGTCATGCCGGAAAGGGACCGCAAGACCATCCTCGCCAATGAGTCGGATTTCCCTAATTTGGAGGCCGACGAAATTGCCGGGGTCATCGAACTCAATCGAATTCGTGTACGTGCCGGACTTTCAACCTTGCGGGTGGATTTTAAACTTTGCCAAGCTGGGCGCGGCCATTCTCAAGATATGGTTGAGCATGGATTTTTCGCCCACGAGTCACCGGTACCCGGTAAAAAAACGCCTAGCGATCGGGCGGCGAAGGCCGGGACTAGTGGCGGCGCCGAAAACATCGCCGCGGGTCAGCAAACCGGACTTGGTGCCATCAGCGCTTGGTGGTACAGCCCCGGGCATCATCGCAATATGATGGGAAATCACAGTCGCGTCGGGCTTGGCCGATTCAAGAATCACTGGACGCAGATGTTTGGTTAAGGCCGTGCATGCTGGCTAAGCATATTTGCAGCCTGTGCTATTCAATCTCTTCCACCGTGAACTTTGCCTTGAGGACGACCACCGGTATGGCGAAGGAACCGATTCGGAAAGTCACCACACGTGTTTCGGCGATCGGGGTCGGTAAATCGAAACGATAATCGCGGCTGAAATGTGAGCCGTATGTCATCGGTCCGATGATGTCGGCGTGGTAATCGTGGCGAATGAGCAGGCCGGTTTGATCGAACCAGAATTTTTGCAGCCGGCTGTGAGTGTCTGTTCCGGGTGGGAATTCGAACTGGATCCAGGATCGACGTGTGGAACTGATCTTGGCCGCGCGGATAGGAAGCCCGCTTAATAGGAAGGGGAGGCTGAAGTAGTTCACCAGTGAGTAGCCGAAAAAATATGCCGCGTCAAGGTTTGACCAACGCTTTAGCCTTTGCCATCCTTTGAACTTTAATCGGTAGTTTTCGAATCGCTGCGTTGGACTCACGATCGCACCATTTTTAAAGCGCACCGTCCCGTCGGAAAACAGAAAGGAAACTGTGCGTGAGTTGGGGCTCACGTCAATTCGTTCGGGCATAGTGAAGGTTTGGCCATGTCCTTTAAGGAACGGAATCATCCCCTTCATTTGATGTAAATGAAGGGTGATTTTGTTGATCTTGCTAAAGGCCGACCTGCCGCCATGGCGAGCTTCGGCCATTTTTAGAAACTCACGCGCTGCACTCCAACGGGGATCATCCATGGCTAGGGGAGTACCTGAATCAAGATCTTGTTGCGCCGAACCCATCTTATTCCGAGAGCAAGCTTCCAGTAATTCGTTCAATCACTCGTTCTCTAATTCGCGGCGCGATCTCCTCTCCGTTATTAAGACTAGGATCAATGTCGTGTCCAATTTCCGCGGGTGACGGACCGACCCATTCGCTGCTGGTTCCACGCACCAAAATATTCCCGGTTTTGACGTTGATGGAAATCGCGCCAAATACAGAATCCCGATAGGGGCAGGTGTGGCCAATCCAAGGATGAGTGGCGTGAATTTTCTCGGGATAGCTGTTGTGTTTATTCGCTCCACCGACCCATTGATAGGAGGCCGAATTGACATGTAGGTAGGAAACACCCTTGACCCGCAACAGCAAATCCAAATGCGAGTGTCCGTTCAAGCAAATCAATATCTTGTTGGAGTATTTTGAAAATAGCTCCTGAAGCTCCGTCGCATTGTTTATTGCTTGAGCACCAGCAATAGGCTGATGAGAAACGATGACAAAAGGACCAGGAGTAGTCCGTAGTTGCTCTTCAATCCACTCCTGCTGCTGCTTGCCAATATACGCTTTATACCCGCCCTGGTGACTAGGGGAGCCGGCCTCATTTCCATCCAGGACCAAAATCCGAATCCCTTTTAAATCATGGGAATAATAATTACCGGGAATCCCCCAAATCTCACGGCACTGCTCTTTGGTATGGCCTGAATCCAAGTCATGATTTCCAATGACATGCAGTCCACCTGCGGCATTAAAGGGAGCAATCACATCCTGGTTTTCAGTTTTTGGATATGCAAAGTCGCCGAGCTGAATCAAACCGTCGGCATGGATGGCCTTCGCTTCGGAGAGGAATATTTCCATGCGCTGCACGCTGTCATGCATGAGATCATGATGCAAGTCAGTAATTAAACCGATTCGGACGACATCGTCGGCATCGGCGCAATGAGTAAACGCTTGTCCTGGAAGCATTGCAGTAGCGGCAGAACCAACGGCTGCTCGTAAAAGGTCGCGACGAGAAATTTTCATCATTCCATTCTGATTTGTTCGTCTGCAGCGCAGAGTTATTGATCTGCTCTCACCAAAGTGCCGACGTATCCAGCTTCGTTTTCCGAGAACGAATGAAAAGAAACAACTTCATTTTTGAATCCCACAATAAGCGATTTACCTGCCAGTTTTGGGTCGCCACTCATTGCGGGAAATGAGCTAGTGGGATGCGTTGGCCCAATCCTGTACTCATAAGTAAAAATCCATAATCCTGGTTTGGATTCTTCGGACAAAATGGGCTCGCCGAACCAGTAACGGACGTCATCCATTGTAGTTTTACTGACTACGATTGAATCCACCCGGCGATCATTGAAGTAGGTTCCAGATACTACCTGCGGTGAACTGCAGCCCACCACCAGAAAAATGATAATTGAAATGGGTAGCCCCATGTTAACGCTCATTATTTTGGTTTTTGGGACAGCCACAGCACATATATCTATTAATCCCGCATACCCCTTCCGCTAAGAATCTTTGGCGCATACTTTTGGATCCTCCGCTCACGGGTACTAGACTTGACCGGTGCTGAGAAGTACAGGTTGTAGCCTCGTTGCCGCCCTAAGGTAAGCTCCATAAATGCAGCCTTGAGAGCAGGGTCACGCTTCAACCTTTGTTCGAGTTCCTCGACCAAATCAAGTTCGGTAGACTTCTTCACTTTCAGGCCGGCTTTCTCGATTTCGATAGCTTCATGGACAAAAGCCCTCAACAGTGGCTTGAATTTCACGACGTCCCGGACAGACGTAAAACACAGCCGGCGGCCCGATCTCGAATTTTCCCCGGCTTTTTCTAGCACACCCATTGGATCTTCAAGCAGTACACCTTTGAAGAACATGAGAGCAACGTGGTCCTTCATCCGCTGGAGAATGGCGATGTTTTTCCCATCAAAAGAGTAGCAAGCCTTTCCCCACTTGAACTCTTCGGACAGTCCACAATCGCCCAAAATCTCGCGCAACTTCCCCGCCTCCGCCTTCCAGCGAGATGCATTGTTAAAAAGCCGGTCTAATCTTGGATCCATGTGCTGCAGTGCAGTTTAAGAACTCCCAACGGCAAGAGTGTTCAGAAATTCGGAGTACCCCAATCGGCCCGTCCCCAGACTTTTCGTGAACCCAACGCCCTGGGCACAGTTTGATTAACAAGGGGAATCCAACCTTCCCCAGAACTCAAATTTGACCAGGAGGCAAAAATGAGAGCAAACAACATATGCGGATTGGCTGTAGTAGCCGTCTTGCTTCACGCCCCGGTCGCCGCTCAGCAATACGGCGGTACCTACGACGCGCGGTGGGAACACAATGGATTCCAAGTCAGTATGGAACTCGGCGCAGCCATCGTTAAGCACGCGGATCTGGATGGCGACGGCATCAGCGATATCGTAGTAAGTGCACCGTTGGCAGATACTACTTGGGGAGTTGATTGCGGCGAAGTTTATGCAATTTCTGGTGCGACTAGAACTTTGCTTTGGACGCACCAAGGTCGCTGGCCATATGAGCAGCGCGGTTTTGCAATGGCTTTAGCGGGGGACTGGAATGGTGATGGATTGGAAGACATCGCCGTCGGTAGCCCGTTTTACGACGCCATTCCCTTAGTCGATAATGGTTTGATCAAAATCCTAGATGCGGTAACCGGCGTGGATGTGTTCACCATTCCCGGTGCCAATAGTTACGACTTCTTTGGCGCAGCCTTGGATGGCGGTTTCGATTTCGATCACGATGGCTACAACGACTTCATTGTCGGCGCGCCGGGCGGTGATTATGCCGGAGTGGATTCCGGCAGGACTTACCTCTATTCCAGCGCCACGATGGGACTGGTGAACACTTTTGACGGCCTTGCGCCTTACGACTTCAGCGGTTTTGCCGTCAGCGGTATGGGCGACGTCAATGGTGATGGCAGAGATGACTTTTTGATTGGCGCTCCCAACGCATCGCCTGCGGGTGTAGCTTTGGCAGGCCAGGTTTTGTTGATCACCAATGACCTGACGATTTTGTACGCAGTCCATCCCGGTAAGGCTGTGGACGGACATCTTGGTTCTGCGGTAAGCGGCGGCGGCGATTGGACTGGCGACGGAATTGCTGAATACGCGATGTCTGCCCCCAATGTTTCGCCAGGTGGATTGACCAGTGCCGGGGTAATTCGCGTAATGGATGGAGCGACTAGCACAGAGCTTTATAGTTTGCGCGGCAGGCAAGCCTATGCAAACTTAGGATTTGGCCTGACCTTCCTCGAGGACCTGAACCACGACGGTGTCACGGATCTAGGCGCAACTGGTC
Organism: Planctomycetota bacterium; assembly: GCA_014382805.1. GTDB lineage: Bacteria > Planctomycetota > UBA1135 > UBA1135 > UBA1135 > JACNIZ01. The sequence continues at coordinate 5,506 of JACNIZ010000279.1, forward strand.
GCAATCCAGGATTGGAAGGATTTGTTCAAATCCATGACGGTCCCACTGGCAACCTCTTGCAGCGCAAGGACGGCACTGCGCCTGGCGACGCATACGGTTGTGCAATCGCCGTCATCGGTGACTTGGATGGCAGCGGCACTGTCGAAGTTGCCGTCGGCGCGCGCGGTGAAGACGCAACCGGGCTACTGGATTCTGGCAACATGTACATGCTGGGTTTCGACGCCTGCTTGAGTTCGTCGAGCGATGTTCTTTCTAATTCAGCTGGCGGCATCATCGAATTTGCGATGAATTTCCCCGCCAGTGAAGCGGGTTCGCCATACGCCTTACTTGGTTCCGCTACCGGCATGGGCCCACATTACGTTGCTGGAATTGGAATTCCCCTAAGCAATGACCCCTTGTTCGCCCGCTTTGCAAGTGGGTCTGCACCCAGTAATTTCAAGGATGTATACGGTGTCCTAAACGCCACCGGCGACGGCAATGCGCACGCAACCGCATCTGCGGGATCCATTAGCTCCCTGGTTGGAAATACTTTCTGGTTCGCGGCCGTGTCTTTGACTGCGGCTTACGCACCGCGCCTCGCGAGTGTGGCAGTGCCGTTGGCCATCGTTCCGTAATCATTTTTCTTCACGGGTTTTGCTTCGGGTGATTTTGGGATCGCCCGGAGCATTTTTGTGAAGCGCTAGGAAGACGCAAACTCAACGCTGCATAGTCAAGCCTACGATTTATTCGTTGACACCTCTTTCCCAGGACTCAACCGGGCCTTCACGCACCGCGAACAAGGGGTGTGTTTGAATTTCCTTACCGATCGGCAAGCGTGACAGCTCGGTCGGCGCGCGTTGTTGTAGCTTGCCGCGAAGATGGGTCAATTCGAAGTCCAATTGCCCCCGAGTCACTGAGATTTGATCGCGGCAACGTACGGGTCCAATGAGTGAGCGATCGAATCGATATCCCCGCGACATGGACTCAGCGTGGAGTGCTCGAAGATAGCCGTTAATGGCTGAAAGGGGAGCCTTATGGCCGCGAAAACGCTCAAGCTGAGGATGGTGACGGTACCCCCGAGTCACGCCGCGGAGCACAGCTCGCGCCAGTAAAGCTTCGCGCCAACCGGCCACCAAGCCCTTCGAATCAAGGTAGGAAGGATGAATGCTCCAGAGTCGCATTTGCTCGTAATTTAAGCCGGCCCAAATAGATGAGGTTTTACCTTTAACGACCGCCGTATATTGTAAGCGCTGGCTAGGCAACTCGAATGATTGCGGATTTGGAGTTCATCGGTAGCTTTTTTCATTGCTAAGCGTTGGTTAGGAACCGTATCTTTCGTCCAACTCTATTATCTGTCACGGATGAAGTCTGCATCGCCAAAGGTTCCAACCCATACCGGACGCGAGGGGTCGTCAGATTCAAACTCCATCCAGACCGATGCCCCGACCTCAGGGACCAGGGCCTTGATGCGCCTCAACCCTGCTGGGTCCTCGTTGCTCACCACCAGCCCTCGATATAGCCCGAAGAATGAACGACTCATCGAAGGGCTCCTGGAATTTGGGAGGTTGCGGTCATTGTTGAGGGTAAAAAGCCATTGTTGCAATATTCTCTGAACGGATCCAACGATCTTCTTCTCTGGACCCCTTAATAGCGATCCATTCGCCCTTTTCTTCAACGAACACACCGGTAATCGAGGTTTTGTTCGTTGCCGTCGACTCCGTGAGCGTGACGTAACATTTTTTGCCCACTCGTGGTTCCGGCGAACCCGTGGATTGGGCTGTAAGCCTTAATGAACTAAGGAGGACGACTGCTATTGCGGAAAATGAAACCAAGCTAATTAAATGTTTGGTTTTCATGCTAGCCATTCTAACGATCAATGTGCCGAATAAATTCCGCGAGCGACGTCATAGCTAGGATCCCCGTGCTCTTAGCCCAGCTTGCTGTGGTTGAGCAATCGCCTCGGCATCAATTTCATTAACCAATTTCACCATCAATCGACGAAGCGGGCGCTTGTGATATGCAATGAGGAGCCAAGGCCAGATCAACCCCCAAAAGAAAAGATTGCCCCAGGCGAAGTACACATTTTGGTCAATGGTTAAGCCGGGAAGCCTTGAACCAGGATGAGTGGAAATGTAATCCCGAATATCAATCGTAAGCAGGAGAAGCGCGCCCGCCAATCCAATCCCAAAACACAGCAGCAGACAGTAAATCGCCCACCGCCAAAAATATATACAAAAATGCACCCTGCCCGATTCGGATAGATTTAGATTCAAATCATTCAGCCCGATATGAATTGCTGTCCACCAGCCAACTGCTTGGATCCGAATAGTCCCAGGCGTTGATTCGGTGATTGAGTAATTTGACCGAGAGCGGGATTGGCCGGAAACTAGGCCATTTTGGGTTCGTTCACGAAGTGCCGCAATGAAGCAAGTGCTCGTTGCCTTGATGGGCAACGTACTTTCGATGTGTGGTTTCCAATTCATGGCAAAAAATGAGTCCGGGTAATGGGTCGATTACAGCAGCGTGTAATAAATCTGGTAGGGCCCGGAGTTTGCCCTGAGGTTGTAATCCATGGTGACCACAGTATAGACCACAGTTATCGAAGCTGCGATATCGGCTACCGCCACCGTGGAGCACCAATCCCTAGATAGATTCTGAATAGAGAAATCGAAGGTCCGGCTTTTCCGTTGCATGGTAGTGCACCCAAATATAAGCGTGGCTAAACGCCGCGACGACTAACGCTCCGGCCGCCCTTTTGAAGCCAAAGTACTTCCTAACAGAGTAAGCCGTATAGATCCACGCAGGACTTAGAATTAGAACTCCAGCCACCCTCAGCCAAGTAGGCAAATTAAGACTTCCCGAATCAAGCCAGGCCAACCAGGACAATACGAGCAAGATGCCTAGGCAGACGAAATGAAGCGCCTGCCCAGTCCAGATTCCTGGAACACGAATTTTTCCATCTGGCCTCAACGATTACCCCCGTATGGAATCCGCCCCCAAGGCAGCCGTCGTGAGAAGCTTAGTTGCCAAAGAAGTCCAGGACGTTACTTAACTTGCTAGTAGAGGTTCGGTAGATCTCGGTGTACATGCATTTAGTGCAGGTTACCGTAGTGAACTTTTTATTCTGGACATTGAAGAACTTCGTTAGCCCACCGCCAGTGGCGGCGAACTGATCTGCTTCAAATTCTTTGTTATGACATTTTTGGCATTCCCATTTTTGATGCTTCATTTTCATTTTTCATTCCAGGCTAAGACCCATTCTGGGCTATTCATCATTTAGCTCTTCAAACTTGGTCGCCATCGTTGGGTTGTGGCGGGTGAGCTTCTTGATCGTTACGTCCTGCAGTTTATTGTTGGCAAGACGGAAATTCCGATCCGTTCCGAGCAATGCGTCCTTCGTTTTCTGCAGATGGTCGATGGACTTATCAATCTCTTCGATGGCTGTTTGAAATTTTCTGGAAGCCAAATCAAAATTCTTCGCGACCGCAGTTTTGATCGTACCCAAGTCGTTTTCGAAGTTCGTAATATCGACGTTTTGTGCTTTAACGAGGGCAAGTTCAGCTTTGTATTCCAGCGATTTCATCGCCGCGTTGCGCAGTAGCGTAATGATTGGCAGAAAAAACTGCGGCCGAACGACGTACATCTTCGGGTAGCGATGAAAAACGTCGACGATGCCAGAGTTGTAAAGTTCGCTATCGGGTTCGAGCAAGGACACTAGCACTGCGTACTCGCATTCTTTTTCGGTTCGATCCTTGTCGAGTTCTTTTAAAAAGTCCTCGTTCTTCTTTTTGGTTGCGGTGGTATCGCTTTCGTTTTTCATTTCGAACATGATCGAAACGATTTCAGTACCAGCCTCATCGGTATCGCGAAAAATGTAGTCGCCCTTGCTGCCAGTCCTCGCGTCGTTGTCCTTTTCGAAATAGGCATGCGGGAACGCCGTGGATCGAATGCGATTGAATTCTGTCTCGCAGTGCTGTTCGAGAGTTTCACCAACCATCTTGGTTGACAAGCGAGCCTTCATGTCCCGGAGGCGCTCAATTGCGTCGTCCCGATCCTTGATCTGGGTTTCGTACTTTTCTTTAAGCGATTTTTCGGTGAGTTGTTTTTGAAGCTCTACTTGTTTTAGACTGTTCCTTAGTTCGTCGCGCTCTTTTTCGACTGTGGTAACTGCCTCGACCACAGCCAGTTTCTGCGAGACTTCACCAGCATCAAGTTTTGCTTTCAAGTTTTGAATCTCAGCGTCCTTGGCGGTGGCGGCTTTCTGCATATCGCTGCTTAACTTGTTTTTGGCAAGCTCTACCGCATTCTGCTTGTCTCTTTCGGCCAATTCCAACCGCTCGTGCAACTGCTGCTCAAATTCACTGTCGCGAACCTGTTTCAATATGTCGGCGTATCCAGCTTCGTCAACTTTGAATGCTTTTTTGCAGTGGGGGCAGATGATTTCATGCATGTCTACTTTTTATCCTTTTTGGCGAAGATTCGTATGGACCCACGGTTGTGAGTCCGCTCCCTACTCGGCGGGCGGTTGCAGGCGCTGGATGGGGAGCCAGGATAATGCAGCGCGTACCTGAAGAGATTGGCCTCTGCCTCCGATCCTCGAAAAGAAGGTGGTATTAAGCTCAGGTTGATGCCTTTTGACGGATTACATGCCACACCAAATTAAACAAGCGTTTTGCTGATACAATTTTTGTGGAACCAATTCAGCAGAAGCTTTGGTAATCGGTTTAATTTCGCTCACCTCGCGTGCCCTGGGGTTTTTTGGTCGCGCCGCGGCTTTCGACGGGAAAAATTTGGTGGCAGCATTAATGAAAAGGAAATAATCACGAATGGATCAGGCTTTAGATGCAACCTCTAGGCATACGAACCATGACTACACCTTCTTTCAACCCGGATGAAATTCTCGCCCACTCACCCTGGATCCGCAAGGTGGTTCGTTCGATGTTGGCCGACGAATACCTGGCGGACGATCTTGCACAAGAGGCACTAGAGGCGGGGTTGAGGCAAGGTTCAAGCATTCAGGGGTCCACTCGAAGTTGGTTGTATGGTGTTGTGAAAAATTTGCATCGGCAGTTTTTGCGTGGCCAGAAAAACCGTGAGCAACGCGAGCATCGGGTCGCGGTTCTGGAGCATCAACCGGATTCAGAAGAGCTGGTAGAAAAGGTGGAAATCAGGCAAGCCGTTGAAAAAGCGGTGCTTGCGCTCCCGGCTGAACCGCGCGATCTGTTGATACTGCGCTACTACGAAGAATTGTCCGTGCCGCAGATGGCCAAGCTGCAGAGTGTTTCTGTTCAAGCGATGGAGTCTCGATTGCACCGTGCGAAGCAGTTGCTCCGCGTCCAACTGCAGAACCGCTTTGGCGACAACTGGACCACGGTGCTACTGCCCATGGTGTCCGGACTCCCGAGCGTGGCTGAATCTCTAAACCCACTCTCCCTTTTATTGATGAACAAATTCACCCAAGCGGCATTGGTTTTGATTGTAGGCACGATTAGCGCAGCGGTTTTTTGGCCTGAACCTGCTTCACCAGTGGTCACTACGGAAAGCACTCTTAGCCGCCTTGCGAACGAAAAAGAACAACAGTCACCGCCGCAGCTAGGGAGTGCTGAGGCATTGCTGGCGGGCGGAAATTTCGCCACGGATGCGGGTCGGGTTCTGGATCCAGGCTTTGGCGTCGGCAATGGCTTGACGGTCCGGGTTGTGGATGACGAAGGAAATGGCGTGGCCGAGGCGCGAGTAGTTCCCTGGTCTGGCCAAGAGGTTTTTGAGGAAGGCTACACCGACGCCACCGGAACAGTGGTCTTCGGTCAGCTCGACGGCGACGGTGGATTTGCGGTGCTCGCCCCTGGATATTTGACAGCTTACTTTCTACGCGATCTGGACAAGAAGAACATGGAACTTCAGCTGCCTAGCGGGAGATCCGTCGCAGGTGAGGTCAAATTCATCGGCAAGCGGCACAACCCAAACTCTTTCCGCATGAAGCTGATGACCCGGCCGCATCAAGATCCCCAAGGCGTGCCGGAGGCGGTACTGGCTCGTTTTCAATGGCTGAATGTCCACCCTGGCTTCACCTACTTTCTTCTGGACGAAGAAAATAAATTCCGAGTGCATGGTTTGCCTGTGGATTGGGCTGGTCGTATTGAATTGCCGACCGGCGCTTTATTTGAAACGGTTGGCGGGACGATGACTATCGATACTTGGAATCAAGCCGTTCTTTCGGCGCCTAGTGAAAACCTGCTAATCACCGTGCGGGAGATGCGGGGGATTTCTGGTCGTGTCGTCACGCCGACTGGAGGGCATGGCGTCGGCGGTGTTGAGGTGAGTGTGGGTGCTTTCATTGAAGGAATCGGGATGTATCCCGTTTTTTCGGGGGTCGAAAGTAATGAAGATGGATCCTTTTACACACCGATTTGGCTGACCTCTGAGAAAGAATATGAGCAGTGGAAAACCCATCCTAAAACCCTTGAGCCTAAACGCGTTGACGTCACTCTGGGTGGAAACTCGGATTGGGCTGGAACCAAGTTCCGCTTTGACGGGGAAGATCGTGCCGATATCTTTGTCCTAGGCGATCTGCCCATGGCTGAATGGGAATTGCAGAAGATCCATGTAGTGGACGAGCAAGGCCAACCCATCGCCGGTGCGATTGCATTTGCCGGTGCCATGAGCGAGCCTACGGAGGAAAGCGGCAATCTCAAGGTGCAGGTTCGGCCAGGCGTTGAAGAGATCGCCGTTAGCGCACCAGGATTTGGAATCGTGAAAAAAAGCTTGGTCAACAATGCGCCAGAGGTTCTGGAATTTGTACTACCGCGTGCCGTACAAGTCACGGTCAAGTGGCAAGGTTCAGACGACATGCCGAGGTCCACGCTAATGCTTCAAATTCAGAGTGAAGGGGCCATCTTTGTTGATACTCAAGACATCGAGTCCATCCTTGGTCGTCAATTCCGCTCGGCTTTTGGCGTCAATATTTGGAGTGGCGGCGGGACTGGATCTGGCGGCTCCTACAATCAGTGGAAATTGGAATCTGATCAAACCGAGCTTACTCTTTGGGGTTTAATGCCTGGCACACCGATGGAAGTTTCATTAGTCGGAAGTACCATGGCGACGCTTTCCACTTCGGGACTCATTGAGCTCACGCCCGGTGAGGACCGCGAAATATTATTGCCTCCGATTCAAACTCCGGTGGACTTTAATGGCAAGATTCTGGATTCCAACGGCAATGGATTGGAGGGAGTTGAGATTTCCCTGACCTCAAATCAGCGGCATATATTTATGGAGAAGACGCGTCCTGATGGAAGTTTCACCTTCAAGGGATTGGCGTCAACTCGTGCCGCAATTGATTTACGTCTGCCGGGCTACGCCAACCAGACCCTTGCAGAATTCCTCGTCCCTGACGACGGTTCAACGGTGGAGTACATTATGGATGCAGCGCGGCATATGACGATTTACTTCCGCGATGCAGCTGGTCGTGGTCAACTGGGTGGCTCCATCTTCAAAGATGGAGAACAAGGTCAGGCGCTTGGAGTAAATGGAGGGTTCAGTATGAGCAAGGTTCCACAAAGCAGTTTCGATTTACTTTGGAGGATAGGTGGAATCAAGGACAAGGAAATCATCCCTGCCGACGTCGTCGAGCACGTGATCGTAGTTCCGTCTATGGCGAGCGCCTCGATCCACACTCCATCCATGAAGGTCCCCCCGATGTATCAACTGTATGTTATCTTTGTCCCGCTAGGAGATGGGTCCGATGCAAACTTCGAGTTTCGTAAGTCCTTCAAATTATCTACGGGCGAAAATGGAACAGATCTTCAAATCCCATCTCTACTTCCGGGTGAGTACCAAGTGCAACTGAGCATGAATGCATACCGAGAGGAAGAAGGCGGATGGAAGAGTGAAATTTTGGATGAAGTCGGCCCAGTTGTGGCATACGGTGGCGAACTTCTGGGTGTTGATTTCATGATTAGGGAATATTGAACCCGCAATCCGTCAACGCATCATCTAGAGCAGTCAGTTTGGCACCACCCTTATTAGTGGGATATTTATCAATTTCATCGGTCTCCTTTAACATTTTTTCTAAA
>JACNIZ010000281.1 GCA_014382805.1 Planctomycetota bacterium
GGGGAGGCGGCGACTGATCCCGGGGCGGGGAATATAGGCGGTGGCGGTTTTATGATGTATCGCGCCCCAAGCGGCGCGACTTGGTTCTTGGATTTCCGCGAAGTGGCGCCGGCAGCGGCCGATCACGATATGTATTTGGGCGAGGACGGCTTGCCCGTTAAAGAGCAAAGTACCGTCGGTTGGAAGGCGGCGGGAGTGCCCGGCAGCGTATTTGGAATGGCGCGCGCCCACGAAGAATGGGGCAGCTTGCCATGGAAACGCTTGTTACAACCAGCGATCCACTTGGCGCTGAGTGGTTTTCACATCAATGCCGATCAGGCCGCGAGTTTGAACAAGTATCACCTCAAGCTGATTCAGGACAAAATGACCGCGTCGGTGTTGGCGCCGACGGATCGGGGCATCTGGAAGGAGGGTGATTTGCTTGTGCAACCGGAGTTGGCGGCAACATTGATCTCGATCGCCGAGCGTGGCGACGCCGCGTTCCGTTCAGGACCTCTCGTCGATGCCACTGTTGCAGCCAGCCGCGAAGGTGGCGGTGTGCTAAGTGCAGAAGACTTTATGAATTACCAACCGGTCATGCGCGATGTGCTGCCGGTGCAATGGAATGGCGTCGAAATTTTGGCGGCGACGCCTCCTTCTAGCGGCGGCGTTTTTCTGTACCAAACTTTGGAATATTTACGCCGTCACCCGCTTAAAGAATGGGGCTTTCACGACCCTCGCACGGTGCAAATTATTGGTGAAGCCACAGCTGCGGCATTCCGCGTGCGCAACCAGTATTTGGGTGATCCGGCAGGGTTTGATTACCATTTGAATGAACTGCTGAATCCGATTTTCTTGTCTAAAATCAACTATCGGCTCAATCCTGAGCACTACACTCCGCCCGATCAAAGTCTGCCCATGCCTTTGGCCGAGAGTGCCGAAACTACCCACTATTCGGTGTTAGACGCCGACGGCGGTGCAGTGTCAGTGACCACTACTTTGAATGGCGCCTATGGTGCCAAAGTGATGGCGCCTGGCGGCTTTTTGATGAACAACGAAATGGATGACTTTGCCGTCGCCCCTGGGCAAGCAAATCAATTCGGATTGGTGCAGCAGGAGTACAACGCGGTGAATCCTGGACATCGACCGCTGAGTTCGATGAGCCCGGTGATTGTGGTCAGGGATGGACGCGTCGACGCGGTGCTGGGATCGCCTGGCGGCCCGACCATATTGACCACTGTTTTGCAGGTGCTGTTGAACCGTTACCTCTTTGAATTTTCACCTGAAAAATCGGTGGCTGCGCCGCGCTTTCATCGTCAAGATCGGCCACCCACCTTACGCTTTGAAACAGGACGTTTAGGTCGCCCGACTTTAAAAGCGTTGCAGAAATTAGGTCAGCCCACTGAGGTGCGCAGCCTAATCGGCGACGTCAACGCCATCTTCCGCGATGGTGCAGAATGGGCCGCAATTGCCGACCCACGGCGCGACGGCATGGGCGTGGTTTTAGTAGACCGCTAGCCGCGCATTCAGGCGATTAACAAGTGCCCGTCCAGCCGCGGCGGGCACCAATAATAGTTACCGGTCACTGCGGTCGTAAATTGAAACAAGGCGTCGCTAATGCCATCGTTCAAACCCAGCATGTTATTTGCCAAAGCTTCGAAGGCATCGAAACTGGCGCCGAAGGCTACGAACATCAATCCGGCTTGCTGACCATCTAGCCACGGCATCGAACGCCGCACGACGAAGGCTTCGGGGTCAAAAGCCTCCTGGGCGGTACGTTTGACGTGAGCTGATTCCGGCGCATCATTCAATTCTTCGTTATCAATACGACGTCGTCCGATCGCGTGATCTTGCTGCAGGCTAGACAGCGCGTCGAATTTTTTGAAATCGTGAAGCCACTTTTGCACCGCCACCATGCTTGAGCCAATTGGCGCTGCAGTGCCGTCGGCGATTCCGACTTTTGCTGCGTGTTCATCGACCGGGTTTTCAGTGCCGTCTTCGTAGCCAGTGAGGTCTAATCCGCCGCTGTAAACGAAGCTGTCGGTGAGATCGGTGAGTTCAAAAGCTGCCTCCAATTGGGCAATCCACTGGCGGCTTTGATGCATCAAAATCCCACGGTCGTCGGCGCGTTGCCATAGCCATAAATCACCGGCGCTGGAGGGCATTTGATTAGCATTATGCTGCAATTTCGGGAACGAGCGCATGCCCGGAACCTCGACTCCACGCGCAGCTCCAACGGCGGCCGTTAGTTGAGGCCCCAAGCCGATCACCAGCGAATCATCCACCGCGATTTCGGACAAGATTCGCAACACCGATGTGACGTCGGCGTCGGCGTTGCGGAGAAAGGTCAGATAGCGGGCGTGGGCCGGCAATCCGGCCAAAATGCCGGGTTGGGGGGAAGCTGTCATGCAGCCCGTTAGGTTACAACCGCACTACTATGACGTCGCTACCACTGTTCAAATTGATGCTATGTTCGGTGGTGTCACCGTCGTTCGTGATGCTCAATTTGTAGCTGCCTGGAGCGAAGCTGCCTAAGTTGCGGGTTCCGTCGGAGCCGCCGCTGAAGAAGCGCTGAATCATTTGATTTCCGCCGCCCTCCGCCTTGAGACGCTTGCCATTGGAGTCCAGCACAGTGATCGCCGCCGACGGCACGGGCTTTCCGTTCGACCCAATCACGCGCACTTTCATTTCCACGCCAGTGCGCAAGGTGAATTCCAACTCACCTTCCCGGCCTGGAGTCAGGTTGACGGCCTTAGTCTCCAGCGCAAATCCACGCGCTTCAATTTGAATGTCCCAATTGCCAGCGGGCACGCCTTCCAGAGTGCCTTTTCCGTTCCAGCCCCAGCCCTCAAGCTCAGCACCCTCTTTGGGAGCCTCCCTGTCGTCGGCCGGCAGCGCGCGCAGACGGAAACCTTGTTGGAACTCCTTGCCGTCTTCGCCAAACACATTGACGTTGACACGACAGGCTTCAATCAACTCGATGCTATCCATTTCCAGGATTTCGTCCTCGTCCAAGAAGAACGATTTCGATTCCACTTTGCGATAGCTGGTTTCTTTGGGTTGACCATCATCACTGCTGCGACGCCAATTGCCTCCTGCAGGCTCTACCATCAAGTGGTAATCGCCGGACGGAGCGCCTTCAATTTTGTAGCGCCCTTGGGCGTCGGTAGTCGCCGACCGCCGCCAACCGCCGCCGCCGAACATCGCTCCGATACCGGCTGGCCCGTCTTCGCGAACCATGCGCACGCTGACGCCTTCCAATGGCGAGTTGGTGGTTCCAGAAAGAATCGTGCCTTCAATTACCGACTCAGGCACGCGCAGCGATACGAAGTCTTCAGGAATGTCATCCACGAATAGGTCCAAGGAGCCGCTCCATTCCGATGACTCAACGTTCACCGTGTACTCACCAGGAGCCAAGCTTTTGAAGACAAAATTGCCGTCTTCGTCGGTGCGCGAAGAAGCCATGCGGAAGTCCAAGAAGCCAGACCCGCCCATGGATGTGGCGGTAAGCATCGCGCTAGGAACCGCAGCCCCGTTTTTGGTCAAAGAGCCGCTCAACCTACAACCGCCCGCCGACGGATCAACGATGTCTTGAGTTGTGGTTTCACCTTCGGTTACGGTGGCTGGCACAAATTTACCTCCCGAAAGTATGGAGGCAATGTCGCCGGTGAACAATGATTCGTCATCCAGCGACGCGGAAATAAGCATGTAGTTCCCAGGCAGCAAATTCTCAATCAAATACACACCAGCCTCATCGGTTCCGCTTTGATGGAAATCCCTCGAACCCGGTGAAAACGCCACCACCATGCGCTGCGCTAACGGCACCTTATGGCGATCGGTAACTAGACCTGTAATGTTGCCCCCGGGCAGCATTTCCACAGTCACCGGACCGCGCACCTCACCTTCTTCAATCTTTTCAATCTCCATGCTCTTCATGGAGTAGCCCTCGGCCATAACGTGCGCGTATTTTGCGCCGGCTTCAATGCCGCGTAGTTCAAAACTACCGTCCTCCTTGGACACCGCGACCTGGTTGCCTTCGGTAAATCCTTGCGCCAGCAAAATGAAGCCGCCTCCTTTCTGTTGATCGACGGAAACCATGGCGCCAGAAATCGGCTTGTTTGAGTTTTTATCTAATACCACGCCGTGAACGCTAGCGCCTAAGCCCAAGGTCAAAACCACGTCTTTCGTAATTTCGCCTTCGACGACTTCCACCGTTTCGCGGCCGGTTTCGAAACCCTCTGACCTCACCTTTAACACCCATCTACCAGGCGAAAGACCGACGGCTTTAAAGCGACCTTTAGGGTCGTCTACGAATTGCGACAGCTTAAATTCATTCAAGGGCTGCAAAGTCGGGATCAACAAAAATTCGTCATCCGCGAGAGCTGCTTGTAACTCGGAGCTGCCAACTCGCGGTTTTTTCGGCTCTCCGTCGTGCTCGTGTCCCGAGTCGGCTTGCGGCTCAGCTATTTGCAGCAAACCTTCTTCCATTACGTCGACGCCTTGCGCTTGCGCGGGATTCAAATCTGAGCGCCGTAGGTCACATTGGAGGATGTAATAAGGCACTGGTTTGGGCTGATCGCCGGTTGTCACTACAACGCCCTCGATAGCGCCTGGACGCTGCATTACCAAAACTGGGTTTTTATCTTTCGGCAACTTGTTGAAACGGAAATCCGCCTCTACGTAACCGTTAGCTTCTACTCGCACTCGCGCTTGCCGCCATGCCGCCAATTCAAAAACACCTTTCGAATTTGTCGTCGCTTGCGTGTCCACTGGCAGGATTTCTGGCAGTGCCTCGCGCGCCATCTCGAGCAAAAAGTTCATGTCTGAACGCCGACGTCCTTCGGTCAACGCTTCTGCTTCTGGCACACTCATCAAGCTCACCGTCGCATTGGCAATGGGTTCGCCTTTAGTGTTGACGACACGACCGGTGACAGCGTTTTGAGTATCAATGGTGATGTCCTGCAAGCTGCCGGTCACACCCACAATGCGGCTGTTGACCGGTGCCGAACGTCCTTCGCTGGATTGGGCCACTAGCAAGTACTGGCCCTGCGGCAGACCGGGGAATTTGTAATTGCCACCGCCATCGCTTTGCGCTACCCAAGCCGGGATGTTTCGCAACACCGGGATGACCATGCGCAAGTCCAGCGGGATGGCGGCAATGTTGGCATTGCGCACCGGTTTATCTTCGACGTCAACGACGCGGCCTTCCAGGGAACCAATCTCAGCCAAATTCACGGTCACCTTGGCGTGCGAATTGCGCGCCGCCGGACCAAAGTCAGCAATTCCCGGGTGGGTGGAACCGTCAAACGCACCAGCGGACATCACCATGCCGGTGGGAACCGCCTCGACTTCAAAATTGCCACCTGCATCGGTGTAGGTGCGTTCCAGGAAAACGTCGCGCTTGCGAATGGCGGAGACTAAAAATTTCAGACCTGGGTTGATCAACACTTCGGCGTTGGCAACCGGTACACCATTTTCGTCGATGACGCGACCGCTCAGCGATGCTGCGGCAACGGTGCGTATCGTCACGCCGTTTTGATTATTCAAATCCGCCGCACTCACTCGTTGACGGCCTTGCGAAAGACGCATTTTTTTGCGTGCGGTCAAATAAACGCTGCGCCCCGGTACGCCGCCTAATTGAAAACGCCCATCTTTATCAGTGAAGGTAGAGGCCAGCGGATCCAACGAAAGCTGCAACGGTTTTTCAATAATCTCAGCTGGGTTTTCAATAAAGTCGGCGATTGGAAATGGTGAGCTATATGCGCCTACCCAAGCCTCTGGGACCGGGTCGCCATTTTCATCGACCACAATGCCGTGCAGACCGTGGCGGCCCAAACCTTTTTTTACCGGTCGGTTGGTGTACGCCGTAGGTTGATCCGGGGTGTCGGCGGTGCGCCCGGTTTCTACGTCGGTCGGCGCTGCTCCTGGCCGCTCGACCTGACTAAGCTCAGGATCCACCCAGTCTGTATCAAGAGGTTCCTTATTGTCACCGTCATGCAGGATGGCCCACATGATGAGAGCTAACAGAGCTACCAGGAGGAGAGGGAGAAAGCGGCGCATTTCAGATCATACGAGGGACTATGCGCACCATTTGTGCATTGATCCCTCGCCGGCGCCCATTCTTGCTCGCCAAGCTCTTAAACTTCGAGCACTGGCAATTCCGTGCTTTGTTTCTTGGCGATTTCTGCGGCGACCAAGCCGGCGATTTTGCGGAAAGCCTTGCCGCCCACGCTATCGGGCGACGAAATGACCAACGGAATACCGCTATCACCACCGGTGCGAACCTCCGGGTCGAGCGGGATTGTGCCCAAGAATGGCACGTCGTATTTGGCCGCAATGGATTCGCCACCGCCATAACCGAAGATGTCGCCGCTCATATTTTCAACCACGCCCAAAATCGGACATTTGACCTCTTGGCACATGCCCATCGCACGGCGCACGTCGGTCAGCGAAACTTCTTGCGGCATGGTGACGACGACGGCGCCAGTCAAAGGAACCAATTGCGCCAGCGAAATCTGGGCGTCGCCAGTGCCGGGCGGCATGTCCACCAATAGGTAGTCCAGCTCACCCCACAGGACGTCCTGCAAAAACTGCTGCAGTGCGCGGTGCAGCATGGGGCCGCGCCACATCACTGGTTGACCGTCTTTGACCAAAGTGCCGACGGAAATCATCTTCACGCCGTGAGCTTCCAGCGGAGTGATGTGCTTGCCGTCGGTAGTGCCAGCCGGGACTCCAGCCAGGCCGAGCATGACCGGAAGGTTGGGGCCATAAATGTCAGCATCGAGCAAGCCGACGCGCGCGCCTTCTTGCGCCAACGCCACCGCCAAATTCACCGCGCAGGTGGACTTGCCGACACCGCCTTTGCCAGAGGTGACTGCAATCACATTGCGCACATTGCCGCCCAATTGATTGCCAGCGGGTAATGAGCTTTTGACTTTGGCGCTCAGGTTAACGGTGACCTGATTGACGCCTTCCACGCTCAAGGCCGCTGCTTCGGCTTGCGCTTTCAATTCTTCCTTCACCGGGCAGGCTGGGGTCGTCAGTTCCAATGTGAACTTGGCCGCGCCGCCGCAAAATGCCAAGTCCTTCACAAAGTCCAAAGTGACGATGTCCTTGTGTAAATCAGGGTCCTGGACCGAGCGCAACGCGTCGAGGATTTGGTCTTTGGTTTCCTGTGTCATGATGGCGTGGTGGTTTCCCAACTGAACAGCCGTAAAGTAGGCCGCCGAGAGTAAAATTCAAGGCCGAGTGATCGTGCTGACCGGCGCTGATCGCCGTAATTCGAGCAACCTTAAAACCTTCGTACCGCAGTTGGCAACCGCAGATCATAAGAAAAACAAGGCCGTTGTGCTGCTGTCAGGCGGCCTGGATTCGGCGACGGTTACCGCGTGGCTGATTGAGCAGGGTTTTGAGGTCATCGCGCTGACCGTGAATTATGGTCAAAGGCATGCTGCCGAGCTGCGGGCGGCGTCGAAAATCGCAGAATTATTAGGCGTGACTGAGCATTTGGTGCAGCGGTTGGATCTGCGCGTGGTCGGTGGATCGGCGTTGACGTCGGACCTCGCGGTGCCGAAATCTGACGATCCGCTGGCCGAGGTGGCGGACGATATTCCGGTCACTTATGTGCCGGCGCGCAATACGCTGTTTTTGTCGATGGCGCTGGGGCTGGCAGAGGCGCGTGGGGCGCATGACTTGGCTATTGGGGTAAATGCGCTGGATTATTCCGGCTACCCGGATTGCCGGCCGGAGTTCATCGAGGCATTCGCCAAGCTGGCTAATTTGGCTACTCGCGATGGTGTGCAGGGGCAGGAGTTCAAAATTCACACGCCGTTGCAGGACTTGTCCAAGTTGGAGATTCTGCAATTGGCGGGCGAGTTGGGCGTTCCGGTGGATCAAACTCTGTCCTGTTACGATCCCAGTGACGCGGGTGAGCCCTGTCAGCTTTGTGATTCCTGCCGCCTGCGCCAGCGCGCGCAAAAGGAGCTAGTAACTTGGGATTCGTGCTCGTTAGAGGTCGAAATCCGCGCTGACGTTGCTGCAGCCGAGGTTCGTGAGCTGCGCCACCGCAACCTGAGACCGGGGCAGCCGTTTGAACGGGTGCTTTACGACATGGATGACTTGCGGGATACGGTGCATTTTTTGGCTTTGATTGACGGCAAGGCGATCGGCTGTCTTACTTTATTGTCCGATCCGCAATTCTGGTTTGGAATGGACCAGCCAGCGTGCGAACTGCGTCTGCGTGGAATGGCCATCGACGAAGTTTTGCGCAGCCTGGGCGTCGGCACGCGCTTGATGCGGGCGGCGCAGGCTTGGGCCAATCAAAGGGGCCAGGGTATATGGTGTAACTCAAGGAGCAGCGGCATCAGGTTTTACGCGCGCACCGGTTTTGTTCGGATTGGCCGTGAATTTGAAATGCCGGATATTGGGCCGCATTACGTCATGGCCTGGCCGGGCGCGTAGAATTCGCACATGAGCGAGCACACGCCCGTCGAACGCCCGGTTCCGCAGGAATGGGTGCAAGCAATGGAACGCCTGATGCAGGTGGTCGACACCTTGCGCAATCCCGACGGCGGTTGTCCGTGGGATATCAAGCAGACGGTGGAGAGTTTGGCGCCGCATCTGGTGGAAGAAAGTCACGAGATGGCCGACGCCGTCGCGCGTGGCGATAGCGACGGGATTTGTGAGGAGCTCGGTGACCTGCTGATGGGGGTGCTGATGATCGGTCGAGTCGCCAGTGAAGGGCGTGGATTTGATACTGCTGATATCGCTCGCGGAATCGTCGCCAAGCTGATCCGACGTCATCCGCACGTCTACGGCGAAGTCGAAGTCGACGGATCCGGCCAGGTGCTGCGCAACTGGGAAGCCATCAAGCTGCAGGAGAAAAAGGACAAGGGTGAGGAGCAGTCCACCCTGTCTGGCGTGCCGAGGTCGCTGCCGGCGTTGCTGCGGGCGTATCGGGTTGGCCAAAAAGCCAGTCATGCCGGATTTGATTGGCCGGATATGAGCGGGCCGTCTGAAAAGGTCGAGGAGGAGTGGCAAGAGTTCCAGCAGGCCATCGAATCTGGCGACAAAACACGCCAGACCGAGGAGTTAGGCGACCTGTTGTTTTCGGTGGTAAACATGGCCCGAAAGCTGAAAATCGAGCCCGAATTGGCGCTGCGCGGCACCATTGAAAAGTTCACTCAACGCTTCCGCCATGTTGAGCTAGGTCTGCAATCCGAAGGCAAGTTGCCGCAAGACGCCACGCTTGAAGAGATGGATCGCCTGTGGGATCAGGCCAAACAAGCACAATCTAGCGAATAATTCCGCCTGGAGGGTTGACCGGATCGAACGAAAGCCTCTATACTCTCCGCCCCAAAGCGGGGGTGTGGCGCAATTGGTTAGCGTACCAGACTGTCGATCTGGAGGTTGCGGGTTCGATCCCCGTCACCCTCGCCAACAATCAGAAGCCCGAGATGCGAAAGCGTCTCGGGTTTTTTTGTTTTGGCATTGAAGTATGGCACCCCCACCCCGAAGCCAACTAGCGATCTAGAAGAACGTCACGGCGTGCACGTTGCTGTCGTAGAGAACGCCACCGGCATCGAGTGCTGCTACTTCAAAATAGACCGTGAGGTTAGCCGCGCCAGATGGCACCGGTTGTGAAGTAAAGCTACCCATGCCGTTTGCCGAATTGATTCCGGTCGCTAATACGGTCATTGGATTGCCGATGTCGAAACTGTGACCGCTAATCACTGCACCATTTGTGTTAAGGGAATAGGCTAGCCAATACGTGGAGTTTCCGGCCGCTGAATGCCAAGAGAAATCCACCGTATCCAGAACCGGAGATGTGGAGGGGCCAGTCAAGAAAATGGAATTAGCGTCAGAACCGGTCCATCGGTCATGAGCGAAAATGTCCTCTAGCCCGTTTGTGTCCCCAGCCACGAGGTTGGTTGCATGGGATTGAAATGCCACCGAGCGGCCGTCTGCAGAGATGGAGGGGAGGTAGCTGCCGTTGTTCGCTAGGCCACCAAGCGAGTTCACGCTCACGAGTTCCGTTACGCCAGATTGGCGGTCATGGACGAAGATGTCCGCAACTCCGTTCGTATCCCAAGGCTCGAAGTTGGTCGCCGCCGAATCAAAAGCCACATAGCGCCCGTCTGCAGAGATGGAAGGTTCCAAGCTTTGGTAGTTCGCTTGCATTCCGAACGAATCTAAGCTCACAATTTCCGTTACACCGGCTTGGCGATCACGGACGAAGATGTCCCTCCACCCGTTCACATCCAATCTGTTCGCCAGATTTGTTGCATGGGAATGAAACGCCACGTAGTTCCCATCCGCGCTGATGGAGGCATGAGTGCTGTGGCCGTTCCCATCTAGTCCAAGTGAACTCATGCTCACAATTTCCGTTACACCGGTCTGGCGGTCATGAACAAAAACGTCCTCAAATCCGCTAGTGAACCCGGGCACTAGATTACTCGCGGTGGACTCAAACGCTACAAAGCGTCCGTCGCCGGAGATAGAAGGGTGGGAGCTTGGGCTGTTCCCTTGCGTTCCGAGCGAATCCACGCTTACACGTTCCGTTACGCCGGATTGGCGATCGTGGACGAAGACGTCGGCATTCGCGTTCGTATCGCCGGCGACCAGGTTGGTCGACCACGAATCAAACGTCACGAAGCGCCCGTCTGCAGAGATCGCAGGGTGGTAGTCAATGTTATCCCCTTCAATACCGAAGGAATCCACGCTTACGCGTTGTGTCACACCCGACAGGCGGTCATGGACAAAGATGTCTTGAATGTTGTTCGTATCCCCGGGCACGAGGTTACTCGCGTATGAAGTAAACGCCACATAACGCCCGTCTGCAGAGATTGAGGAGTCGTTTTCCCAGGTGGGCGACGAATTGTTCGCCTGTGCGCCAGACGAATCCACATTCACACGTTCCGTGGTCTGAGCGAAACACAGTCCAGCGAGGGGCAGGGAAAAGGACAGTACAGAAACGGCTAGTTGGCGTGATCGAACGTACATGGGTGGCTTCAGTGGGGAGGGGGCGATTGAAATCTTTGGGTAGTAAGAGCCCAATGGGTCGACAATCGGACCACTCCAACATACTCGACATTTGGAAAAGAGGTAAATTGCTTGGAGAGCCCCCTGCTAAATACAGGCCGTCGGGTGAATTAATAAATGCTCTACCGTCGTCCATGGATTCCCAGTAGTAATTCCTATTCATAAGGATGCGGCAAATGGCCCTAGGGTTGTGATTACTTCATCCAATATTCTTAGCGACGGAGGTTTGATGATTGGAAATACTTGGCGGGATCGCGATGCGGGATCAGCTGAGATGATCAACCTCTGCAATGTGCAATTTCATGCAAGCGTGCCTTGGGATGAAATTACTACTCATGAAGAAGTTCAAGTAGTGTTCAAGGACTGAGCTTTCATTCACATTCATTCACACTATTCAAATCAAAAAAGAAACCCGACCCGCAATTGCGGCTCGGGTTTAAATCGAAAGCTCGGTTTAAAGCATCGGCGTTTTCAATCGCCAATCCTTACCAAGGCTGCTCCGTCATGCTCGTCGCCGGAAGTTTGAACTCCAACGGCTTTGACATATCGCCGTCCCAATTTACAACCTTATACAAACGGCAAGTTCCGTTATCTTTAGTAGCAATCAAACCATACTTGCCCGGCTTCACTGTGTATTTGACTTCACCCAAGCCATCGCTGCGGCGGGTATTGCCCTAGTTGTCGCTTTGGCTGGGGCGATTTCCCTTCTGCGCCTCCTCGGAAGCAGCGGAAGCGCCAATTGGCTTGAAGGTAACAATTGCATCGTTCACGCGCATGCCTTCATTGTCGGAGATGATCAGGTGGGCGATGGGAACTACTTCCACCACACACTTCGTATTCACGCGTTTGCCGGGAATCGCGGCGCTGGTTTTAAACACCGTCGGCGCAACGCCGTCGCCACCTACCCAGAAGTATTTTTCCTTGCCATCGGACTCAACTAGAAAGTAGGCGATGCCATCGCGGCCGGAAATGTTTTCCGAAGCAACCGTCTTACGGCGTGGCTGACGCATTTCCATACCCTCGGGCCGTTGCACCAACACCGCGACCAAAGCACCCGAAATCGGGCGATCCTGGGAATCACGCAGGTGCGCCAAGTACAAGGTTTCGGTTGGACCGGGATCGGCGAAAATGCGAGCTTCAACCGGTGTGGTTTCAGCGCCCACGCCTTGAATGACTTCAGTTTTTGCCTTCTTGGTGATCGTTTTGCCGCCGCAGGCTGGCAGCGCCACCGTCAGGCTGAGCAGGAGGAGGGAGAAGGTGCGGAGTTTCATGCGTCTTGGTCAGGGAAGTGAATGCGTTCAGTGCCTTTAAGCGCTTCGCCGGTCAAAGTATCCAGATCCAAAGCACTTTCCGCTTGAATCGCGTCGGCCATGCGACCGTGGATGATCGGCGATTCTGGTTGGAATACCGTACAACAATCCGGCGCGGGTAGGGTGCTCAACTGGTAAGTACCGATCTTGCGCGCCATCGCCACGGCTTCGGTTTTGTCGCAGGTTACGAGTGGCCGTAAAACCGGGAAAAACGACGCGTCCTCAATGATGCGCATGTTTGCCAGCGTTTGGCTAGCGACCTGGCCGACGCTTTCGCCGGTGACCAAGGCCTTGCCCTTACGCCGCTGCGCAATGCGCGACGCAATCCGCTGCATGGCTCGTCGATAAAGCACGGTGCGATACGGCTCCGGGCAGTAATCGCGAATCGCCGTTTGGTACTCGGCAAAGGGCACCATGTGCAGCACCGTATTGGGCTGCCATTCCGCCAATTTGCCGGCCAGTTGAATGATCTTCTCCCGACTCTGCGGCCCGACGTACGGAAAGGAGTAAAAGCTGACAAATTCGACCTTCATACCGCGCTTCATGCACAACCATGCGGCCACTGGCGAATCGATGCCGCCCGAAAGCAGGCAATGCACGCGTCCCATGGTTCCAGCAGGCAAACCGCCGGGGCCGCGCAGCCGTCGGGCGAAAACCCAGGTTCCCTCCTGACGGATGTCAACCTCCAGCTCCAGCTGTGGATTATTCAGATCGACGACCACATTTTCCACATGTGGCAGCACCGCCGAGGCCACTAGCGGCGCAAATTCATTGCTGTTGAGCGGGAAGCCCTTGTGGGCGCGGTTGATCGTGACCCGAAATCGCACCGGATCGGCAGTACCCGCAGTCATTTTTCCGTCGAAATCCGCGGAAAAAGTTCCGCCGTAGTCGGTCTGGAGGGCGTCCTGAGTGCACTTCAGCGCCGCTGCGTAGATGGCTTCCGGCTCGGGAGCGACCTCGGTGGCGGGCGAAACACTGGTGATGCCGAAAACTTTTTGAGCGTCTAAGGCAAGCTCTGCAGCCGGTGCGGAGGACGTCAGCAGCATGCGGCCGCGTAAGCGCAAAATGCGCAAATCAGGGGCATCTGCGAGCATTGTGCGCAGGTTTTGCGCCAATGCACGTTCGAAAAGGGGGCGGTTGCAACCTTTAAATCCGAACACGCCGTAGCGAATGAGTAGAGCTTCTTTCACAGGATTGCAAACTGGGGGGTTCA
>JACNIZ010000040.1 GCA_014382805.1 Planctomycetota bacterium
TGGCTTGGGCTCGCCTATTCCGTCTCGCCCTTGCACCAACGGTATTGTGGGATGCAATCGCTGGATTCCTTTTAGCCGACGTTTTAATCCAGCGTTCGCTCGCCGTATCCAACCAAGCATTTGAAACTGGGCCGCCCATGTCCTCATTTCAATGGGCTGGTTCCACCTTGGCAATTACCTGCGGCATCTTGTTGTGCATCTTCCATGCCGGCATGGGACTAAATGATTGGGCCGATCGTAAAATCGACTTAGCCGCCAACCGCAAGCGTCCTATTCCGCTCGGTCAAATCAAACCGCAAGCGGTTATTCCAGCAGTATTCATGCTTTTGGTGGGCGCAGCAGTCAGCGCCTTTTTGTACTTCCCCGAACCCAACTGGATCTATTCTTTAATCGCTTTGGTTTTGGTCTACGACCTGTGCGGAAGCACTTTGCGCACAGGTATCGGTCCATTGTTGCTAGCCTTATGCAGAAGCTTGAGTTTTAGTTGTGGCATGCTGGTTTTGCTTTCGCCGACGGCACTGGCTAGCAGTCCTGCGCCGTGGGCCATTGCCGCCTACGCTTTATATGTATTGTTTTTAGCCCGCATGGCGGCCAAAGAAGAGGAAGGCGGGCAAGGCCTAAACTTGTTGCCATTCATAGCCCTGATGTGTTTGAGTCCGTTTTCCCTGACCCAAATTCCAAACGCAAACAGCTTATGGTTACATTTGACTTGGTTAGGACTCGCCGCATGGCATTTATGGCCAGCCGTGGCGGACCGGCATCAGTACTGGGACCCTCAGCGGGTGCAGGCGGCAGTGAGAAGATCTTTAGTTGCCATGCCCGTCTTACCGGCCATGGCTTTGTTGGCGGTCGGCGCCCCGCCATGGTGGTCGCTATTCGGCCTCGCGGTTGCCGCCGTCACTGTGACGTTGGCGCGCAGCATGGCTCCGGAATAAAAAGTTCGCTTTAGGTCTCCTAGAAAAACTCGTGCAGAATGCCGTCGATATAAAGGCGAATCTCTTCGCGTTCCGTGGCCTCTTTTGCATCAAGTAATGGCTGGTAAGCCTGTTCTCGGTATGCATTTGGCAAACGCGCTAACATCCAAGCCTTTGCGTGGTCAGAAGCATTTGGATCGACCACTAATTCGAAGCAGAAATCGCGTACGCGCGGATCGTCGGCAAAGCGCAACAATGCGCTGAATAGTTTGTCGGTGGCCGTTGGCGAAGGATCCATCTTCCACACTTCGAACAAAGCAGGAATACTCATTTCGCCAGAATTGCCGAGTGAATTAATTCCGTAAAGACGGACGTCGGGATCTTCTTCAGGATCGCTGACGATTTTCTGCAAAAATTCTATGGCTTGTGGCGACGGGTGTTTCGCCATTACACGAGTAATGTCGATGCGAAAATCTGCTTCGCAATAAGGCCACCTTTCGATCAGCATCGGAATTAAGCGTGGGTGTTGAATCCCTTCCTGCAAAAACAAATGTAAGGCATCAATCGAACCAGCGCGAGTGGGGTAGCCTTTGACTTGTGCCAGCCACGGCTCCAAATGCACTCCCTCGCCACGCTCTAATAAGGCTCGCAACGCAGGGTAAGCGGAATCTTTGTTTGGGCTGGAGGCCACTTTTATGAGGTGGGCATGTGCCGCTTCACTCAGCGGTTCCTCAGACAAGCGCAAAGCTTCGATCACTGCAACGCGCACGGTGAAATCTGGGTCCAAGCTGGCCAACATAACTGAATCAAGATCACCGTCAGTTGCCAAGGCAGCCACCAGCCGGCGTCGCAGCGTGGCGTTGGGCAGAGTTTCATGATCCAAAAGGCTCAGGGCTTGCGCCTTCCATTGTTCTTGCCCACCTTCATAAAGGCGTATCCAACCAGCATGGCGGAGCAAAGGCGGTACTGCATCTAACAACGATGCGATTTTGGCGAGAGCGACGTCGCCCTCGATCAACAACAAGCTGTCCCAGGCATTTGTGCCATTCAAGTGAAATGGAGACCCATCCGCCCAAAGTTGCACCAACCCGGCAAGGTATGCAGCGGCTTCTTTTCCCCCAAGCGAGCACAGGCAAGGCATGAGGCGAGTCATTGGGCCGGATTCCGTTTCGCGTTGGGCGTGTTCCAGCAAGCCCGCCAGCAATTCGGTTTGCTTCAAAATACCGATGGTGTCGATTGCTTGACTGCGCACCAAGGGCAATGGATGGTTTTCTAATACCTCGAGCAAAATGGGCAAGGTTTGCTGAGTTTTGGTATAGCTCAAAGCCGACAGAAAATTGGCAGCCGCAGCGGAGCCTTGATCCAACTCTACTCTCAAACCCTCTACCAAAGCTGGGACAGCCTTTTCGCCATAGTCGCCAATGACCTGCTTTGCAAAGCGCAAGCCCTCACGTGAGCCACTGCGCAATTTTTCGATATGACGCGCCAGAAGCTGGTCTTTGGGCACCGCTTCATAGGGCGTACGGACGGATTGGCCGAAATAAGGGTTGGGTTGTAGCCCATCCCCGTTCTGGGATAGCTTTGGCTGCGGATCGGCTGATCCGCCGCAGCTAGCGGCCAAATACAGCACGATTCCTGCGAAGGCCGAGCGACTTAGGTAAAATGAAGGCTTCATGAGCGAGGAACAGCGACCAAAAACCGGGTTTCAGATCGGGGATGTATTCATTCCGCATGGTCTATGCCTGGCGCCTATGGCGGGCAACACAAATCTAGCTTACCGGCGCCTTTGCCGTAAGTTCGGCGCCGAGCTAACA
>JACNIZ010000227.1 GCA_014382805.1 Planctomycetota bacterium
CAGGAGTGCCTGCTGGGCGAGTGCAATTGGGAAACTTATGTCCCCAGTAGCCGATTAGAGTGCAAATAGACCCGCGCATGTTGCACATGGAACGCAATATGCGAGACAAAGAACGAAACGTAACGGAGATCGATTCATGAGCATGCTGAGCATCAAAGGTCTGAGTAAAACCTACGGCAACGGCACTCGCGCCTTGGATCAGGTCGATTTAGAAATTCCCAAAGGCTTATTCGGCCTACTCGGTCCAAACGGTGCAGGCAAATCGAGCCTGATGCGAACTGTCGCCACTCTGCAGCGGCCGGATTCTGGGAGCATTTATTTTGAAGGAATTGACGTGCTGGCGCAGCCTCACGAAGCGCGCCAAATCATGGGTTATTTGCCGCAAGAGTTTGGCGTTTATCCAAATGTAGGAGCGGAAACCTTGCTGAATCATTTGGCCATTCTCAAAGGCTTGGTGAAGCGCGGAGTACGTCGCGATTGTGTGCATGCTTTGTTGCTTCAAACCAATTTATGGGACCACCGACGCAAAGCAGTGTCTGGATTCTCTGGCGGCATGCGGCAACGTTTTGGTGTGGCTCAAGCGTTATTAGGAAATCCAAGGTTGCTCATCGTTGATGAACCAACCGCGGGTTTGGATCCTGCTGAACGTCAGCGTTTCTTGGATTTGATTTGCGAGGTAGGGGAGCAAGTTGCAGTAATATTCTCCACCCACATGGTGGAAGACGTGCGGGAGTTGTGCCCCAACATGGCCATACTCCATCAAGGCAAAGTGTTGCTACGCGGCCGCCCCGAAGAGTGCATTCAGCAGTTGGCGGGTCAAATATGGTGGCGCACTTGTGAGCGCGCGGAATTACCAAAACTAAAACAACAGCATCACATCATTTCCACCAAACTGCGCTCGGGCAAGGTCTTATTGCATGCGATGGCGAATCAAGCTCCAGCTGGATTTGAACCGGCCGAAGCAAACCTGGACGACGTCTATTTTTCGACCTTAGCCACCTATCCTTAGCAACCCATCCTTAGGGATAAACAATTGACGTCGAAAAACTGGAGTTGTTTTCAAAGGTCCGTGATATCCGGAATCGTGCGGCGCATGAACTCGTCAAACAGTGGCACTGAAAATGCAGTATCGCCGTGATTCGGGCTCCAGATCATGCCTTTGTGAATGAGTTTGCTACGCGTCGGGGCAAGAGAGGAAACTTCACGTTTTAACCCCATCGCGACGTCGCCCGATCGGTGTGGACCGGGGCCTAGCTCCGCCATTGCTCTTAGGTAGCGCTTTTCGGATGGGGTCAAGCGATCAAAACGCACGCGGAAGAAACTTTCGTCTAGTGCGGCAATCGCTGACTTCGAAGCTGCTTGGACATCGCTTAAAGTTATGGGTGATTCGGTTGCTGCGTCCCAAGCATGAGAGCCCCATTCCTGCAAAAAGTATGGGTAGCCTTGAGTGCGGTCGACTATTTCCGCAAGGGCGTCGTTTTGGATCTCAATACCTTCATTCGCAAGCGGATTCCTTATCGCCTTTTCGGCGGCTTCTGCTGGCAATGGCTTGACTACCTTAAATTCAAAAAGACGTTCCGCATATGACTTAGCTTTACCCATTTGACCCGGCAATTGCGGCAAGCCGGCGCCGACCAAAACTACCGGCATTTGGCGCTGAGCCGTGCCGTGGAGGGCTGTGATCAATGCTGCCATTTGGTCCTCAGGGACATACTGGAGTTCATCAACAAACAACGCCAACGCGGTGCCGCCAGCTTTCGCCGCTGCACCTACACTTTCCAACAGCGCCTTGAGGTCGTATTCCAAGTCGCCGTTGTCGGCTAAACCGGGCTCGGGGTCAAAATCGAAGCCAACTTCGATGTCAGAGTATTTCACCTTCAGTGCCTTCGCGAAACCGGCCAAAGCCTGCAACGCTCTTTTCGCCAATTTCGACGCCTTGGCAGTCCGCGAAAGCCTGAGCAGGCCTACCCGTAACTCGGGCGCGAGCATAGCTGGCAAGGATCGACCCTCAGGGGCTTCAGTGCGGACCGTTTGGATGCCGTCCCCCTCGGCGAGGTCTCGCATTCGATCCAATAGCACCGTTTTACCCACCCCGCGTAAACCCAATAAAATTAAGCTTTTAGCGTGTTTTCCTGCGCGGATTCGAGCGAGAGCAATCCTTGAATCTTCGATTAGATTGTCTCTGCCTACCAACTCTGGAGGAGGTGTTCCAGCGCCGGGTGCGAAGGGGTTTCGAACAGGGTCCATGTAGGGTTTATACCAAAGTTATCCTAAATTACCAAAAAACGATAACCTGGGATAACTTTGGTATAGAACGGATTTGATTTTGTTGTGAAATCCCCTCTCGGTGGGATTCTGTGCTACAAAGTCCTACACGAGGTCATGATGGCGAAGCGTCACAACATCAGCATTTCATTCACGCCGCAGCAGGCTAGTTTCCTTGCGGATTGCGTGGAATCCGGTCGTTACCAAACCGCGAGCGAGGCCGTTCGTGAAGGTATACGGTTATTGCAGGATTATCAGGCTCGATTCCAAGCTGAAATAGAAAGAGTAAAGTTTTTGGTTCGAGAGGGATCCGAGCAAATTGACCGGGGGAAAATGGTCGACGGAGAGACCTTTTTCGCTGAATGGGACCGGGAAACTGACGCGTACTTGGCCTAGTCTGATTGAGTGTTCAATTTCGTTGCCAACTCGGCGTCGGGATCTAATCCCAACTTCTGCCATACATGTTTGAGGTTGCGCAGCGTATTCGCAGTATCCGGATGACCTTCACGCAGTTTGCTGCGCCGGGTTTGCCAGGCTTGCAGAAGCAAATCCTCTGCTTCCTCTAAGCGATCGGTTTCTGCCAGCAATATGCCCAAATTATGCTTGGCCGCCGATGGCGTCTGGTGGTCATCGGCGTAGGTTATTTTGCATGAAGCGAGGATCGAGCGGTAAATGGCTTCGGCTTCTTCGAGTTGATCTAAATCTTTGATTGCCGCGGCTAGTAATGAGCGCGCAGAAATGGTCGCCGGGCTGTGCTCGCCTTCGCTGGCGGTTCGGCGTGCGACGACTGCTCGCAACATCGGAACCGCTTCGGCCGGCTTTTGATTTGCCACCAAAAACGCCGCCAAATTGCTGCGCGCTGACCAAGTGTGGAAGTGATCATCACCCCATTCGGCCATGGTGCCACGCAAGGAATTGCGTAACAACGGCTCGGCCTCTTCCAAGCGTTTTTGGCGCCAATATAAAAAGGCCAAGTTGCCTTGATTCTCCAACGCCTTCGGCGACTCGGCGCCATACAGTTCATCGTGGCCACGTTGCGCTGCCAAATAATGCTGCTCGGCTTCCTCAAATTTGGCTCGGCCAACCAACAATTGCGCCAGTTGATTGTGTGCCTTCAGCGTGCGCTGATCCATCGGGCCGATGTACTGCTGATGCATTTTTAATGCGCGCGTCAAATACCGCTCGGCGCGCTCGTTATGACCCAAACCCGCATGCAGCGACCCTAGCGCCATCCACAACCCTGCCCGCACTGCTGGTTCATTCACCAATTGACTCTGCTTGTCGCCTGCCGACGCTTCCAATTCCTGTTCCGCCATCTCCAACAACTCCAAAGCTGGTGTTTGTAAATTGGTTTCGCCGCTCGGGCCCATGCGCGAAAACAGTCCGGCAAAAAACGCTTCAATGCGTTCCGCCGTTTGCTGCCGTGCGACCGCAATCGACGCTTCCTCTTCTGCACGACGCCACCCCGTCTGCGCATAAATTGCCAGCGCCGCTAACAACACCATCGCCACTCCAGCCACCACCAACCCCGCCGACGCCGATGGATGCCGTCGCATCCATAGACTGGCCCGCATCCAAGTGCCAGCCGGACGTGCTTGAACGCTGCGACCATTCACATAACGGTTCAGGTCGGCACCGAAATCGGCCATCGACGCGTATCGATCGGCAGGTTTTTTGCGCAACGCTTTCAAGCAAATCAACGCCAATTCGCGCGGCACCCTGGAGCGATGCATGCGTGGTGCAATCGGTTCATGCAAACGAATGTTCTGTACGATCTGCTCGCGAGTATCGCCCGGAAATGCGCGATGCAGAGTCAGCGCTTCGTACAGCGTGGCGCCCAAGGAAAAAATATCGCTGGCCGCTTCCACCGCTGAACCGGCCAACTGCTCCGGACTCATATAGGCTGGCGTGCCCAACACGTCGCCGGTGCGAGACAAACCAGGCAAGTCGGAGGCAAAAGCTAATCCAAAGTCCGCCACCTTGACCTGCTCGCCATCCAACAAAATATTCCCTGGCTTCAAATCGCGATGCACCACTCCATGATCATGCGCGTTCTGCAGCGCGTCGGCCAAAGTCGCAAACATGGTGGCCAGCGCCGCAAAGTGCCCAGACGGCAAGGCTTCGTCCGGATCTTCTTCACGAATTCGGTCGGCTAAGGTGCGCCCGCCAGCCACTAGCTCTTGCACGATGTACGGCGTGCCCTCGGCTTCACCAACGCCGAGAACTTTGACGATGGCAGCATGGTCCAAGCGCTGCGCCAATTCTGCTTCGCGTTCAAAGCGCTGCCAACTGGTACCGGAAATTCCCAGGAACGGGTGCAGCATTTTGATCGCCACTTGCAGCGGACGCGGCTGCGATTTGTTGACTGCGCCGAGCGTGGATTCAGTCGCCGAATTCGCCGAAGTCGGCGCGCCCATTCCTTCGTCCACCGCCTCCCAAACCACGCCCATGCCGCCGCGTCCAATCTCGCGCACCAAACGATAACCAGCAACCTCGCCATGGCCAGCTGGACCGGCAAAAACCGCATGCGAAGACGGCCGACCTAGTTGCAGGGCGCGGTAGTCGTCGACGATTTGTAAATACAACTCCCGGACCTCAAGGGTCTCACCATTCAGCAACGATTCCGCCGCCAAATCCGGAACTTTTTGCAGCGCTTCGATCCAATCTTCGAACAACTGTTGGGCGCGGCGAGTGCTCATGAACCGACGCCTCCCTGACGTGCCCGCGCCAATGCTCGTTGCACCGCTTTGCGCGCACTTTCCGGTTGCAGACCGTTGGCCTCCGCCAGCTCCGCCCAACTCATACCATTCAGGTGGCCGCGCACTAACTCCCGGTCACGCTTATTCAATCGCGCCAAAGCCAGCGCCGTTTGTTGCCATTCTTCGGCGCTGACCAATTCCGTTGCAGGCCCGGGTTGATCCACCGCCAACAGATCAGCGTCGGTATTTTTACGCAGATCCTCGCGACGTTTGCCAGCCTGCAGCCGACGTGATCGGTCGCTGGCCTTCCAGCGTAGGCGGGCGGCGAGTAAGGCCAAGAAGGCGTCGCGACTCTCGAATTTCAGTTGCGCCATGTCTGGCCACAGGTCGCCGAGCACTGACTGCACCAAATCGCCACTATCTAAAAAGCGGCGTAAGCCGGGGCCTAATGCACCGTGGCCGAGGCGGGCGAGGTCGGCTAAAAAGAAGCTGAGGAACTCGTCGGCGAGTCCATTGCAATGGGTAGGGGCGGCCGAGGTTGCCGGGCGAACCGGATCTCCAAGGCGACTATGAATGACCGCCAAAACCGCATTTCCCAAGGTCGCTCCGCCACGCATTCGAGCCACAACCAAGGCCTGCGGTGCCGGATCGTGCATCAGTTCGCTGCTGCACGGACCCAGCCGCTCGGCGGCAAAATCTACCGCTGCGCTTGCCACCTCAGTGGGTGTAAGGTCCGCCTCGGCCATTCTTCCAGGCTAACAGCCGCTATGCTGGAGAGCCTAATTCCCGTTTTGAGCATCCATCAACTTCGTCCCCGTTTCCAGCTCGACGTGGCGCTTCCTCCACAAGAAGTCATCCAGCGTTTGAGCGATCTCATTCAAAACCCTTCCAGCCCTTGCACTGGCATGGTGGCGGATTTGCAAGGCCATATCGATTTGCAAATTGCTAAAGATGAGCGCCACACTTGGTCTCCGAGCATGAGCATCAACGTGGAGGCGAAGGATGCGGGCAGCTATCTTCGAGTTTTGATCGGGCCCAATCCTGGGATTTGGACCGCGGTGGCCTTTAGTTATTTGGGGCTAATCACGGGGATATTGTTTTTGGTGATTCTGGGTAGTGTGCAGTTATTTTTGAACAAAGATGCATGGGCCTTCCAGATCGTGGCTGCGTTTACTGTGCTCTTGATAGGGGTTTGGATTGCGTCGCGAGTCGGCTCCAGATTGGCAACGCCTCAGATCGTTCAATTGCGTGGTTTATTGGATTCGGTACTCAAGGAATAGTCATTGTCCGATCCCCTAAGTAGTTATTTTGTAAGCTATTAGGGAGTGGGAGGGCAAATGTCATTCGCCCTGTTTAATAGTATTGTTTGCAAAATTGGCAACTCTTTTGAATTTCTCCCTTTCCATTTTGAGGACAGGCATTAATCCTGGGTACCCCTTTTACTCAGACTGGGAAAAACACACGCATGAACACCGCGACCACAACGGCCGTCGGCGACCTCGTTCCGCAAATGGAGCGATTTAGCTACGACGACGGGATTGTCCGAAAATTCCTTTTCGCCTCCGTGATTTGGGGGCTGGTTGGCATGTTGGTCGGCTTAATTGCCGCACTTCAGCTCGCTGCACCGGTTTTCAATTCATTAGGACTAGAGGGCAACTGGACCCAAATCTTCAGCTTTGGCCGACTTCGCCCGCTGCACACCAATGCCGTCATTTTCGCGTTTGCGGGCAACGGTATTTTTGCGGCGGTTTATTACTCGTCACAAAGGCTTTTGAAGACCAGAATGTTTAGCGACAAGCTATCCAAACTGCACTTTTGGGGCTGGCAGGCGATCATTGTGTCGGCGGCCGTGACTTTGCCGCTTGGATTGACCCAGGGTAAAGAATATGCCGAACTGGAATGGCCGATCGACATCGCGATCACGCTGATTTGGGTGGTATTCGCGATCAACTTCTTCGGCACCTTAGCGGTTCGACGAGAACGCCATATTTATGTCGCGCTTTGGTTTTATATCGCGACCATCGTGGCGATTGCGGTACTCCATATCTTCAACAATATTTGGGTGATTGCCGGACCGTTTAAGTCTTACTCGGTCTACGCCGGTGCGCAAGATGCGTTCATGCAGTGGTGGTATGGCCACAACGCGGTGGCGTTTTTCCTGACGACACCGTTCCTCGGATTGATGTACTACTTCCTGCCCAAGGCGGCGGGAAGACCCGTCTTCAGTTACAAGTTGTCGATTCTGCACTTCTGGTCCTTGGTGTTCATTTACATCTGGGCTGGTCCTCACCACCTGCATTACACCGCTATTCCTGAGTGGGCTTCCACTTTGGGAATGTTGTTCTCGGTCATACTCTGGATGCCTTCCTGGGGCGGTATGTTGAACGGTTTGCTGACCTTGCGTGGAGCTTGGGATCGGGTTGCCAAAGACCCGGTACTGAAATTCTTCGTAGTGGGCATCACCTTCTACGGCATGTCCACTTTCGAGGGTCCGTTGCTGTCGATTAAGGCGGTGAACGGCTTATCACACTACACCGACTGGACCATTGCTCACGTACACGCCGGCGCGCTGGGCTGGGTGGGCTACATGGTCTTTGGGATGGCCTATTGGCTGATTCCGCGCCTTTTCCAGACCAAGGGTATGGCAAATGCTAAATGGGTGGAATGGCACTTCTGGCTGTCCACCATCGGCATTTTGATTTACATCGTGGCGATTTACATCGCCGGTTTGACCCAAGGTTTGATGTGGCGTTCGTTCACTCCGGAAGGCGCGCTGGAATATGGCGACTTCATGGAAACCGTCACCGTTCTGATCCCGATGTACTGGATCCGCGTGGTCGGTGGCACTTTGTACTTGTTAGGTACTGTGCTGTGCTTGATGAACATGGTCAAGACCTGGAAGCAGCGACCGACCGTTTACGACGAGCCGGTTTACGAAGCACCAGCCTTGGCTAAGACCAACCCCACTAACTACGTAACTGCACCGTCCTTCAAGCCTACTTTGAGCAAGTGGACGGTCGGCTTCTTGGTAGCGGGCTTGGCGTGCTTGGGACTGTACCTTACTGGCGACGAGGCGACTCCAGAGAAGAGTCGAATGTACTTGTTCTTCGCGCTGTCCTTCATCGGCCTGGGTGTGATGATGGGCATGGGCAAGACCATCAACTACTTCGCGGGCATGAAATGGCACCGCCGTTGGGAAGGTCGCCCAATCGGCTTCACCATCTGGGTTGCCGTCGCCGTGGTTACCGCTTCATTGTTCGAGATCGTGCCTACTTTTGCGATCGAGTCCAACGTCAAGAGCATTGAAGCGGTGAAGCCGCTGACGCCATTAGAGCTGTATGGCCGTGACATTTACGTTGCTGAGGGTTGCTATAACTGCCATTCGCAGATGGTTCGTCCGCTGCACTTCGAAACCGAGCGTTTCGGTGATTATTCGAAGGCAGGCGAGTTTGTTTACGACCACCCATTCCAGTGGGGCAGTCGCCGCATCGGTCCTGACTTGGCTCGCGTCGGCGTTCGCTTGACGTCGGCATCATGGCACGTGCGCCACATGATCGATCCACGGGCAACATCGGAAACTTCGATCATGCCGAGCTATGGCCACCTTGCAGAAGAAGCCCTGCCGTACGACGTCATTCCTAGTCGTGTCGGAGCTTTGAAGTTGCTTGGTGTGTACGACCAAAATGACTACATGCAAGCGGCTGAAAATGCCAAGGTGCAAGCCGCCGAAGTGCTTAAGCGCATCCTTGCTGAAGACAAAGGCATGGTATTTCTTGAAGACACCAAGATGCTTGCCATGGTCGCCTACCTGCTACGTCTCGGAACCGATACCGCGGGTTTGGGTGCCGAGCTACACAACCTGGAATCCGGAAACTAGGAAGGCAAAAAATGGAAGACCTATTACTCCGTGACCATTCCATCTTTAAGGTGGCTAGCACGCTGTTTTTCGTGCTGTTTTTCGCTGCGATGTGCATCTGGTTGATGCGCGGCGCCAAGGAACAATTCCGGGCAGACTCGGAAATCCCGCTGCAGGACGGCCGCCTGGCCAACAAAAATTTGAAAAGCTCGGACGCCCAAGGAGGTGGCCTCAATGACTGATTCCAATAACCCAACTCAAGGTCAGGCACCTCAGGAAGACAACCTCACTGACCACAGCTACGACGGCATTCAGGAATACGACAACCCACTACCAGGCTGGTGGGTGGCCATTTTCTGGGGCTCGATCGTTTGGTCATTCTTCTACTTCGGCTGGTACACCGCCGGCCCTGGCGACAGTTGGTTGGATACTTTCAACCAGGAAGTCGAGGCCCTAGCCGAGCAAAAGGACGCTGCCGCCAAAGAGCAGCTGTCGTCGCTGGGCGAAGTCTCCGGTAGCGCAGCCTCTCTGATGAGAATGGCAGCCAACGCCGACCTGATGGAATCGCAAAAAGCCCTTTGGGCAGTCCGTTGCGCAGTCTGCCATACGGCTGATGGTCGCGGCATGGTTGGGCTCGGTCCGAACATGAAGGACGACCATTACCTCAACGTCAAGACGATTGAAGACATTCCAAAAATCGTGACCGAGGGTATACCAGGCAAGGCAATGACTCCGTTCAAGGGATTGTTGACCGAGCAAGAAATCCTGACGATTTCCGCTTACGTCGCCAGCATGCGCGGTTCTGCGCTGGATCCGTCCATCACCATGCCGGTTAAAGAGGCGGAGGGCGAAGTGATCCCTCCATGGTCGGCCGAATAATTTCGGATCGAATCTGAACAAAAGCTCTGGTCGCTAGCCGGCTGGAGCTTAGTTTGGTAAAACTAAAACTGTCGCCCGATGGCATGAGTGATCCAACCCCATTACTAGACCCTGATGAACGCGTTCTGTCTACGCTGAACCAGGACGGAAGCCGCCGCTGGCTACGCCCAAAAGTGGCGCATGGTAAATGGTGGAAACGACGTGCCATCGTCGGCTATGGACTCATCGTCCTGTTTAATTTGCTGCCTTGGATCCATATCAACGGTAAGCCGATTCTGCTGCTGGACGTGATGCACCGGCAGTTCACCTTTTTCACGGTGACCTTCCGCCCAACGGAGACCCTGCTATTGGCATTTTTAATGCTGGGTCTGTTTGTCGGTATCTTTTTCATCACCTCTATGTTTGGACGCGTTTGGTGCGGCTGGGGTTGTCCGCAAACGGTTTACCTGGAGTTCCTATACCGACCGATTGAGCGCTTCATCGAGGGCCCCAATGGTCAAAAAGGCAAGCCGGTGGCGCTGCCGCGTAAGGTGTTGAAGTACGTGATTTACATCGCGGTGAGCTTCCACCTCGCCCATACCTTCCTGGCTTACTTTGTGAGTCCGAAGGTGCTGTTTAGTTGGACCCTTGGCAACCCTTTTGAACACCCAACGGGCTTTGGAATAGTCGTCGGCGTTACCGCGCTGATGGTTTACAATTTCGTATGGTTCCGCGAGCAAATGTGCATCTTGGCGTGCCCATACGGCCGTCTGCAATCGGTGCTTTTGGACCGGAACTCTCTCATCGTCGGCTATGACGAAAAGCGGGGCGAGCCGCGCGGCAAAAAGAAGAAAAAGGATGCCAATGCTGCCCTCGGAGATTGCATTGATTGCAACTGGTGCCGCGCCGTTTGTCCGACCGGGATTGACATTCGCCACGGACTGCAAATGGAGTGTATTCACTGCACCGAATGCATTGATGCTTGCGACAACATCATGGAAAAAATCGGGCGGCCAAAGGGGCTGATTCGCTACACCTCGCAACATGGTTTGGCGGGCGACCCGATTAAATTTCTGCGGCCACGCACCGTGCTTTACCCACTGGTCATCGGGCTCGCCTTGCTCGCCTTTACCTGGCGGTTGACGTCGCGGGAATCGGCGCTGATTACCCCGATGCGGGTCCAGTCCGCCCCTTTTGCTGAACTCCAAAACGGTGCGATTCGTAATACTGTCGCCTTCCGCATTGAAAACCGCAGTGTAGAGGTGCATACCTACAAAGTGTCATTGGAAGAGGGCCATCAACTGACAGCGCCGTCGTTCCCGATGACCCTGAACCCCAGTCAAGCTCAAGAATTCACTTTGATTGTGGAATCGCCGCTACAGTCCTTCTCCAAGGGCCAAGCGCGGGTCACTTTCCTCTTCTCAGATGAAGCCGATTTCGAAATCGAGGTCGACCGAACTGTGCTTGGCCCATTCACTCTCAGCTCCACGCAATAACCTTGGCTACTACGGGCAAATTTTGGATGTGGGTGCCGGTCGTCTTACTCAGCATGTCGCTGATTATTGGCGGCATCACCGTTTACTTTGCGGTTAACGATCCTTCGTTTGCGGTCGAGGAAGATTATTACCAGCGTGGTTTGGACTGGGATCAAACCATGGCGCAAAAACGCCTCAATCAGCAGCTAGGTTGGCAGATTCAAGCGGCTGTGGTCAAAGGCCAATTGCAACTGGAAATCACCGACGCGGAGTTGCAGCCTTTGGCCGACGCCGACGTCGATTATGTGGTCTTCCATAACGCACGCGCTGCGCAGCAACTCGAGGGCAAAGCGACCACCACACCGCAAACCCTCGGTTTCTACTCCGCCGACGTTAATTTTGATCGCGCCGGCAAATGGGTGGTGCGTTATCGCATTCAACACGGCGATGATTTGTACGTCGGCGAAACGCGTATGGAGTTGAACTGATGGGAACTTTGCTGGTGGCGGTTTTTGTTGCCAGCTTGGCAGGCAGTTTGCATTGCGTCGGCATGTGCGGAGGCTTGGTTGCTTTTGTGGCCGGAGCCGGAACCAAAGCTGGTGACGATAGGCCCAAATCATTGCTAGGAGTGCACGTGATTTATCACGCCAGTCGGGCGGTGACCTATGTATTGCTGGGCATCATGGCCGGGGTGGTCGGCGCGGCCGTGGACTTCAGTGGTAGCGCCTTGGGATGGGGGCGCGGGGCGGTCATTTTGGCTGGCCTGACCATGGTGCTATTCGGCGTACTGGCGTTTTTGCGCAATTTTGAGGTGCGACTGCCTAGGCTCGGCATGCCCAAGTTTCTGAGCCAGGCGTTTGCTCGCGGGCATCGTTTGGCGGTCGGACGCGGTCCTATTTTTCGCGCTGCTTTGGTTGGCGGCTTGACCGCTGCGCTGCCCTGCGGTTGGCTTTACGCTTTTGTTTTGACTGCGGCGAGCACCTCGCACCCATTGTCTGGCGCTATGGTGATGTTGGCCTTTTGGGTGGGCACGGTGCCGGTATTGTTGGGGGTCGGCTTGGGTGCACAACAGTTGGCCGCGCCGTTGGCTAAACACCTACCCAAAGTGGCTCCCTTAGTTTTAGTCGCCGTCGGTTTGTCCGCGTTGACTGGTCGTTTCACGCCACCCACCTTTGCCGGCAAAATGCCGATAGCCGCCAGCCCCGAGGCGGTTAAAGAATTAGCGCACCAAGAACCGCCTTGTTGTGCTGAAACACCCATCCTCGATGAGCAAGCTGAGCCGTCCGCAGATAAAGAGCATTGAGGTCAGTTGTGACCACTGCAATTTGCCGGTTCCGTCTGGGTTAATTGAGCCTGAGGCGGAGCTGCAGTTTTGCTGCGCGGGCTGCAAAGCGGTGTGGCAGGCGATTCATGGTTCGGGCTTGGGCAATTATTATCGTTTGCGCGCTAGCCAGGGCGTCGACGGCACCAAGGTCAGGCTGACGGGTAGGGGATACGTCGAATTTGATGATCCTAGCTTTGAAGAACTGCATGTCGAGGAACTCGACGACGGCACCAAGCGCACGGTGTTTTTGTTAGAAGGCGTGCACTGCGCGGCGTGTGTTTGGTTAATTGAAAAGTTCCCGAGCATTCACGCTGGTGTGTTGGAAGCGCGTTTGGATTTTGGTCGGCGTACCGCCGAAGTGCGCTGGCAGCCGGAGCAGGCCAAGTTGTCGGCGATTGCTCATGGTTTGGATCGCTTGGGCTATCCGCCGCATCCGTTTCGGGGTGGCGAGGATGAAAAGCAGCGCCGGTTAGAGGTGCGCGGACAGTTGATTCGGATCGGCGTAGCCGGGGCTTTGGCCATGAATTGCATGCTGTTGGCCTTTGCACTTTATGGTGGTTGGTTTCACGGTATGGACGCCAAATTCCGCGACTTTTTCCGCTGGATTTCTTTTGGCCTCGCGCTTTTGTCGGTGGTTTGGCCGGGACGGGTTTTTATGCGCGGCGCGGCGGCTGCGTTGCGAACCCGGACCGCGCATATGGATCTGCCAATTGCCATCGGCTTGCTGGCAGGCTTGCTGGGTGGAGCATGGAACACCTATACCGGTCAGGGTGAAGTCTATTTCGAATCCGTCACCACCTTGGTTTTTTTGCTGTTGGCCGGTCGCTTTTTGCAACAACGGCAGCAACGTCGCGCTTATGACGCGTTGGCGATGTTGTATTCGCTGACTCCGGGCAATGCGCGCTTGATGGATGGCGATCAAATTCGCGAAGTACCGGTGACGTCGCTGCAATGCGGCAACCTGCTGGAAATCCGCTCCGGCGATTCGGTGCCCGCAGATGGCGTTTTGCGAACGGGCAAGGGTAGTTTTGATTTATCCCTGCTCACCGGGGAATCCAAACCGGTGCGGCTAAAGGTGGGGGATCGGGTGCATGCGGGCACCGTCAGCTGTAGTGATCGAGTGGTCATGGAAGTCGAACGGACTGGTGCTGAAACCCGCTTGGGTCGGTTGATGCAATTGGTGGAACGGCATTCCAACCGCGCTGCGCCGATTGTGCATCTTGCGGATCAATGGTCGGGTTGGTTTGTGATGACAGTGCTGGTTTTGGCGGTGGCGAACTACTTTTTTTGGCTGCAAACGTCGTCGGCATTGGCGTTGGAATACACCATGGCCTTGCTGATCGTGGCTTGCCCGTGCGCGCTAGGATTGGCGACGCCGCTTGCAGTTGCCGCGGCGGTCGGACGGGCGGCGCAAAACGGCATATTGGTCAAAGGCGGCGACGTAGTGGAGCGCTTATCTCATCCCGGAATTCTGCTGTTGGATAAAACCGGCACGTTGACACGCGGTGAAATCAGCGTGGTTGATTTTGCTGGGCCAAAACGCGCCAAATCGCGGATTGCGGCTCTAGAAAGCCATTCTTCTCACCCTTATGCCAAGGCGTTGATGGACGCATTTGGCGCGGCCGAACGAAACATTACCGATTCTACCGCTGGGTCCGATGGCGGTGATTCGCACGTTGACACTAGGGAAGAAATTCAAGGCTCGGGCATGCGCGGAGTGATCGATGGTCAGCTTTGCTTGCTTGGCTCGATGCGATTTATGAATGAGCAACAGCAGCATTTACCGGCCGAGTTAAAACACGCGGTAGAGCAATTTTTGGATCGAGCGCTGACTCCAATTCTGTACGCCGAAGATGGGCTAGTTATCGCCGTCGCTGGGTTGGGCGATGCGCTGCGCGAGGACGCGAAGGAAAGTTTGCAGCAACTCAAGGCGTCGGGATGGGAGATCGGAATTTTGTCCGGCGACCACCCCCGAATCGTCGCCGCCATCGCCAAAGAATTGGGCTTGCAGGCGAGCCAATGCCACGGCGCGGTGGCACCGGAAGAAAAGTTGCAATGGATTCATAAACACCAATCCGACCCTAACCGCCCTGTCGTGATGGTTGGCGATGGCGTGAACGACGCCGCCGCTTTGGCTGCCGCTGGAGTGGGGGTTGCCGTCCAAGGTGGCGCAGAAGCTTCCCTCGCCGCCGCCGACGTTTTTCTCGCCCGCCCAGGATTGAAACCATTGGTTGAACTCATTCAAGGCTCATCGCGAACGGTCACCGTCATCAAAGGCAATTTGCTGCTATCCCTGGGTTACAACACCCTCGGCGTGATCTTGGCCATGGGCGGCATGCTATCCCCAGCCCTGGCCGCAATTCTGATGCCGGTCAGTTCATTGACGGTAATATCAACCAGTTACCGTGCGCGCACCTTCCGGGCGGCCGAATGAGCGTGGCCGCCAGCAGCCGATGAACCTGATTTACCTCATTCTGCCGATCGCCCTGCTCATTGCAGCCGGCTTCGTTTTTGCCTTCGTTTGGGCAACGCGGCAAGGCCAATTCGACGATATGGACACCCCATCCATGCGAATTTTGGGCGAGGATGACGAGATCGATGTGGGTCCGGCCAAAAAGGTTGAAAGCAATTCACCCGGAACGACCGATTAGGTAACAGGTTGTACCTTTTTTGAGGGCTCAATCCTCATCAGGAATTCACTGCTGAACTTGACAAGCGTGGTATATTTCTCCCCCCGGGAGTATGCGCACGACCTGTCCAGTGTGTAAAGCCTGTACCAAAACAGCAGCAGAACCCGCCCAAACCTAGGAAACAGATATGTCTCCCGAATCCCAGAGTCCGGCCAAAGACCACGCCCACCCGCTTTCGACCACGCACACGCTGGCCGCCAATCCGGACCTTTCGTTTTCGGTAGAGGCTCTGCTCCGCCGGATCGAAAACAAGACTGCAATCATTGGTGTGGTTGGCCTGGGTTATGTCGGTCTGCCGCTGGCTGTAGAGCTGGGTAAGGCCGGTTTTTCGGTGGTTGGAATTGAGATTGATGAAAAACGCGCGGCCGAGTGCAATGCGGGCAACAGCTACATCACCGACATCCCCAGTGCAGAGCTAAGAACGGTAGTCAATACCGACAAGTTGAAGGCCTATACCTCGTTTGAAGCTTTGGCCGGAACTGACGTCATCGTGGTGTGCGTGCCGACCAACCTAGGTGCCGACGGTAACCCTGACCTGCGCCACGTTGAAGCTTCTGCCGAAGGAATTTCCAGCATTTTGAAGCCTGGTCAAGCGGTGATTTTGGAGTCGACCAGCTTTCCGGGCACGACCGAAGAGATCGCCAAGCCGATTTTGGAAGCGATGAGCGGCTTGGTTTGCGCCAAGGATTTTTTGCTCGCGTTTTCGCCTGAGCGCGTGGACCCAGGCAACAAAACTTACACCGTTCACAATACGCCGAAGGTCGTTGGTGCATCCGACGTAGCTTCGCTGGACGTGGCGGTGATGTTTTATAAGCAGGTCGTTGGCGAGGTCGTGCCGGTCAGTTGCAGCCGCACTGCCGAAATGGTCAAGATGTTTGAAAACGCGTTCCGCGCGGTGAACATCGGCCTGGTGAATGAAATGGCGCAATTGTGCGACCACATGAACCTGGATGTTTGGGAAGTGCTCGATGCGGCTTACACCAAACCGTTCGGCATCATGCCGTTTTACCCCGGCCCGGGCGTCGGCGGTCACTGCATTCCGGTCGATCCGGTTTACTTGGCTTGGAAGGCCGAAAAGCTCGGATTTGATTCCGACGTGGTGTGGCTGGCCGCAAAAACCAACCGCGAAATGCCGCAATGGGTGGTCAGTAAAGTGGGACGTCTGCTCGAAAAGCAGGGCTCGTCATTGACCACGGGCAAAATCGTAATTCTGGGCGTTTCTTACAAGAAAGACGTGCCAGACTGCCGCGAATCGCCGCCAATTTACATGATTGAGCAGCTGCAAGAAATGGGCAGCAACGTTTCCTTCCACGACCCCTTTGTCGACGAGATCCGCGTCGGCGCGGGCAAGATGAAGAGTGAAGATTTGGAAGACGCGTTGGCGTCGGCCGACATCGTGGTCCTGGCCACCGACCACTCCTGCTACGACATGCGCGACATCGTGCGCAAGTCTAAGCACGTGCTCGATACGCGCGGCATGACGCGCAAATTCGGCGAGCACTTCGAAAACGTAACGCTGCTTTAATGCACGATCTAGTAGCGCAATTGAATGCGATTGCTAGCGCTGCAGTTGGATAAATCGACGGCTTGAAACCAGATGAGTCCAGCTGCGGCTGATGGAACTCGGCGTGGCCCTGGACCAACCACCGCTTCACCATTGGCATCGGTATCAACGATTGCCACCTTGCCGAGGTTTGAGTTGAGATTCATCATCGTGCCCGA
Source organism: Planctomycetota bacterium (assembly GCA_014382805.1). Taxonomy (GTDB): domain Bacteria; phylum Planctomycetota; class UBA1135; order UBA1135; family UBA1135; genus JACNIZ01. The sequence continues at coordinate 16,890 of JACNIZ010000227.1, forward strand.
GCACGGTAAGCCGTTGGGAATAGGAGAGGGACCACCTCTGCCCTTAGCCCACATCAACATGACCTGGCTGTTTGGAGTTGCTCCGGTCATTTTGGCAACCATGTAGTGTCCAGTGTTTCCAATGAATGTTCCTAGGCAGGGATTTGGATCAATGGACCAAAGGTCGCCATTCAGGCCTAAGGTGAAGACCTCCTGGCCCTTTGCATTGGAAATGGTGACTGAAAGTGCAAAAAGAATCCAGAAGCCAAAAAACCAGGAGTTAAGAGTCGGCTGGCGCATTTCTTGAAGTTCGTATCTTAAACATTACCGCGCTTTTCCCACCTGAGGCCCAAAACACTTCCAGGAATACTCGAAAGCGGCGGTCAGTCTCGAGACTGACCGCCGCTTTATTTTTCCAGCCGCTCTTTCGGTTGGTTGTTGGTAGTTAAACCTGATTAATTGGGCTGCTTGCTGCGTTCGTGATCGATCACTGCGGTCAGGATTTGATCCAAGTTGTTCTGCGGAGCCCAACCGAGCAGATTGCCAATTTTGGTGTTGTCTGGCTTGCGGCGGGCGATGTCTTCGAAATCAGCCGAGTAGGCTTCGGCGAAGGGAACGTACTTGATTTCAGAGGTTGAACCCGACAAGGCAATGACCCGAGTAGCCAAATCATTGATGGTGACTTCTTCGGTGGTGCCCAGGTTGTAAACCTGGCCGTACGCCTCGTCCTTATCGACGATGGCGACCAAAGCGCGGCAAACGTCTTCCACGTGGCAGAAGCAGCGCGATTGGGTGCCGTCGCCAAATACGGTGATGGATTCTCCCTCCAATGCCTGACGCACGAAGTTTGGAATCACCATGCCGTAGCGGCCGGTCTGTTTAGGGCCAACCGTATTGAACAAGCGCACCACGATGGCGGGCAGTTTGCGCTCTTGGTAGAAAGCTAGCGCCAGGAATTCGTCGACCATCTTTGAGGCAGCGTAACTCCAGCGGCTGCAAGTGGTTGGGCCGAGAAGTACGTCGCCGTCTTCGCGGAATGGTACGTCCAAGCTCTTGCCGAATACTTCCGACGTCGAGGCAATGACCACCTTGGTTTTGTACTTGTCACAGGCCTCGAGCACGTATTTGGTGCCCATAATGTTGGCCTCGATGGTGTAGAGCGGTCTTTCGACCACCAATTGCACGCCGACAGCCGCCGCTAGGTGGTAAACCAAATCGACCTTAGCAACCATTTTTTCCAGCTTTTCGACGTTCGCAATCGTGTCGATTTCGACGCTGAAATTAGGATTGTCGGTCAGGTGCTGGATGTTGTCCATCGAGCCGGTAGACAAATCGTCGATCACATCGACGGTGTGGCCCAGGTCCAGCAGGTCTCCAGCCAAGTGAGAGCCGATGAAACCAGCTCCTCCAGTAATCAGAACGCGCATTTTTGGTCGTCGGGGGTGATCTGAGCGCGGGGTGTGGCCCAGGAAGCCGAATATTCTACTTTCGCCGTCGAAATGAACCGAGGGAAAAGAGTGTGCGTTCCTGCAACACCGAGTACGGCACCCAACTGTTATCGGCGAAATAAACATCGAACTGCTAGGATTACTGAAACCATGTTTCTTCATAAACGCCCCACAGCCTTAATCGGCCTCCTTTTACTCGCATTACTGGTCCTCGCCAGCTGCGGTAATCCGATCAACAAGCGCGGACGTCAAAATCGCGATGGTAATGACACTACTGGCCAGCAAGTCGAGCAACCTGACGACGGCAGCGATGCTGGTTCAGGCACCGACGACGCAAGCGACAACCCTGGGGACGACGACATCGTCGAGCGTGGTGGCCGCGGCGCTCAAAGCAAAGGTGGCGGTGGAGGTGGTAATACTTCCAACTCTGGCTACAACGGCGAGTCCGCCAAATCTTTGCTGGCCGCAATGTCGGATGAGCATCCGCGCCTCATGTTGGACGATACCCGATTGGCCAAATTAGATCGCCAACGTAAAGGTGACAAGGTACTCAGTAAATTGATTCGCGATGGCATCAATAGTGCCAATAAATATCTGAAAGCGGCGCCAGTTAAGTACACATCCAAAGGGCCGCAAGCATTACAGCAAGCTCACGAGGCATTGAAGCGATGCTATGCCTTGGGCTTTGCATGGCGCGCGACCAAAGATGAACGCTACGTTAAAAAGTTGGAAGAAAACCTGCTCAATATCTGTGGCTTTAAAAACTGGACGCCGGATCACTTCTTGGCCACTGCTGAGTTCGCCCATGCCGTCGGTATCGGTTATGACTGGGGCTTTTCTGGCATTAGTAAAGAATCTAGAGCCAAAATTCGGGCTGGCCTGCTGAAGAACGGCCTCAACCCCGGTTTGAAAGATATGAAGAGTGTGCCCATGGTGGATTGGGTGAAGACTGAGTACAACTGGAACTTCGTTTGCAACGGTGGTTTGGTTATTGGCGCGTTGGCAATTGCCGAGCACGAACCAAAAATCGCTGAGGAAATTCTAGATTTTGCCAAGGACAACTTGGTGAAGACTTATGAAACTTATGGCCCTGATGGCGCTTGGCCGGAGGGTCCTGGTTACTGGTCTTACGCAACCCAGTACGCGGTTTACACCCTTGCCGCAATGCAAACCTGTTTGGGCGCCGACTTCGGCCTGTCTTCGATCAAAGGCTTTGCCGATACTGGTTTGTTCGCCGTGTCGATGACGTCGCAATCGGGCAATTTGGCCGCGTTTGCCGACGTTGAGGGCGGCGCATCACGTAAGGCCATTCCAGTATTGTTTTGGTTGGCGGAGTTCTACGACAAGCCAGAATTGGCGGCTGAAGAGCTGGCATACATTGAACACAACAAGGGTTCCATTCAGCACATACTGTGGTACCCAGGCGTCAACGCGATCAAGGCGGATCGTCCGCGTCCGGAGTTGGATACTTGCTATGACGGCAAAGTTGAGTTGATGTTTATGCGCGGCGGTTACGACAAGATGGATTTGTTTGTACCGTTCAAAGCTGGCTTCAACAAGGTTCACCACGGTCACCTTGACTTGGGCAACTTTGAACTGGAAGCACTGGGCGTGCGCTGGGCGCGTGACTTAGGCAGTGATAATTATGGGCTGCCTGGTTACTGGGAAAGCCGTCCGGGTGGACGGCGCTGGAGTCATTACCGCCTCGGTTCGTTTAGCCATAACGTGCTTACCTTTGGCGGCGAGCAACAACAAGTGAAGGCCACCTCAAAGTTCATTCGTCAAACGCCAGGTAAGGCTGACCCGTTTGGAATCGTCGAAATTACGGACGCTTACCCTAGCTTCACAGGCAACATTCAGCGCGGTGTGCGTTTGATTGAGGACCGCAAAGCTGTGGTGGTGCAAGACGAATACAAGCTTTTGAAGAGCACCGAAGTGACCTGGGGCATTACCACCGATGCGGAAATTACTTTGCAAGGGAATAAGGCGCGCCTCAAGCAAAAGGGCAAGAACATGGTTGTGACCATTCTTTCACCAAAGGGTGCGACCTTCACCACCGAAGCCGCACCGACCAAGTCCGGCGCCAAGTCCAACAAAGGCGTTTCCCGCTTGCTGATGAAAGTGAAGCAGGAAACTGGCGCACAAACCATTGTGGTTCAATTTTCGCCGGTTTGGCCCACCGGTGGTGAGGTTAAATTGGCGAATGTAGTACCACTGGCAAAGTGGTAAATTCGTTCCAAGCAGTACCGTTATCTGCTTACAGTTAACGGTACTGCTATGGACACCACGCGCAGGCCAACGCCCGGATCGAAGGTGACTGCGCAAGCCCAATAGGTATGCCCAATTTGCCCAGTTAGCTGCGCGGGTGACCATTGGTAGCTAAAGCTGCCCTCGCCGGCGGCATCTAGTACGCCGGTCGGATTGCGGAACAGGCTTGGGTAATTACCCTGGGTGGTAGCCCAAAACATTGGGTCCAGGCTCAACGGCACAAATTGATTGAGGTACTGCGCCGGACCAGCGCCGGTCTCGGAAAGCAGCACGGCGTAGGGCATATTGGCTTCGCTGATCGGGAAGTGAAGATCGGAAGTAAACGATCCACCAGCCGATGCCGACGCCACTGTAGCGCCCGGAATTAGGTGTGGGTCCCAAGTCATCACTTTGACCGAGCCGTTGCCGACTATCCAAACGCCGTCTTCGATCGAGCCGACCAGAAGTTCACTGCGGCCGTCGCCATTAAGATCCTCGCCGTCGGCGAGGGAATAACCGAATTCTTCTTGGATAATGGGGCTGTCGTATCTCCACAGCAGGCGCGCATCGCGTCCGGAATAAACACGCACGCCGCCGTCGTCAAAGTTGACCGGTAGGCCGACGGCTAGATCGGGAGTCCCGTCGCCGTCGAAATCATCCAGCTTGCAAATCGCGCTGCCGAAATCGCTATACATGCTGTCGCCGTAAAGCGTGTGCAGCACTTCGCCGGAGTGACCCGAAAAAATGCGCACCGCGCCAGCAGAGTGCAAATACGGCAGAATGCGTTCAAGCGGCGAAGAAATGGCGACGTCGGGGTATCCATCTTGATCCCAGTCGCCGACGCTACAAATCTCGGTGCCGAAAGCGCTCACTTCTGAGCCGTAATCGCTGCCGCGCAAGAGTCTTAGCTCTAGACCCGTTGCGCCCGAAAAAATGTGCACGGTTCCCTTCGGCAACATGCCACCGCCTCTGCCGCTGGCGCAAAAATCAGGCGTGCCATCACCGTCCAAATCGCCAACCGCGGCCAATGAACCGCCCAAATAATCAAAATCGTGGTTGCCTTTTTGATTCCAAATTACGCTGCCATCGACGCCGGACAACAGGTAAACCATGCCCTTGGCGTTGTAATAACTGCCGATGTCGGCCTCTGGAGCGCTAACCAGAACGTCAGGCGTACCGTCGCCGTTGACGTCGCCCGTGCCGACGATTTCGCGACCGAACAACCAGTAGTTGCCTTGCCCAAAGACATCCCAAATCATCTGGCCGGTGGCACCCGAAAAGGTCCAAACCGCGCCAGTGCGACGCCCACCGGGTCGATCTTGCCACGGGATGCCGATGGAATAATCATTGACCGAGTCGCCGTCCAAGTCACCTACGTTGGCGGCGGCAATCCCGAGTCGTCCACCATAAGAAGTTCCTTGGTGCTCGCGGATCAAAGAGCCGTCAGCGCCGGAATAGATGTATGCACGCCCGAATGGGCCGTTAAACGCATCGTCGGCGTAGGGGGCGGAGGTGAGATAGTCGGCAATTCCGTCTTGATTGACGTCGCCTAGGGAGGTGACCATCCAGCCCATTTTGCTGCGATGGGTGGGGCCGTCGTGTTCGCGCAGCACGGACCAGGTGCCAAAATCTTGGGCCGAGCTGGGTGCAGTGGAAGCACAAACATTGGCAATCATCACGCTTGCCAAAGCCAAAGGGAATCGAGGATGGACGAAGGACATGAATCTAGTTTGAGTAAGAATGGTTGATGAATTAATCTAGGGCTTTTAAGTATTCTACAGCGCGCAGGATTTCACTGTTTTTACCTGCAAGTACCTCCTCTGGCACGGCTTCAACGATTGTGTGCGGCTTAATGCCATTAAATTCAATCGGTTCGCCATCCGGACCAAATCGGCTGCGGGTTGAGAATTTCACTGTCGCAATGCCGGACGGAAATTGCCACTCTTTTTTCGACGACGACGATCCAGCCGTGGGCGTGCCAATAAAATGCGCTTCGGCGTAGCGAATGAAGTCGCGAATCAGCGTTTCTCCGGCCGAAATGCAGCCTGCATCGCCAATAACGACGATCGGTTTTTGCACCGCTTTGACCTGGTCGATCAGTTCGTCGCCATAACCACCTCCAGAATTTCCGCGCAGGTCGATAACCCAACCAGGCACGTCGGGATATTTGGCCAAGGCGGTTTTCATGCCTTCGGCAATGCTGGAATCCACGCGCCGTAAATACATAAATCCATAGCCGGAATCCAATTGGGAATAGTAAAACGATTTACCAACTTTTACTAAATCTGCCGGCATGTTGTAGCTGCGGGCCCAACCATCCATTTCGGTGCGGCAGGACAGCTTCACCTTTTTTTTCTTCTTGCCATCCATGCAAAGCAATTCATATTTTTCGCCGCGTTCATCGGAAAGAGCGGTGCGATATTCAAATAAAGCGGCTCGCTGCGGACTGGAAAATCCACCTCCTTTTTTCCAGGTTTCTTCGCCGCGCTCATCCAAAAACTTGCGCGCATCCTTGCCATTAATCGTCAGCACAACGGATCCGGTTTTCAACGAAGCACCTTGTCCATCTGGCGGGTACATGACAATGACCCGGCCTTCCGTAGCCGGCAGCAAACTAATTCCGCTGTAATAAGATGGTTCCCCGCGTGGCATCTCAATTTTGCACTCGGTGAGGTACATATGCGCGTCACGCAAGTAGCCAATGCCTTCCCAAATGAGGCCGATGAACTCAGCGTCAGTCTTGCACTTTTTGGCGCGTTTTTCCAAATCCTTGCGGGTGGATTTCATTCTTTACGCAGGCCTTTGAGGTCGAAAAATGGATAGTTGCTCTGCGCTTCCTTGAGGAAAGCCTCCATGTCGGAAGCATAGGTTTTTTTATAAGCCGCGTCATTGGCTTTTTGCGCGGCGGCGGGCGGAGTCAGCAGCGCCGCGAGTAAATACATCACCATCCAAAGGAAGGGAGTTCTGAATTTAGTGGCGGCAGGTGCGGATGCGATATTGACCATGATCCAGATTTTAGCGAATGGGTCGTTAAGCGGGTGTCGTTCAAAGCGAAATCCCCGGCTAGAATCGGTGGGTCGATCCCCGATAAACGCCACCATGTCTCCTTTCTCAGCCTCCTCTCGTGGAGCGGTTTCGCCGCGTCTGCTGTTCCTGCTTGGCCTTGTCTGCCTAACCGCTGGCGCATTTACTGCCCGCGCTCAACAGCAGGCGGTGGATCGTTTTGCCCAATTGCGCGAAGCCATGCCGTCGCCGAGTACTTATCGCACTGCCTCTGGGGCACCGGGGCATGAGTATTGGCAGCAGAACGTGAGCTACAAAATCGACGTCAAGCTGGACCTGCCGAATCAGCGCTTGATTGGTCATGAGGAGATTCGTTACGTTAATAATTCACCGGACAATTTGACTTATTTATGGCTACATTTGGAACCAAACCGACGCACTCCGGAGAGTCATTCCAATTTGTCGCGCACCGCGCCAGACATGGAGACCCTTAGCTTGCGGCGGATGACGTCGGAATGGCAGAAGGATCAATTCGACGGCTCGTGCAAAATTGAAAACGTGCGTTTGGCCGACGGCACGCCGTTGAAGTGGACCGTGGTCGGAACCACGATGCGGATTGATTTGCCGAAGCCACTGGCGCCGGTGAACCATGCCCGCAGCCTGAATGGCGGCAGCGGACCTGGTGGCAGAGCCCCGCAATGGATGGATTTTGAATTGGATTGGAGTTATGAGATCAACAACGTTTCCAAGGTGCGCGCGCGCAGCGGCATGGAAGTATTGAAGGATGGCGCCAAGATATTTGGCATCGCCCAATGGTTTCCGCGTTTATGCGCATACACCGACTACACCGGCTGGCAGCACAAGGAGTTTTTGGGCGGTGGCGAATTCGCACTGGAGTTCGGTAATTACGACGTCAGCATTACTGTTCCTTCGCATCACACGGTGGCCTCGACCGGCGTGCTGATGAATTCGACCAAGGTGTTGAGCGCAGTGCAGCAGCAGCGATTGAGTGCGGCCAAGGCGGCGTCGGAACCGATGCTGATTGTGACTCGGGAAGAAGCCGATGAACTACGTAAATTAGCCGGCGACGGCAGCATGAAAACGTGGCGTTATTCTGCTCAAAACGTACGCGATTTTGCCTGGGGCAGTTCGCCAGCATTTTTGTGGGACGCGATGGGATACCCGGTAAATGGGCAAAAGGAGCCGGTTATGTGTATGTCGTACTGGCCGCGCGAAGGCGATCCGCTGTGGGGAGAGCTGTCGACGAAGGCCGTCGCGCATACCGTTGAAGTTTATGGGCGGCGCTTGTTTGACTACCCGTATCCAGTGGCGATTTCGGTCAATGGGGTCGTCGGCGGCGGCATGGAGTACCCGATGTTGTGCTTCAACGGACCGCGCCCACAGCCGGATGGCAGCTATACCGATCGTCTGCGCTATGGTTTAATTTCGATCATCATTCACGAGGTAGGGCATAACTGGTTCCCGATGATCGTGAACTCCGACGAGCGCCAGTGGGCGTGGATGGACGAAGGTTTGAATACTTTTGTGCAGTCTTTGGCGGAGCGCGAATGGGAAAAGGACTATCCGTCGCGTGCGGCCAAGTCGCAACAAATCGTGGGCTATATGAAGTCGGACCGTCAGGTGCCGATCATGAGCAATGCCGATACTTTGCTGAATGGCGGCGCCAATGCCTATAACAAGCCTTCCATCGCGTTGAATATTTTGCGTGATACGGTGATTGGAAATGAGGGCTTCGACTTTGCGCTGAAAACTTATGCGCAGCGCTGGAAATTCAAGCGGCCTGAACCCGCCGACTTTTTCCGCACCATGGAAGACGCCAGCGGTGTGGACTTGGACTGGTTTTTCCGCGGCTGGTTTTACACCACCGATCACGTCGATCAAGCCATTGCCGACGTCAAAAGCTACCAGTTGAACCCAGCTGAGGTCGAAGCCAGAGGTCCGGATCAGCAGGCAGTGTTGGATTCCAAGCTACGCTGGTACGTAGTTGATTTGACTAGCAAAGGCATACCGATGCCGGTCATTTTGCAATTGGAATACCTGGACGGCACGACCGAGATGGTGCGCCTTCCGGTTGAAATTTGGCGCAAAAACGCTCAAAAAGTATCCAGGCTCATCACCTGTGATCGCGAACTGAAGGGCGTGGTGCTGGATCCGCTCCAAGAAATCGCCGACGTTAACCACGGCGATAATAGCTGGCCAGCCATCCCGTCAGAAGCACCGCAGCTGCAGGAATAAGGTCGGCGCTGTTGTGCCAAGCCATCATCACCGATAGCGACGTCACCGCTGCTAGGAACAGCAGTGGCACCCACGGATAGCCCGGGATCGGTACGCTTTTTTTGCCGAGGTCGCGGCGCAGCATCATCAATCCGACCACCGAAAGCGCAGTGCAAACGCCCAGCAGCCAGCCCAAGTTGGTGAGCTGCTGGCGCAGGCCGGAGCCCCACAGCAGCGCGATGGCCAGCACCGCCTGCAGGAAAATCGAGCGGCTGGGTGTGTTGCCGCGGAATGAGAAAAATTTCGGAAAGACGCCGTCGTCGGCCATTTGCGCGTAAATGCGTGGACCGATCATGATCATCGACGAGATGGACGTCAGCATGGCCAGGGCGAGGCCAAAGCGCACGACGCTTTCTAAAGCCGGGTTGCCTAATGCAGCTGTGGCAGCAGCGGCGATGTCTTCGCGACCGGCAAGTTCGCTGATGGGTGCGGCATATACAAATACATAATTGAGAGCGAGGTAAAGCGCGGTGACCAACAGCGTGCCGATCAGCATGGCGCGCGGAATATTGCGCTGCGCATTTTTGGCTTCGCCAGCCACGTAAACCGCCGCGTTCCAACCTGAATAACTGAGTGAAACCCACATCAAAACCATGGCAAAGCTGCCCCACTCCCATGGCTTGAGCGTCGGAGCGACTGCGGCGGTTCCCATCGTGGTATTGCCGCCCGCGATTTCGGCCGGGGCAGTGGTTTCCGGTAGCAAAAGCCAGCCCGCGATAGCCAGCCCGATCAACAAAATCACTTTAAAAGTGACCGCGACATTTTGCAGCAATGCGCCGGCACTGAGGCGGAATGCGTGCAATAGCGCCAAAGCCAGAATCAAAATAGTGCCGACGACGTCGGCGGGGAAGGCGTCGGGGAGATAGGGCTGGATATACGCCTGTAGGGTCTCGGCGGCAAAGGCAATAGCGCCGGAGAACCCGGCGCAGAGGGAAATCCAACCTGCCAAAAAGCCGACCCGCGGGCTCATGGTGCGCGATAAAAATAGGTATTCGCCGCCGGAAATTTGCAGATGTCGAGCAAGCGCGCCGTAACACAAGGTTCCAAGTAAGGCGATGGCGCCGCCAACCACCCACGCCAGCAATACCCGCTCTGGACTGCCGAGATCAAATAACGCAAAACCTGTAGTGGTGAAAATGCCAGCACCAATCATATTGGCGACGACGATGGCAGTCAGGCTGGCAAGGCCGAACCGCCTTCTATCTGCAAGTGCGTTCATTCGATGAGAGCTTTATTTTTTGCCTAAGCGCAAGACGTAGTTTTCTTTCAGCTCACTCATCTGTACGTCTTCAAGCAGCTCAAAGCCGGCAGTTTTTAGCTCGACTAGGATTTCCTCTTTGCCAGCGCGAACGTGGTCGAGGATCCACTCGCGGGAAACTCCAGGAATGCGTTCAAAATCAATAATCAGCACTTCGCCGCCCTTGCGCAGCGCCTTGTGGATGGATTTCATGGTGCTGATCGGGTATTCAAAATGGTGATAAGTGTCGATGCAAACAACCCGGTCGACGCTATTCGGCTTCAGCTCGGAGGAGCGCTCGCTGCAATGCACGACCTCCACTTGATCCATCTTGGTTTCGCTGGCGCGTTTGCGTAGGTGATCGATCATACCTGGGGAAATGTCGACGGCGTAAACCGCGCCGTTACTACCGGTGGCAGACGCCAGCGCAGGAATCATCATGCCGGTTCCAGCGCCGATGTCCGCAACACCCATGCCAGGTTCGATATTCATGGTTTTGGCGATCAATTGGCGATTGGCAAATACCTCGCGGCTTTCACCTTCAAACCGCTTTACCCAGGATTCTGGGTCCATGGTTGGATCCATGAAGTTGTCATTTACACCTGGCCGCACGCTCTCTTCGGGCGGGGTCGTGGCGCAACTTGGGAACAGGCTGAAACCAGTCAAGGCGAGGAGGGGCAGCAACGCAATTTTCATGTGGAGAGATTAACAATGCCTTGCGCACAATGAGATTGTGTGATATATATCTGTATATCACGCAAGTGGTGACCATGCAGATTCAAATCAACCCCGCCGATGAATTGCCGATCTACCGGCAAATCATCCACCAAATTCGCGACGCGATTGCGACAGGGGACCTGGCTCCAGGCAGTAAGTTGCTTTCTCACAGAGACTTATCTGCACAGATTGTGGTCGCTCCGCTGACCGTCAAAAAGGCTTACGACGAATTGGAGGCCAGCGGTTTGCTCGAAACACGGCGTGGGAAAGGAACTTTCATCAGTCCGCGGCCGCCGCGAATGAGCGCCGCCAGCATGCGCAAACGCGTCGGCGTAGCGGCGAATCGATTGCTCACCGAAGCCCGCTTGGCCGGATTGGATTTGGATGAAGTGTGGGATTTGCTGAAAGCCCTGGATGAATCCCTAATAAACAAGGAGGATCGTAAATGAAACCGATCATGAAATTTGACGACGTCAGTTACAGCTACCGGCCTGGCCCGGCAGTGCTACGCGGGGTTGATTTGTCGGTAGAGGCGGGGGAAATCGTCGGCTTATTGGGGCGCAACGGGGCCGGTAAGACGACCATGCTGCATTTGGCAATGGGCTTGCTGAAACCAGCGAGCGGCGAGGTCCGCGTATTTGATTTGGCGCCACATCAATTTGGCGTGGAGATCAAAAAGCGCATCGGCTTTGTGTCTGAGCAGCAAGTTTTGCCGCCAGCCATGACAGTGGCCCAGGTCATGGATTATCACCAAGCGCTGTTTCAAGATTGGGACGTCGATTTGCAGAAAAAACTGCTGCGGCGCTTTCCCCTGCAACCGAATGCTCGAGTGCGCACTTTGAGTAAAGGCCAGGCGCGGCAGCTGGCCCTACTCTGCGGAATTTCACACCGGCCGGAGTTGCTGATCTTGGACGAACCTGGCGGTGGCTTGGATCCAGCTGCGCGGCGCGAATTTTTGGAAGCTTCCATTCAACTGTTAAACGAATCCGGCACCACAATTTTCTTTTCGTCGCATCACATGACCGACGTCGAGCGCATGGCCAGCCGCATTGTTTTGGTGGAAGATGGTGCGGCGTTGATCGACGTAGCCATAGATGAGTTGCGTGAGAATTTCTGTCTAGTTTCGGTGCCCATTGACGGTCAATGGAATGAAGAAAACCTAACGGCTTTGGATTCATGCTTGCGCGTTCGCACCCGCAATTCAGCGATTCACGCGGTTTTTCGAGGTTCCAGCGAAGAAATTGGTGCTGGCATGCCCGGCGCACGCTGCACCGCACTGCCGCTAGAAGAGATGTTTGTTGAACTCCTCGGAGCGAGCTCATGAGCTCGACTTTCGCCCTAGCCCGACGTGACCCGGCGATGGTGAAAATGCCATTTTTTATGGCGCTAAGCGTGGCGTTCGGTGCAGCCGTTGGGGCGATGGTCCTGCCGCCTGAACAAGACGTCGGCATGGCTGGGGCGCCGCTCTTTTTTCGCATTTTGATCATTACTGATTTGGTGGTGGTATTGGCCATTTGGACTGACTTAGTCGCCCAATTCCATACCAAGGCTTATCCATTTCAATTGAACTTGCCAGTCGCCAATGTCCAGTTGTGGAAATCGCGATTATTGGCTTCTTACGCAGCCACCTTTGGGCCGATTATTATTGGTACTCTGGTATTTAGTTTGATTTCAGGTGATTATTTCACTCAAAGTTTTCAACTTTGGGTGCGCACAGTACTGATCCTGGCAGTGTTGCCCGTTGCGGTGCATTTTGCCGGGTCCATCAAGCGCTCTTCCTATTTTTTGGTAGCCACGCCGTTAAGGATTGCCGTCGTGGCAATCGTTTTGGGTTTGGAATGGATAGGCGCTTGGCTGCAGCCTTCGATCTGGCTAACGTCGTTATTAGTGGCGGCTGCGATTGCTGCGATGGTGGTTGCGGTTCGTCGCAGTTTGCCGCAGCAATTCCAGCTGGGTGGACTGACGCCAATGTTTAGCAGCAAAGGTCGTTTGCAGGATCATTCTGAGCCTCTGGCCAAACCAGTTGTGATTCCGGCGCTATTGGCGATTCCAATCATTAGCCCGGTCGCCAAGCTGAATCGCTATTTGGCGGCCGATATCTGGGTGCGGAGCAATATGTACGTGGTGATTTTGGGTGCCATCATGATGGTTTGGACGTCTACCCTGATCGATAATTCTTACGCCATTTTTGAATTGGCCTTGGTGCAAGGCTTTTATTTGGTGTTTGCTATTTTTGGCCTGCCGCGGGTCGCATTTTTGCCCATCCCAAGATGGCGCCTGTTTTTGCAAGGCGCGGGGCAGGGCCTGTTTGTAGTTTTGCTTTGTTTGATCATGCTTGCAGCTTCAGGTCGTTTGCCCATTCCGGATGAAGGCCTGCTTTCTGCTGAGGCGGCTGCAATTGTTTTGCTTTGGTGTGTGGCGTGGCTACTTTCGATGACGGCATTTATTCATTTTTTCCTAACTTATCCAGCGGTTTTTTGGCAACGATTGTGCGGCATTGGACTCAAAATTATCCATGCCGCGGCTGCAATCGTTTTAACTTTCTGGGCCATGCCCGGAGACTTGTCCGAGCAAACAAATCAATGGTTGCCTGACATCGCCCAACTGCATCAACTAGTAGCAATTTTGCTGCCGAATGGTGTCTCTGCGTGGTTCATCGTCAGCCCGGTCGCGGCGTTGTTCTACTGGGTTACATTGCAGCTTTTTAAGCGCATTCAAGTAACTCGACTTAAAGACCGTCTGGTGAAATCAAAATGAGACTAAAGCAAATTCTCTGGCTGTTGCTTTTGATTGGACTCGCGTTGTTCCTGTTTACAACTGAGACAAAATCCCAAACGAGACCTATTACTCAGGCTGCAACTAAGTCGCAAAGTTCACAAGATCTCAAACAGGGAGCGCAGCAGTTGTCGGTAGTGTTGGCTGATTATGTGGCGGATCAAAAAATTGTGGGTGCGGAACTCTTGGTCATTCACAAAGGTCAAGTATTGGTTGCCGATGCTTACGGCTGGATGGATAAAGAAGCCGAAAAGAAGCTCCAGCCCGATACCATTTTTAACATTCGTTCCATGACTAAACCCGTTACCGGGGCAGCAGCACAATTGTTGATTGATGAAGGCAAGCTGGATTTGAAGGCGCCTGTCTCAAAATACCTGCCTGGTTTCGCAACTGGACCAGGACAGGACATTTTGATTCAGCACTTATTGGAACATCGATCCGGTTTGCCGATGACCATGTTTGTGAGTTCGGTGGATGAATTTAAAAGCCTAAACGCAGTCGCAGACGCCGCCGCTGCGGCGGAATTGCATTTCACTCCTGGTAGCGACTTTTCATATTCAGACGCCGGTTCCGACGTGCTTGGAGCCGTCGTTGCTGCCGCTTGTGGCATGTCCTTGGATGCGTTTATTCAGAGCCGTTTGCTGGATCCGTTGGGGATGAAGGATAGCTTTTATGAGTTGCAAGAAAATGACCCACGAGCACCTCGCTTGGCCAGCTTGTACGTCGGCTTTAGTGGTAGTTGGCTGCCTCATTGGAAAGCCCAAGGCGAGGTGATGTACCCTTTTGCTTGGGGATCGCAAAGCTTGTATAGCACAACCCACGACTATGCACGTTTTTTGCAAATGTGGATGGACGGCGGCGTGGTCAATGGAAAAACTTTGCTCAGTCCTGAAGCCATTCAGCGCACGTTGACGCCGGTTTCGCACATGTTGATTGGCAATAGCGACAAAGAATATCCAACCGGATTCCCAAACTTGGCTATGCACTATGGCCAAATGTCGGTGCTGTATTGCGATGCTGACGCTGATTCAAACGCCGACGCAAATAGCTCGGTTCGAATCATCGGTCACAGTGGTTCAGATGGCACTTTGGCATACGCTTGGCCGGACCGAGATTTGATTTTGTGCATGTTTGCTCAATCGCGTGGCATGAGTTTGGTGCACCGATTTGAAGCCGACATTCAACGCCTGCTGCTCGCTCCGGAAACCAACACCCCTCCGCCAGTTGAGCTGGTCCCGCTATTGGGCTACTACTTACCTGAATCCGGAGCGATGCGCGGCCGTCGCGTGGAAGTTGTCATGTTGCACCAAAAGTTAGCCGTCGACATTCCGGGCCAAATGGTTTTCGAACTCAGCGAGCCCGACGCCGACGGTTGGCGCTACATGCTTTTTGAGCCACGCTCCAAACTCAAATTCGAGCAAAGCGGCATGGAAGAAGCCACAGCTATCCTATTCCAGCCTCCAGGCTCGACCGAAATCGAACGCGTGCCGCGCATGCCAGACGTCGGCGAGCAGGTCGCTGCTAAATTGCCCGAAAAATTCCAGCGCTACTTCGGCTACTACTGGGACGAGGATGGTCAAGCCGAAGTCAAGTTTTACCAATTAGAAGGTGCCTTGGCGGCATCTCACCCGAAAGTGCCGGTGCCACTAAAATTCAGTGGACCAGACGCCGTAGGTTTTTGGACGATGGATTTGAATCCGACGGTACGGATTCGATTTGTAGAAGGTGATAGCGGCGAAATCACCAGTTACGAGGTCCACGTTCAAGACCAAATCGTCCCGCGTAAACGCTTACGCGGATTGCTGTAACGACAAGAATAGGGGATACTGGCCAGTTCATGTCCAGAACCACTTTCCCCTCAATCTTGGCGTTGCTCCTCATCGGGGCTGGCCTGACCTCCTTCGCACCGGCCCAGCAAGAGCAGCGTCTGTCTCAAGCCACAATGGATAGTGCGAGTGCCATCGGCATCACATTGCCGGCCACCATCCCTTCGGATTGGCGCGCCATCCCGACGCCGAAACCTGCTCCGCCCCATGCGTCGACTATGGCGCCGTGGCCGACCATCGACTGGACCGAGGCGACCCCCGCATCACAAAACGTCGACAAGCAGAAGTTGATCCCAGCATTCCGCTATGCCAGTCGCCACGGTTCCAAAGCGGTCTTGGTGATTCGCAACGGCTATTTGATCGCCGAGGGCTACGCCAGTGGTTGGAATCGCTACACCGAGCAAACTGGTTATTCCATCGCCAAAAGTTTCACTAGCGCTCTGTACGGAATGGTGATCGGCGACGGCACTTTGAGCGACGAATCGGAATTGGTTGCTAGCTATATTCCAAGTTGGAATGACGCCAATCATGGTGTCGTCGAAATAAAAGACTTGCTTAGCATGCACTCTGGTCTGCATTGGGACTTTTTTAGCGACTACGTCCTGATGCCGGCTAGCCCCAACCAAAATAGCTTTGCCGTCGGCCAGGACATGGACACCACTCCCGGCGCAACCTGGGTGTACAACAACATGGGCGTGCAAGTGCTGTCACGCACTTTTCAATCCGCCACTGGCATGCAGCCAGCGGATTATGCGACGACGCGCTTGGCTGGAGTCATTGGCATGTGGAACGCGAGTTGGCGCACGGACCAACGGGGCAATACGCTGACCTACCAATCGGTGATCGCTAACGCGCGTGAATTCGCCAAATTCGGTTATTTGTTCCTGCGCAATGGCGAATGGGACGGCCAGCAGGTGGTACCACAAAACTGGGTCAGCAAGTCCACTCAGCCGTCGCAAAGCCTGAATCCGTTTTACGGTTACCTATGGTGGCTAAATACAGGCGGGCTAGAAATGACCGACGTGCCAGCCGACGCCTTTTACGCTGCCGGTTTGAATGAAAGGCGCATTTACGTCGTGCCGAGCAAGGATCTGGTGGTTATCCGCCTAGGCTCAGGCAATTCAAGTTGGGATGACAACGCCTTCTTGGGCCAGATTTGTGCAGCGGCGAACTAACATAGTCGGCTGACCATGCGTGACCCACTCCACAGGCTGTCGGTAAAGTTCAAGCTTGCATTTGGATTCGTCGGCCTGTGCGTGGGTGCGTTTGGCATTGGTGGCTTTTTCATCTCGTCGGTTGCGCAGACCGCGCTGACCGACGAAATTATGGCGCGCTTGGATTTTCAAAGCCAAGCCTATGCAACCGATTTGCACGCCAGTTTGGAAATGCTGACGCGGCGCTCGGAAGACTTCGCCTCCGACGGCTACATCCGCGAGCACCTAGCGAGCATGGTGTCCGAGACGGATGAGGTGGTCATCGCACAATTGAAAAAGGAATTGCACCGCCACCTGCGGGTGAACAAATTGCCATTGGAGCCGGCATTTATGGATTTAGCGGTAGTTTCCGCCGTCGGCGAAATGCAAGTGGCGGTGCTGGATGAAACCAGTGATACGGCGCTGCATTTGGCGAAATGGTCCATCACCCAAGAAACTTCAGCCTCAAGCGAGGTCTTGCCAGGGTCGGCCAGTCGATCTCCAGGGCTGGTCGTGGCGACGCCAATTTTGGGGCTGCGCTCGGGCCAACCCATCGGCCGCTTGTTGGCGACTATCCGGGCTGGAGTTTGGGTGACTTTGGCTATGCGCAATGCGCGAATCGGCCGCGATCGCACCATGGAAGATGTCGGCTTGCGGCTTTATGACAATAGCGGTGGCTGTTTGGTCGTGCCGCCGCGGTTTCTAAATTATGGAGCCGACGGCACCATGTCGTTGCAGGTTCAGGAGGGGCAGGGCTTGGCCGTTTTAGGGCCGTCCGAGGTGCATAATTTGTCGCGAGCCGGCGTGCGCGGCCAGGACGTCTTTCGCAAGCAATTCCCGATTGGCAATAGTGGTTGGAACGCGGAAGTTTCGATTCACTCGCAGCGAGCATTGGCCCCGGTTTCTAGTTTGCAGAGTGATTTTTTCTTCGTTGGCCTAGTTTTGGCCGCGGCTTCGATTTTCTTGCTTTATTTTCCATTGCGCTATTTGGCCAAGCCGATGGCGATGCTGCGGGATGCGGCGTTGAGTATTCGCGAAGGTGATTTTTCAACGCGCGTGGAAGTGGACTCGGAGGACGAAGTGGGGGATTTAGCGAAATCGTTTAACTTGATGGCGGCGGCAGTGGAAAGTCGAAATGCTGAATTGGAAAAGAATGCCGCCGACCTTCGGGAACGCCAATTGGAAGTGCTTGCGCAACGCGATCGTTTGGACCGGGTGATCTCAACCTTGCGCGATGGATTGGTCGTGTTTGGTGCGAATGGAGAGGTGCTGCTCTCGAATCGCGCCGCCAAGCCGTTATTGGAATTTATTCGCCAAACTCAAGGCGGTGCCAAACAACATCGCAACCGCCGCCAATGTCCATCTGCACAGATTCAATTGGAGGACCATGGTTGCGAACTGTGTTTGGGCGGCACTAACTTTGATAAGCCACAAACTTGCATGTTGGAGTTTGGTGACCGCATTTTTGACATTCATGCCACGCCACTCCCGCTCGGCGAAAGCGGCGACTTCGGACGCATTCTGTCGGCCCGCGATATTACCTTGCGAGTGGCCCGAGATGAACGCGAAATCCACCAAGAGCGCTTGGTCGTATTGGGTGAAGTGGCGGCGGTGATGGCGCATGAATTAAATAATCCGCTTGCTTCGATCAGTATGTTTAATCAATTGATGGAGGCGAAGCTGCCCGCGGATTCGGAATTGCACGAAAACATTGATGTGATTAAGCGCAACACCGAAACCTGTAAGCGGGTGATCGGTGAACTGCTTAGTTACGCCAATGACACGACGCCTGAACTATCATTGGTGGATATACACAGCGTGCTTCAAGACGTCGGCCGGTTCTTGAGGCCGGTGGTAGATCGCAGTCGAGTTGCGTTGAATTTAGAGCTGGAATCGGAGAATCCTTGGGTGATGGGCGACGAGGTTCAACTGCGCCAAATTTTCGTCAACCTGGTGATGAATGCCACTCAGGCGGTGGCGGCGGGCGGGAAAATTGACCTGAAATCCTTTGATCAAGGCAGTCAGCTGATCATCGCGGTACGCGACACCGGCAGCGGAATCCCTGCCGACGCCCAGAAAAACATCTTCCGCGCCTTTTTCACCACAAAAGCGCGCGGCGAAGGCACGGGGTTGGGCCTGCCGACCGCAAAACGAATTGCCGAACTGCACGGTGGCGGAATTGAGTTGATGCAATCGGACGACCAAGGCACACTCTTCCACGTCCGCTTGCGCCCCTCCCTTGAGGTTTCTGCATGAACAGCGAAATCTACGAAGCCATCGATATTTCAGAACTTCGCGTCCTGGTTGTGGATGACGAAGCGGATATTCGTTTGGGCCTGTCGCTGCTGATGGAAACGATTGGTATTCAGGCAACCCAAGCCGCCGACGGTCGGGAAGCGCTGAACTTGTTCAAACAGCGAGAATTCGACCTAGTGCTTACCGACTTGATGATGCCGGAATTGACCGGCGCCGAGTTATTGGTTGAGGTCAAAAAGATCAAGCCCGAAGCTGCGGTGGTGCTGTTGACGGGCTTCGGTTCGGTGCAATCGGCGGTGCAATGCATGCAAAATGGAGCTTCGCATTTTCTGAGCAAACCGTTTGAAAATGCTGAGGTGGTGCGGCTGGTGAAACGCCTAGGATGCCATTTAATCGCCCAACGCAGCCAACCTCAGCAAGGCGTGCAGGTGATCGCGGAAGACCCCGCAACTCTGCGCATGTTGGAGCTAGTGCGGCGGGTTGCCCCGCGGCCTGTGCCAGTGATGATTGAAGGCGAAAGCGGCGCAGGTAAAGAAGTTGTGGCGCGTGCGATTTATGAATGGAGCAGTGTGAGTGAAGGACCGTTTTTGGCCGTCAACTGTGCTGCTCTGCCGGACACTCTGCTGGAATCAGAGCTATTTGGGCATAAAAAAGGCGCCTTCACCGGTGCCGACCGCGACCGTACCGGCGTTTTCGTCAAAGCCCAAGGCGGCACCGTTTTTCTCGACGAAGTGGCTTCCATGTCGCCCGCCTTCCAGGGCAAACTGCTGCGCGTACTCCAAGAAAAAGTAGTTCGGCCCGTCGGCAGCGATTACGACGTAGCCGTCAACTTCCGTTTGATTGCGGCGACCAATCGCGACTTAGAGGCATTGGTCAAGCAAGGCAAATTCCGTGAGGATTTGTTCTTCCGCTTGATGGTGGTGCGCATCCATATTCCGCCGTTGCGCCATCGACCCAAGGACATCCTGCCACTGGCGCTGCACTTTCTGCGCAGCCAATGCCTGATGTGTTTGGGGCCAGGAGCATCAACACCGGAATTCGCCGAAGATACTATTCAGCGGCTGCTTCGTTACGACTGGCCTGGGAATATTCGCGAATTGGAAAACGCCATCCAACGGGCGTTGATCACCTGTTGCGGGGAGCGTGTATTGCCTTACCACTTAGGCTTGGATGAGAACGGCTGGCAGTCAGTATTGTCTCAGCCCAGTGAAGAGGTTGAAAGTGAAACTTACGCCGACGCCAAACGTCGGTCGCTGGAAGCGTTCCAACGTGAGTTCGTGAGTCGCGCCCTGGAAAATTCGCAGGGCAATGTTTCACAAGCGGCAAGCAAGTGTGGTTTAACACGAGCGGCCTTCCAAAAAATTCTTCGTCAGTTGGATATCGATCGCGAATCCTTCTTGCCTGAATAAGCTTTTCGTTGCATCGAGTTCCTGCACCTCCAGCGCACATGAATCCTGACTTTGAACAACAAATCCTGCGCTTAGCTCAGGAATTTTTGGACCCCAGCACCTCAGCCGGCAAGCCGGTGGCTCAACTGCAACCGCCGCGTGCGGTTTCTAAGCAAATGGGTTTGCATGACGCCATCCATCAGGGCGTCGGACGGGAGGGTACGCTGCGCATACTGAAGGATTATTTGGACCGCACGACGCGGGTTCGTGATCCGCGCTTCATGGCTCACCAAGTGGCGGTGCCCTACCCCGAATCGGCAATGGGGGAGATGCTGCACAGTTTGACTAATAACGGCTACGGCACTTATGAAATGGGCCCTCAGGCGGCGGCGTTGGAGCTGGAGTTGGTGGATTGGTTTCTGCAGAAAATCGGCTGGACGCAGGGTAGCGGACTTCTGACCCACGGTGGATCACTTGCCAACTTGACTGCATTGCTTAGCGCTCGCGCAGCCACCTTTCCACAGGCTTGGCAGGATGGGACGCCATCGCAAGCGATAATGTTGGCGCCTGAAGTCAGCCATTATTCGGTGCAGCGCTCAGCAGCAATGCTCGGTCTAGGCACCAAGCAGGTGTGGAGCATTCCCGTCAACGATCGCGGCATGGTTTGCCCCGACGGCTTGGACCGCTTACTCCAAACCGCCGCAGCGCAAGGCAAGCAGGTGATGGCCGTAGTAGCCAACGCCTGTGCGACGGCAACCGGATTGTTTGACCCACTTCCCGAAATCGTTGCTTTGTGTAAGCAGTATCAAGTTTGGTTACACGTCGACGGCTGTCATGGTGCTTCGGTTTTGCTGTCGGATAAGCATCGGCATTTGGTGGTTGGTATCGATGGCGCCGATTCAGTGAGTTGGGATGCGCATAAATTATTGGGCTCCAGTGCGCTGTGTGCGGCGGTGCTTTATCGAGAAGAAGTTTCCGCCTACCGTACCTTTGATCAAGATGAAAGCTATTTATCTAGTGGTGCGGCGGGGGAAGAGCTGCCGTTTTTGCGTTCGGTGGAATGCACAAAAAGCGGCTTAGGCATGCGTTTGTTCATGGTACTGGCCGTCCATGGTGAACAAAAACTGGCCGCCGATTTGGAGCGGATGTTCCAAAATGCACAGGACCTTTATCAACTCATGCAGCAAAATCCTGAGCTTGAGGTCGCGATGCAACCCCAATCCAATATTGTTCTCTTTAGGCCAAATGTGCCAAATTCGGCTATCGAGCCTATCCGTCGGCAGTTAATTGATAATGGTAATGCATACCTTTCCGCCGCTGATTTCGACGGCAAGCGTTGGTTGAGAGCTTGTTTGATGAATCCGGAAACCGGCATGAACCAATTCACTAGCCTGAGCATGGAAGTTTTACGGTTGGCAAAAGCAGTGGGAACTGTGTGACACGATTTTGTGGTTAGTTTCAAAATTTTGGCGCTAGATTTCCAAAGAACTCGTTTGCCTGGACGTTGTACTTTTTGTCTACGGAAGCTTGTTCTGCAAATCACCACCAAATGAGAAACGTTTTTCTACTAGCCAGTGTGGCTTGGACATTTGCCGCCACCGCTACTCCTTCTACTTCACAAGAATCATCCTTAGTTAAAGCTGCCAAGCAACGAATTGAAGAAATCAATTCCGACCTTTCAAATCCAGCATTCGAATTCACCTACCTTTGCGACCAACGCCTTGCGGTAGTTCATCCCAAGTGCCACGATTTAAAATTATTTCTTCCTACCCAAGGGGGGGCCAGTAAGGAAACCGTGCACTTGCAAGATGCGTTCAAACCGATATTTGAATGGTTAGATCAAGATTACATGCAGTCTTCGCAATCATTGGCGGCTGAGGCCAGCAGTAAAGACAAAAAGGTGGAAGCGCCGTTGGTTTTGCTTCTCGTTGAGCGCTTGGACCACCGCTTGCAGTTCAATGTGCGCTACTCCGACGGCGTTTTGCTCGATGACATGCTGATGCATTATTTACTGCCATTGGGCCACGAAGATTGTTTGGGTGTGCCATGCGCTTACCCAGGCTCGTGCGCCGATGCCACCAGTTGCCAGTGGGAAATTCATGTTCCTGTGTGCGAGCTTGTGAACCGTGGCACGGCGGAATTGCTGGAAAAAAAATATGGTGAGCTGCCGCCAGCCATTTTGGGATTGGCCGAGATCGTTGAGGTCGGCGTGACCGGTGGCCACTACGCGTATCGCCATTGGGG
This sequence comes from Planctomycetota bacterium, assembly GCA_014382805.1. Taxonomy (GTDB): domain Bacteria; phylum Planctomycetota; class UBA1135; order UBA1135; family UBA1135; genus JACNIZ01. The sequence continues at coordinate 39,498 of JACNIZ010000227.1, forward strand.
CAATCAAAATCCGATTCTGCCCCATTCGGAGCGAAATGGCTACGCTGACGAATTCCGCTCAGTTTTGAAAAAACGGTATGCAAAGAAGAAGCTGCGCGAGCCATTTTTATTAGAGCTACTGGGCTGGAAAGGCGGATATTTCAGCACCGACAAGTACGCTGCTAGCTGGGGTCTAGGACAAATCTTGCTGGGCCATTTAAAGGAAACTGGTAGGGGCGAGGATAAGCGCAATTTGGGCGATTTGCTGCTGGCCATAGGGCAGCTAAAAAAAGCAAGTCCGCAGGCTGTGCTCGATGAGATTTTGAAATTTGATCCCTAGTTTGAAAGCACCTTCAAAAAGAAAATTTCGACAAAATATTCTAAAAATTTGCATCGATTGCTATTCGATTGAGTCCAGCTGAATGCACTTTTTTGCAGCGGTGCATGTTTCAGTATGCACCGCTAAGTGGCGGGTTTCCGCCGGTTTTGAGCATGATTGAGCAAGGGATGCATATTTAAGTATGCAGCTGGTATCGGGGAGTTTGCTTTTCTGGATTTGCGTAAATTTCGTAACCTGTTTTAATTTAAAGACTTGGGTTGTTTTGATCTGCGCACGCGCGTTGGCACAAGGGTTGCATTGCGCGCAGCGGAGGCCCAAATCTTGCGCTTACTTAGTACTGCCCTCATCTCCCTACTGACGCTCTGCCCGCCTGGATTCAGCCAGGAACCCGATGCAGAAGCTTTCTTCAAAATCCAGTGTGTTGCCTGCCATAACATCGGCTCGCCGGGCATTCTTGGCCCGGACTTAGCCGGGGTTACCGAGCGCCAAACACGCGAATGGTTGGTCCCATTCATGATGGACCCGCCAGCCGTATTGGCTAGCGGTGATCCATACGCCCAGGAATTGCTCGCTGCTGCGAATAACGTGCAGATGATCAAAATTCCGGGACTGGATGCAGCGATGGCCAACGCGCTGTTGGATTACATCGAAGCTCAGTCGGGTGCAGATCCCAAGCCCGCGCCAGTCGTTGAGACTGAGCCCTTCACCGCTGAAGAAATCAATAGCGGGCGTGAATATTTCACCGGAGCAAAGAGCTTGGAGAACGGTGCTCCTGCGTGCACCGCTTGCCACACCACCTACGACATTGGTTCGTGGGGCGGGGGTCGCTTAGGTCCAGACCTAACCCACGTTTCCCAGCGCTTGCAAGGCCGCGCTGGACTGCAAGCCTGGCTCACTATGCCGGCATCGGCGGTGATGACACCGATTTTCAGCAAGCAACGCTTGACGAAATCAGAAATCCGCGACTTGGTCGCATTCCTTGAATCGGAAAACGAAAAGAGCCCAAGTGAGGCTCCGGCAGTAACCGCTTCCTTCTTCAGCGCGGGCGTAATAGTCGCCATTCTGCTTCTGGTCATGTTCGGACTCATCTGGAAGAACCGCTACCGTTCCACCCGGATCCCAATGGTGGAGAGAGCTAAACGATGAACACTGATAACTCCCTTCCTTGGATTAAAGACTCCGCCGAGCCCGAAACGCGCGCTTGGGAAGAGTTTTACCGCAACCGTTGGCAGTACGACAAGATCGTACGCTCAACTCACGGTGTGAACTGTACCGGGTCGTGCTCGTGGCAGATTCACGTTAAAGATGGAATCGTCACCTGGGAACTGCAGGCGATTGATTATCCGAAGATTGATAAGAACGTTCCGCCGCACGAACCACGCGGTTGTCAGCGCGGAATTTCTTACTCATGGTACTTGTACAGCCCGTTGCGGGTTAAGTACCCATACGTGCGTGGTGCGTTGTTGGACTTCTGGCGTACTGCCAAAACTGCTCATAACAACGACCCGGTTGCTGCTTGGGCTTCGATCCAAAATGATCCGGAAAAACGCGCTCGTTATCAGCGCGCTCGCGGCAAAGGCGGATTCCGTCGCACTTCTTGGGATACTGCGAAGGAAATCATTGCTGCGTCGGCCGTTCATACCATTAAGGATTACGGTCCTGACCGCATCGCTGGTTTCTCGCCGATTCCTGCCATGTCGCAAGTTAGCTATGCAGCTGGCGCGCGCATGTTGCAGTTGATGGGTGGTCTGTCTCTGTCCTTCTACGATTGGTACTGCGACCTTCCAAGTGCATCGCCAGAGACTTGGGGCGAGCAAACCGACGTCAACGAATCAGCTGACTGGTACCACGCCAAGATGTTGGCGGTCATGGGTTCCAACCTGAACATGACGCGCACACCTGACGTGCACTTTGCTGCTGAAGCGCGTCACAACGGCACCAAAATGGTGGTGTTCTCGCCGGACTTCAACCAGGTTGCTAAGTACGCCGACGAATGGGTGTCCTTGAACGCTGGTCAAGATGGCGCTTGGTGGATGGCAGTCAACCACGTCATCCTCAAGGAGTTCCACCACGAGAAGCAAACCCCGTACTTCATTAATTACTGCAAGAAGTACACCGATTCGCCTTACTTGGTCGAGCTGACCGAGAAGAATGGATCCTGGGAACCTGGCCAAATGCTGCGTGCTGGTCGCATGGCTGAGTACGCCGATGAAGAGAATGGCGAATGGAAGTTCCTGCAATGGGACGCCGGCGACGACAGGCCGAAGATGCCGATGGGCTCCTCTGGTCACCGTTGGGCTGAGAAGAAGGGTCAATGGAACTTGCTTCCTAAAGACGGCAAAGACGGTTCAGACATCGATGCCGAATTGACCTTCCTGGAAGTTTGCGACGGCATCAAACAAGTCCGTTTTGATGACTTCGCCGAAGGTGAATCCAAAAAGCGCGGCGTGCCTGTGCGCACCGTCAACACCGCCGACGGTCCGGTTACCGTCGCAACTGTTTATGACTTGCTGATGGCGCAATACGGCATCAGTCGCGGTTTGGATGGGGACTACCCAACCAGCTACGACGACGACATGGTTTACACCCCGGCGTGGGGTGAGCGTTACTGTGGTATCGACCGCTCCAACATCATCAAGTTCGCGCGCGAATGGGCGTCGACTGCTGAACATACGAATGGTAAGTGCACCGTCATCATTGGCGCTGGTATTAATCACTGGTACCACGGCAACTTGATGTACCGCGCGGCGATCAACGCGTTGATGTTCTGCGGCTGCGTAGGCGTCAACGGTGGTGGTTTGGCTCACTACGTGGGTCAGGAAAAGCTGGCTCCGGGCGAACCTTGGGGCAACATTGCTTTTGCCAAGGACTGGGTGCCTGCGGTGCGTTTGCAGAATGCTCCGTCTTGGCACTACGTCAACACCGACCAGTGGCGTTACGAAAAGAGCTTCCGCGATTACCACACGGTGCCGGAAGATCATCCCGCAGGCAGCATTTCCGTCTGCCACACCATTTCCGTTCCATTGCGTTCGGTCAAGAACGGCTGGATGCCTTTCTACCCGCAGTTTGATCGCAGTCCGATTACACTGTGCGAAGATGCGCGCAACGCCGGCGCCATGGATGAAGCTGGCATTGTTAACTACGTGGTCGACAAACTGAAGAGCAAGGAGCTCAAGTTTGCGGTTGAGAAGCCTGACCACAGCGAAAACTGGCCGCGTTTGTGGTTCATCTGGAGGGGTAACGCTCTGATGAGTTCGGCCAAGGGCCACGAGTACTTCCTGGACCACTACCTCGGCACGCACAACAATAAAATCGCTGAAGAACTTGCTGAAGGCAGCGTTAAAGCGGTTGAGTTTTTGAAGACTGCGCCGAAGGGCAAGATGGACCTGGTAGTCGACTTGAACTTCCGCATGGATACGTCGGCGCTGTATTCGGACATCGTTCTGCCTGCCGCAACTTGGTACGAAAAGGATGACCTGAACACCACCGACATGCACGCTTACGTGCACCCACTTTCGGAAGCAGTTCCGCCATGTTGGGAATCTAAGTCGGACTGGGACATCTTTGCGGAGATCTCCAAAGAGTTTGCGAAGCTGGCTGGTGAAGCCTTCCCGGGCGAAGTGGAAGACATCGTCGCTTCTCCGCTGGCGCACGACACTGCTGCCGAAATCGCGCAGCCACAGATGTTGGATTGGGACAAGGGGCAGTGCGAAGCCATCCCTGGCAAGACCATGCCTGGCTTGAAAGTAGTCAAGCGTGATTACAGCAAGCTATACCACCAGTTCATCGCTTACGGTCCGCTAGCTCGGGAAAAAGGAATTGGAGCTCACGGCACCCACTACCACATTGACGATTTCTACGATGAAATGGTCGAGCACGGTCGTACCACCGAGTTCGATGGCAAAAAATACCCATCACTACTGACTGGTAAGGACGCTTGTAACGCCATCTTGAACCTAGCGTCGGTAACCAATGGTGAACTTGCTTATCGCTCCTACAAAAACATGGAGGAGAAAGTTGGTTTCCCACTGGCGGATGAGCTAGCTGGCAAGACGCGTTCCGTGCGCATGCAATTTGAAGACATTCAAGCGCAGCCACGACGTCAGCATAACTCGCCGATGTGGTCGGCCAAGATCGACGACGGACGTACTTACTCACCGTTTAGCTACAACATCGAGCACATGGTTCCATGGCGGACGTTGACGGGTCGTCAGCACTTCTACTTGGATCACCCGGGCTACATTCAGTTCGGTGAACACGTGCCGACTTACAAGCCGAAGCCATTGCCAGTTCAATACGCTGACATGCGCATGTCGGATGACAGCGGTATCGAAAAGGGCGACACGCTGTGCTTGAACTACTTGACTCCGCATGGCAAGTGGCACATTCACTCGACCTACGGGGACAACCATCGCATGACAACTCTGTCACGCGGCGTGGAGCCGTTCTGGATTAACGATAAGGAAGCGAATTCCATCGGCATCAACGATAACGATTGGGTTGAGGTGCACAACGACCACGGCGTAGTGGTCACGCGAGCTGCAGTCAGCGCGCGTATTCCAAAGGGGATCTGCATCATTTACCACTCTCCTGAAAGGACTTACTCAGTACCTAAATCGCCATTGCGCGGCAAACGACGTGCTGGTGGCCACAACAGTCTGACCCGTACCAGACTCAAGCCGAACTTGTTGATCGGTGGTTACGGACAGTTCACTTACCACTTCAACTACTGGGGACCGATCGGTTGCAACCGTGACACCCACGTGTTGGTTCGCAAACTCCCCAAACTCATCTGGTAACGCTAGGAGGGAATAAAAATGGACGTCCGCTCACAAGTTTCGATGCTGTTCCACATGGACAAATGCATCGGTTGCCATACCTGCAGCATCGCCTGCAAAAACATCTGGACTGACCGCAAAGGTACTGAGTACATGTGGTGGAACAACGTGGAGACGAAGCCGGGAACCGGTTATCCGACGCGTTGGGAAGACCAGCTTAATTACAAAGGTGGTTGGGAAGTCGTTGATGGCGAATTGCAGCTGAAATCAACCAGCCGCAGCAAAATCATCCCCAACATCTTTCACAATCCGTCCATGCCGACCATGGACGATTACTACGAGCCTTGGACATATAAGTACTCGGATCTGTTCGACGCCCCTGAAGGCGACGACCAGCCGACTGCGATGCCCATCTCGATGGTGACTGGCGAATACATCGACGTCAAAGCCGGCCCAAACTGGGACGACGACCTCGGTGGCTCGCAAGTCTACGCAGAAAACGATCCGAACTTGGAAGCGCTCACTCCGGAGCTGCGCCAGCAAATGTTTGAGATCGAGCGGTTGGCGTTTTTCTACCTGCCGCGCATGTGTAACCACTGCTTGAACCCTGCGTGTGTAGCTGCATGTCCGTCCGGCGCGTTGTACAAGCGTGGGGAAGATGGCATTGTTTTGGTTAACCAAAAGCAGTGTCGCGGTTGGCGCTCCTGTGTGCCGGCTTGTCCTTACAAGAAGGTTTACTTCAATTGGTCGACCGGCAAGTCGGAGAAGTGCATTTTGTGCTATCCACGCCTAGAGACCAAGCAGCCGCCAGCTTGCCACCACTCTTGCGTCGGTCGGATTCGTTACTTAGGCAACGTGCTTTACGACGCCTCGCGCATCGAAGAAATCGCAGGATGCCCTGAGAATGAATTGATCAGCAAGCAGCGCGAACTGATTTTGGATCCGAACGATCCGGAAGTCATCGAAGCCGCTAAGGCCAATGGCATTCCGGACGACGTGATTACCTCGGCGCAGCAATCACCAACTTACAAGTTCGTCATGGAGTGGGGGCTGGGCTTGCCATTGCACCCTGAGTTCCGCACCTTGCCGATGTTGTTCTACGTTCCGCCGCTTTCGCCGGTACTGTCGTCGCGCAACGGCGAGGCAACCCGCAACAACGGCACCGACCTGCTGCACGAAGTCGACGAGGCACGCGTACCGATTCAATACCTCGCCGAGATCTTTGGTGCCGGTAACACCGAGCCGGTCCGCTACGCCCTGCGCAAGCAATACGCAGTACGCATGTGGCGACGTCACGTCACCGTTGGCGACGTCGATGAAGCTACTGCCAAAGCCGCGCTGGTCGAAGCCGATTGCACTGTAGATCAAGCTGAAGCCATCTACCGCTTGACCTCTTTGGCCAAGTACGAAGAGCGTTTCATCATTCCACCGACGCACCGCGAGCAAGCCATGGAGTTGTTGAAAGACCCCATGGAAAACAAGCAGGACACTGGTTTCGGTTTCATTGAACCTCCAATAAGAGTGTGATCATGACCATCGATCAATCCATCTATGGTTCGCTGGCTCGGCTGCTGGATTACCCAGCCGCCGGCTACTGCGAAGCCGCTGAAGAGTGGATCGCCCAAATCGGCAATCAATGCCCCGTTGCTGGCGAGGCGCTACAACCGTTTTTGGCCTTCGTCCGTGAACGCAGCGCCGAGAAGTTGGAAGAGCTGTACTGCATCACTTTCGACAACAGCCAAACCGCGGCATTGGAGCTAGGTTGGCATGTTTATGGGGAAACTTATGAGCGCGGTGCATTTTTAGTTCAAATGCGCGCGCTGCTTCGCGAACACGGCGTACCCGAGCGTTCCGAATTGCCCGACCACCTCAGTTTGGTTTTGCAGGCCATGAGCCTTTGCAGTGAGGAGCACGCGCTGAAACTGGCCGCCGACACGGTCAAACCTGCCGTCCGCAAGATCCTGGTCAGCTTGGCCGCGGATCAAAACCCATACGAACCAGTGCTGGACGCCGTGCTTCAAGTCACCCGCCAACACGCCCAGCAATCCTACAACCACAGCTGATCCATGTACGACATCCTCTTCTTCGTAGCCTTGCCCTACGTGGCTTTGGTTTTGTTCTTCCTGGTCGGCATCACCCGCTACCGCCGACGTCCGTTTTCGGTTACTAGTCTGTCATCGCAGTTCCTAGAAAACCGCAAGCACTTTTGGAGCACGGTTCCCTTCCACTACGGAGTGATTGGAGTTTTGCTACTGCACCTTGCTGGCTTGATGATTCCTGACACGATGCTGGCATGGAACGCCGCCCCGGTGAGGTTGGTGGTCTTGGAAGTCACAGGATTGGCACTCGGCTTGATGGCATTGTTTGGCTTGGTCAACTCGATGATTCGGCGGGTGCAAAGCCCGCGCATACGCATCATTACCAACAAGTCCGATTGGGTGCTGCTGGCCTTGCTGCTGATTCAAATCGTGCTTGGCATCTTGGTGGCCATCTACAACGGCTGGGGCAGCTCTTGGTTCGCAGCCAGTGCCACACCTTGGTTGTGGTCTTTGTTCACCCTCAACCCGGACTTGAGCTACGTGGCTGGCATGCCATTGCTCGTCAAGCTGCACATCATTAATGCCTTCTTGATGATCGGCTTCTTCCCGTTCACCAGGTTGATACACGTCATCGTGATTCCTAACCCTTACCTCTGGCGCAAAACTCAAGTTGTGCGTTGGAACCGCGATCGTAAGCGCCTCCGCATCCGCGACTAATCGATTTACTTAAACAACTGCCCGGTCCATATGACCGGGCAGTACGCCACCACGCCACCACCAACAAACACTCTCCCCCCAACCTGGAATGGAGTTCGGCGATGTCCGCAAGTACGAAAAAATTTAACCCGACGCAATTTTTGTCATTCAAGGGTCCATACAAGATCCTGCATATGACCTGGTTTGCGTTCTTCCTAACCTTCATGGCTTGGTTCAACATGGCGCCTTTAGCGGCAGCCATGAAGATTGATCTTGGCTTGACCGACGGCGACCTGAAGGTCTTGATGATCTGTAACGTGGCTCTGACGATTCCAGCGCGAATCATCATCGGCATGCTGTTAGATCGTTTTGGGCCGAGAAAGGTTTTCTCCGGCTTGTTGATTGTGATGTCTATACCGTGTTTCATATTCGCGGTATCGAACACCATGATCCAGTTGGTCATTACTCGATTGCTACTGGGCATTATTGGTGCCGGCTTCGTCATCGGCATCCGCATGGTTGCAGAGTGGTTCCCACCGAAAGACGTGGGGGAGGCAGAAGGTATTTACGGTGGCTTCGGAAACTTTGGTTCCGCGGCTTCGGCGTTCACCTTGCCTACCATTGCAGTTCTGGCCACCACCTGGTTTGGCGCAGAGCAAGGCTGGCGCTACTCCATCGGCTTGACCGGTGCCATGTGTTTGATTTATGGCTTCATTTACTACGCAAGTGTAAGTGACACGCCTCCAGGTAAGACTTATCACAAGCCGAAGCGCGCTGGCGCAATGGAAGTCACTTCGATGCCGTCGTTGTATGGTTTGATTTTCATGCAGGTGCCGATGATTTTGGCTTTGGGCCTTTTGGTGTGGAAACTCCACAACTTCGGCTTCTTGCCGACCCAAGGCGCGCACATTGGATACGGTGCTTTGGTCAGCATTTTGATTTTCCAGGCCTACAAGGCATGGACCGTCAATGCGCCGCATATTCGCGAAGGCTATAGCGAAGGCGACAAATACGAATTCCGTCAAGTCGCCATTTTGGACCTTGCTTACTTCGTGACATTCGGCTCGGAATTGGCTGTGGTTTCCATGCTGCCGCTTTTCTTCAAGCGAACCTTCGACCTTTCTCTGGCTCAAGCAGGCATGATCGCGGCATCCTTCGCGTTCATGAACTTATTCGCCCGTCCGATGGGTGGCTTTCTTTCCGACCGGTTGGGTTCGCGTCGCAAGACTCTAACTTTCCTGCTTGCAGGTTTAGCCGTCGGTTACTTCCTAATGAGCCGTATCAATAGCTCCTGGCCAATTCCATTGGCTGTTGGCGCAACCATGTTGTGCTCCTTCTTCGTGCAAGCGGGTGAAGGCGCAGTATTCGCAGTGGTTCCATTGGTCAAGAAACGCGTCACTGGTCAAATCGCCGGCATGGTAGGTGCCTACGGCAACGTTGGCGCGGTGGTATTGCTGACTGTGTTCAGCTTTGTCACACCGGATCAATTCTTCTTAACCATCAGCGGTTGTGCCATCGTGTGCATGATTGCATCCATGGCGTTGAAAGAGCCCAAAGGTTCCTTCGCTGACGCCCACCATGACGAAGCAGCTCAAAACGATGCTGCTGTAACCGGAGTAACCGGATGAGTACCCTAGAAAAGTGGGATGTCGAAGACCAGGCATTCTGGGATTCCACCGGCAAAAAGGTAGCCACGCGCAACCTTTGGATCTCCATTCCCAGTTTGCTAGTCGGATTTGCCGTCTGGTTGATGTGGGGCATCATTACGGTGCAAATGAAAAACCTGGGTTTCACCTTCGGCAAGTCGCCGGAGGAGGCAATGGGTTTGCTGTTCATGTTGCCAGCAATTGCTGGCCTGACCGGCGCCACGCTACGCATCCCTAGTACCTTCTTCATTCGCCTGGCGGGTGGTCGAAACACCATCTTCTTCACCACGGCGCTGTTGATGATCCCGGCACTGGGTGCGGCCTTTGCGCTGCAAAACCCTGAAACGCCGTTCAGGGTTTTCATGCTGCTGGCATTCCTGTCAGGCATCGGCGGTGGCAACTTTGCCTCTTCCATGTCCAACATCAGCTTCTTCTACCCGAAAAAGGTACAAGGTTACGCGCTGGGCATGAATGCGGGCTTAGGCAACTTCGGTGTGACCACCATGCAGATCTTGATTCCGCTGGGCATGACTGCGGCAATTGTCGGCCCGTTAAGCGGTGAACCGGGCAAACTCGCAACCACCAGCGGTACTATCTTCAAGCAAGTCGCGGCCGGTTCCGACACCTGGTTGTCCAGCGCCGGTTGGGTTTGGATGTACTGGTTGATCCCGCTGGCCTTTTTCGGTTGGTTCAAGCTCAACAACATCAAAACCGAAGCCGTCACTCCCGGCCTCAGGTCGCCGATGGTTTCTTTCGGTCGCATCACTTGGCTGCTGTTGATCGGTTTTGCTACTGCTGCTGCTGGCCTGTACTTCATCCTGACTTACCTCACGATGACTTGGGTGAAGTGGATTGTGTTGCCATGCGTCATTGCCGCAACCGTTTTCTTGATAAAGGCTTTGTCGCCAGGCGAAATTAAGGGCAACCTTGATCGCCAGTACAAGATCTTCAACAACAAGCACACCTGGGTTATGACCGTCATCTACACGATGACCTTTGGTTCATTCATCGGGTTCTCCGCTGCCGTTGGCCTGGCCATCAAATTCATCTTTGGTGTCATGCACTATGAGGTGGCAGGCTTGAGCGAAAAGATTGCCGCAGGTGCTGGCGTCTTTGTCGACCCTAAGGTCGTGGAAGCCGCCCAAAAAGCATTGGCTACCGCTACCGAAAACGGCGACGTCTGGATTCACATCAACAACCCGAATGGTCCCGCTACATTCATGTACGTTTGGGTAGGCGCCTTCGTCGGTGCTCTGATTCGTCCGGTTGGTGGCATGATCGCTGACAAGGTTGGTGGCGCAATTGTGACCCAAGTGGTTGCCGTCGTCATGACCCTTTCTGCGGTTGGCGTTGGCTACTACTCATCGCTGGCGTACCAGGCGAACGCCCCAGAAGAGTTTTTCATACCCTTCTTCGTGCTGATCGTAGTTCTCTTCGCAGCCACTGGCGTCGGCAATGGCTCTACCTTCCGCACCATTTCAATGGTCTTCAACGCAGAACAAGCTGGCCCAGTGTTGGGTTGGACGTCGGCAGTTGCAGCTTACGGCGCCTTCTTGGTTCCAAAGCTAATCGGTGAGCAAATGAAAGCAGGTGCTCCCGAAATTGCGATGTATGGCTTGGCGGTGTTCTACGCCATCTGTGCCATACTCAATTGGTGGTACTACCTCGGTCCTAAGGCTGAGTTTAAGAACCCTTGATTGGAACATAGCGTCGGTGGGGAAACTCACTGTTGCGTGTATGCGTGTACCTTCGGCGGAGCTTCGGCTTCGTCGAAGGTTTTTTTCAGGGGTATTTTTTTTGTTTGTTCTGGTGTTGCGTGGGGGGATCCCCGGCGGCAAGGATTCCGCTTCGCTCCATCAAAAGCCGCCGGGGATCCCCCCACGCAACTCACATTAATCAGATATCGTTGAACAGTTTAATCGTTGGACGAAGGGAGCACCTGTTGGGTGGAGATAGGTTTAATGCGGTTCATGATTGAGGATTTATTGCGTTAATCCTCCCCTCGGTGAACTACTTTTTGGGTCTGAGTCCTCTGTTCCTGTGGCAGAATATGTGAGTATGTATTTTGAGTAGTATTTCCGGCGACTTTTGATGGAGCGAAGCGGAATCCTTGCCGCCGGAAATACTACTCAAAAGACACCCCACCAAATCCACCCATAAACCCTGCTAAGATCCAGCATGACCACCCACCGTCGATTGTTGATTCTTGTGATAGTTTTGGCGGTGGTCATTGCGGGATGGAAGGGGTGGGGGTTTTATCGGGGGTTGTTGGAGGGCGGACTTCCGCAGCGGGGTGGGGAAGCGCGGTTGGTGGGGTTGAAGGGTGATGTGGTGGTGCAGACGGATGAGTGGGGGGTGCCGTATTTGAGTGGGGAGAGTTTGGAGGATGTGGTTAGGGCTATGGGATGGGTGCATGCGAATGATCGATTTGCACAGATGGAGTTGAATAGGCGTGTGGTGTCGGGACGGTTGGCCGAGGTTATCGGGGAGGCTGGATTGGAGATGGATCGGACTATGTTGGAGTTGCGAGTGCGGGGGATTGCGGAGAAGGCTGTTGCTGGGATGCGTGCTGATTCTTTGGAGTTGTTGAAGATTTATGCGGAGGGAGTGAATGCATGGTTGGATTCACGGGGTGAGGATTTGCAGCCGTTCTTTCAGCTGACTGGCTTGCAGCCTGAGCCTTGGACGCCGGTGGATTCAATGTGTGTGCCGGCGCTGTTGGCCGTGAGCTTGTCGTTTATTACTAAGCGTGCAGAGGAGGAGCGGTATTTGGTTTTGCGGGAATTGGGGGTGGACGCGGCGATGGATTGGATTGGTGAGGAAGTAGAGGTGCCGGAGGGGTTGTTGGATTTGGCTTATGAGCCGGAGTGGTTGGCTGGTGTTGAATCGGTGCCGTCAGCTGGTGGATCGGGGAATGCGGCGCAGGCTTCGCCCGGGAGTACACCGGGAGGGAGTAATAACTGGGCGGTTTCGGGAGCGTTATCTGCGAACGGGTCGGCGTTGGTTGCTAATGACCCGCACTTGGGATTGCGGTTGCCGTCGATTTGGTATCAGATTCATTTGCGCTGTCCACAGATGGAGGTGGCGGGGATGAGTATTGCTGGGGTGCCGGGGGTGGTGCTGGGGCATAACCAGAATTTGGCGTGGGCGTTTACTAATGTGATGATGGACGATAATGATTTGTTGTTTGAAAAGGCGAATGAGGATTTGACGCAGGATTTGACGCAGGTTTTGCGCGACGGTGAGTGGGTGGATGTGCGGCGAAGCAGTAAGGAAATTTTGGTGGATGGAGGGAATCGTGTTGAGGTTTTGATTTATGAGACTGATCTTGGGCCCATGTTGCCGCCGGATGCGGAAAGCGGATTGCCGGCGCGGACTTTGCTGTGGTCGGCGTATCACTTGACCGATCCGATGACACCGTTTTTGGATATGGGGAGGGCGTCTACGGTTGAGGAAGCGATTGCGGCGGCGAATCGATATCAGGCGCCGGCGCAGAACGTCGTAATTGGGCACACGGATGGGCGCATCGCTTGGACTATGTTTGGGCGATCGCCACTGCGCAATCGTGAAATGGGGCGTCTGCCTTCGCCTGCTTGGAATAAGAGTTATCGCTGGAGTGGATTGGCGGAGCCGGCGATGAATCCTGTGATTCAGCCTGGGCAGCGGGACTCGATAGTGACCGCGAATAGTTTGGTGGAGGGCGGCGGTGAATCTTTGCAGGCTGATTACGACACGGCGTTTCGGCGCCAGCGCATTACGGAGTTGTTGCAGGGTAAAAGTGGTTGGTCGGCGGAGTCGTTGAGTGGTCCGCAATCGGATGTGCAAAATTCTTACGCGTTGTATTTATTGGCTGCATTGCCTAGCGAAATTCCCGATGACATTGACAAGGATGCGCAGGAAATCCTTGATGAATTGCGCCAATGGGATGGTGTGGATGAAGTCGAAGGCCCTGCCGCTTTGTTTTGGTTATTTGAGCGCGAACTATGGTCGGCAATATTTGACGACGAACTCAAAAAGCACCACATTCCAATGCCTTGGACTTTTTTGCAGCGTCAAAAACTGCTGCGGGTATTGGAAGGAACGGCTCGCCACCCGTGGGCCGATAACGTCGACACCGTGGAAGTCGAAACTTTGAATCTGAAGATTATTTTCCTTGGATCCAACTCGAATCATACTCTGGACATCATGAA
>JACNIZ010000379.1 GCA_014382805.1 Planctomycetota bacterium
CACCGCGGCCAACAAGCGCTCCACAATTGTGTCGGCGTGCTGGACCGGGAAGGGCAGCGCCACGACCACAACTTTGGCGTGATGGCGGGCGGCAACATAGTCCACCACATTGCGGCAGGCGTTGTACTCGTGGTCAGTGACCAAGATTTCGTCGCCGGGCTGCAAATCGAGAGAACGCAGTACCGAATTCACGCCGTAGGTCGCGTTGGGCACAAATGCAAGGTCCTGGGCGTCGCACTGGACAAATTCGGCCAGCTGCTCGCGCGCTTCGTCCAAGCGCGTTTCCAGCTGACGGCCCAAAAACTCAATTGGCCGCGCTTCCATTAGGTCGCGCAGACGCTGTTGTTCCTCCTGCACCGGTAACGGGCAGGAACCGAAAGAGCCGTGGTTGAGGAAAACCACCTGCGGGTCTAGCGGCCACAGGGATTCGGGGCATTGGTCCATGACATACCACTATATGGCCGACTATATTGAAAGGCATGGCCATCTCCACCGCCCGCACCTTTGTCTTAGCTTTTTTAGTGGGTGGCTCCGCTTCCGTTTGGGCTTACCACGAGCTCAGTGACAACGAAATACTCGTGCAAAGGATCAAAGAACTGGAGATCCAACAGGAGCGTTTGGAACATCAGATCTCGTTTTTGAAAGAACGCAAGCGGGTGGCCCAAATCGAGGTTTTGGAGCAAAAAACTGATCCTAACGCTCCGGGCGGCAAGCGCTCTACGGTCCGCTTTTGGGAGGTCGGCAGCGAAATGCGACCCGCTGGCCCAGCCCAGGAGTTCACCATTGATGGCGACGTTTTGTATGTAGATGCCCAAGTGATCAAATTTGATCAAGAATTTTTGCAGCAAAATGATCTAGAAGAAGGATCGTCCCTATTGCTGTTCCGTCGCTTGTTTGGTGAATTCCAAACCCCACACGACGGCTACGCCCTGGACCAACAGGATACCGTGCCGCCGATATATTCAGCCGAAGACGCCCCCGCCGACGCCTATCGCACTGGTTTCCACCAGGAGTTGTGGCGCGATTTCTGGCGCTATGCCAACCGCCCCGAGGTCATCCGCCGTTCAGGCATCCACGCAATGCATGGCGAGGCGCCTTATATCCAGCTGGTTCCAGGTGGCCGCTACGAGATTGAATTACGCACCACCGGCGGACTTAGCATCCGGGCCTTGGATTAGGGATTCGATTGCCTCCACCTTGAGGCCAATGTCTTTACAGGTTTTGACCTCGCCCCAGGTGCGCTTGCCCAGTGGCCGGATCACCAACCGCGAATTTGGCCGTCCAACGCATTGCAGGGGATCCGAATAAAAATAATCCGCACCAGCCAGCGGCAATAATCCTTTGGCGAGCAGTCCAAATCCGCCGATGGCTTCCAATCGTGCCAAATATTGCTCGCCCCCTTTACCGACCACCCTTTCCAAAATGAACTCTAGATACACCGATTGCCAGCCTTCATGTTGAAGTAAAATCCCACAGCCGCGGTCGACTGAATGAGTGAGGACAATTCTTGCGCTGGTTACTTTAGGCACGGCTACGTTTCACATTGAGAACGCGTTTCATCGCCTAATGACGCCAAGAAATCCGTCACTATTCTGAAATTTGTCGGATTTCTTCCAGGTTTTCCGCCAATTCCTGCAAGCATGCAAGATTTGTTGCGAAATTGGAAATGCAAACACGAATGCAGGCCTGGCCGTCGCCATGGGTAACCAAGGAAAGCAAAGTGTTGTGTTTCTCTCGCAATGTATCGATCCAATGCAGATAGCGTGAAGATTGCTCATTTTCATGATTGAGGCCGGGATCTTGAACCAAGAGCACAGGTAAAAGACTTGGTCGTAAGACACGCCAATTCTTTTGAACAAGCAACACCTCTAATTGGCTTGCCATATTTAGCTGATGTTGCAGCAAGTCCGAATAGCCATCTGCGCCTAGGTGTGCCAGGGCTAAAAAGGCCTTAATCGCCAAGCCTGCCGACGTGGCTTGGGGTAAAAACTGCATGGGCTGGGCATGACGGCACAAGAAAATCCCCCCCGGGCCAGGGACGGCAAACGCAGTTCGGGTATCGATCGCGACGGAATCTGCGAAGCGCAGGCCGTCGAAATCGCCTTTTAGGGCATTGCAAAGCAATCCCATGCCGCCGCCACTAGCATCCACGTGCAGCCACATGCCTTGCACCCGGGCCAGCGCTGCAAGGCCTTTGATGGGATCAATAGCGCCCGCGTCCGTGCCGGCACTGGCGATGACCATAAACGGAGTATGGTCGTTGCGCGCGTCCTCGATGATCATGCGGCGCAGGGTTTTGATATCCATTTGGCCGTTGGCGGCGCACCGCACTAAGCGCAAGGACTCGCGCCCCAAACCAGTGGTTGTCAAAAGCTCGGCGAGGCCGTCGGCGTTGGCTTGTGAGTGGTAAATCAACGGCCGACCTTCGCAGGCTCGAACGCCAGATTCGGCAAAGCCCGGGAAACACTGAGCAAGGGCTGACACCAGTGCCAGTTGCTTGGCTTGGGCGGCGTCGGCAGTAAAAAAGCCATTGCTTTGCTGCGGTTTAAAGCCGATTCGATGGCACAAAAATGCGACGACAAAGGCTTCAATTTCCTGAGCCAGTGGCGACGAGGTTTGCAAGCTGGAATGGGCATCCCAGGCACTGGCTAGGCTGTCACCGATGAGGCCGGTCGGATGCACGTCGCCATACATGCTGGCGAAATTTTGCGGATGACCGGCGTGCGTAGGCCAGCCGCGCATGAGGCTGGCGGTAAGTTCACAAGCCTGGTCCAACGGCGCCTGGTGGCTGAGTTCAAAGTGCTCGGCCAAAAAGGAATGGATTTGCGCAGAGCTGTCAGCGCCTGGCACCACCGGAATAGTGGGCAAGTGCTCGGCGATGGCGGCTAACTGTTCGCGGAGCCAATCAAAAGGACGCTGCATGATTTCTACTGGCCGACGCTGGACGGATTCTCTACGCCCAAAAACGACCTATTTTGCAGATGATACCGCCGCCTCTGGCAAAGTTTCGTCCCATGAGGCGCCAATTGCGCGAGCAGCTTCGGCTAAGTCCAGTTGGCGCTGCTCGGCTAGCCAATTCAGCTGATCTTCGCCAATTCGACCAACGCCGAAATAGCACGATTCCGGATGCGCAAAGTAAAAGCCGCAAACTGAAGCTGCGGGTGACATCGACCAATTTTCGGTCAGGTCCATGTCAATGCGGTCGCTGACTTGAAGTACGTCGTAAATGTCGGCCTTGAGTCGGTGATCGGGGCAGGCTGGATAGCCCGGGGCTGGGCGAATGCCGGTGGCACTATCGCCCAAAATGGTGTGCAGTCGTTCGGAAAATGCTTCGGCCAACCGGTCGGCCAAGGCCGCAGCCAGGATGGCACGGAAGTCGTCGTGATCGGCGCGGAACTCGGCGGTTAGCTGATCCAATCCATGCCCAACTGTCAATGCAAATAAGCCGAGGTAATCCTGCACGCCGGATTGCTTAGGCGCCACAAAGTCGGCCAAACTACGACAGCCTTGTTCGCCGCGCGCATCGCGCTGTTGGCGCAACATCGGGAAGCGTCGCCAAACCTGTACACGCTGTAAATCGCGGTAAACCTCAATGCACTCACCGTCAGAGTTGGCGGGCAGGTGAGCGTATACAGCAGAAGCCTTCAGCAGTTTTTGCGAAACGATTTGATCGAGTAAGGTGCGCGCCTCGGCTAGCAATTGGCGCGCTTCTTCTCCATGTTGCGGATGATTCAAAATGCGTGGATAAACGCCCTTGAGGTCCCAAACCGAGAAAAATGGCGTCCAATCGATGAAATCGACCAGTTCCTCTAACGGGAAGTCGTGCAGTTCTTGAATGCCAAGCTCGGCCGGTTCAATCACCTTTTGCGCGGAAAATTCCAACTTCGGAGCGCGCGCGCGCGCCTTTTCCATACTCAACAACTCGCGCTGGGCTTGGCGTTGTTGGCGCCGCACGCGCAATTTCTCCTGGGTCTCCGAATTCTTCCGAGCATATTCCCCACAGCGTTCCGGAGACAATAAATCCTGTAAAACTCCAATCGCGCGCGATGCGTCTGGCACATAAACCACGGGGTTAGATGTACGAGGAGCAATGCGTACCGCAGTATGCATGGCCGACGTTGTTGCACCGCCAATCAACAACGGTAAACGCACTCCAGTCCGGTCCATTTCTTGAGCTACATGCATCATTTCATCCAAGCTTGGAGTGATCAAACCACTCAAGCCGATGGCGTTCGCTTTGTGCTCTTTGGCAGCGGCCAAAATGTCCGCCGCTGGCACCATTACGCCCAAGTCGACGACGTCGTAGCCGTTGCAACCCATGATCACACCGACGATGTTTTTGCCGATGTCATGAACGTCGCCCTTTACGGTGGCCATCACAATTTTGCCGCGCCCAGCAGCGCCGACCATGCGATCCAAAATCAGATGTGGATGCAACCATGCAACCGCCTTTTTCATCACCCGCGCACTTTTTACTACTTGCGGCAAGAACATCTGGCCACTGCCGAACAGATCCCCCACCGTGTTCATTCCTGCCATTAGCGGACCTTCCACGATTTGCAATGCCGAATCGTACTGGTCCATCGCCTGCGGCAAATCTTCTTCCAAAAAGTTGTGCAAGCCGTGAACGATGGCGTGAGCAAGGCGTTGATCCAATTCCAATGAACGCCATGCCTGCTCTTCTGCAGCAGTTTTGGGTCCAGCTTTTTGCATCGACTCGGCGTAATGCGAGAGGCGCTCCGACGCATCCGAGCGGCGGTTTAAAATCACGTCCTCTGCAAGCTCGCGCAGCTCAAATTCAATGTTATCGTAAACCGCTAGTTGACCGGCGTTAACGATCCCCATGTCGAGTCCAGCTTCCACCGCGTGGTACAAAAACACCGTGTGCATGACATCGCGGACTTGATCCATACCGCGGAACGAAAACGACAAATTGCTGATGCCGCCACTGGTCAAACACCAGGGGAACCGGCGCTTCAACTCGGCGATGGACTCCAACAATGAACGCGAATAATCATCGTGCTCTTCCATCCCAGTTGCCACAGCTAGCACATTGAGGTCGTATATCACCTCTTGGTCGCGGAAGCCCAAATCGCGCAAGATTCGGCGCGAACGGGTGCAAATTTCCATGCGTCGCTCGATGTCTACAGCTTGGCCATCCTCATCAAAAGCCATGACCACTATGGCAGCTCCATAGCGTCGAGCTAATTTTGCACGCCGACGAAATTCGGTTTCCCCATCCTTCAAACTGATTGAATTGACGATGCAGCGGCCTTGCACGCAGCGCAAACCAGCCTCGATGACTTCCCACCGCGAAGAATCCAGCATCAACGGCACCCGGCAAATGTCTGGCTCGCCTGCGATCAAATTCAAAAACTCGACCATCGCCGCCTCGGAATCCAACAACGCTTCGTCCATGCTGATATCAATAATCTGCGCCCCAGCCTCAACCTGCTGGCGAGCGACGTCCAACGCTTCTTCGTATTGGCGCTCGCGAATCAAACGGGCAAATTTACGCGACCCCGAAACATTGGTGCGCTCGCCAATATTGATGAAATTCATTTCCGGGCGCAACACCAAGGCTTCCATGCCGCTAAACCGCGGCAAGTAGTCATAATCGGCAGGCATGCGCGGATCGCAATCCGTCACTGCATCGGCAATGGCGGCTATGTGCTCAGGCGTGGTACCGCAACAGCCACCGACCAAGTTAATGAAACCGGCTGTTGCAAATTCGCGCAGTTGCTTAGCCATCGCCGCTGGCCCCAAATCGTAACCGCCAAGATCATTGGGCAAGCCAGCATTTGGATAGCAACTAATGAAACAATCGGCAATGCGATGCAAGGTCTCCAAATACGGACGCATTTCTGCCGGCCCCAAAGCACAATTCAAACCCACCGCCAACAATGGCAAATGCGAAATTGAAGCCCAAAATGCCTCGATGGTTTGGCCCGATAAAGTCCGCCCGCTAGCGTCGGTAATGGTCCCCGACACGACGATGGGCAAGCTTTCATCGCGCTCTTCAAACAGCTGATCCAAGGCGAATAGTGCCGCTTTTGCATTTAAAGTATCGAAAACGGTTTCCACCATTAACACATCGGCGCCACCATCCATCAAACCCGCGGCCTGTTCGTGATACGCCACGACCAGTTCATCAAAAGTGATGTTGCGAGCAGCCGGATCGGCGACGTCTGGGGATATCGAAGCAGTCCGATTCGTAGGCCCTATACTTCCAGCGACGTAGCGCGGTTTGCGCGGATCCTTATCGGTAAATTCGTCGGCAACTTCGCGCGCAATGCGCGCTGCTGCCCTATTCATATCATACGCCGTATCTTGCATTTTGTAATCGCCAAGGCTGATGCGATTGGCGTTGAAAGTATTGGTGCTAATGACGTCGGCGCCGGCGCTTAGGTAGCTATGGTGAAGGCCCTGAATCACCTTGGGCTGGGTCAAACAAAGCAAGTCGTTATTACCTTTTTGATCCTTTTCGCAATCCGCAAAAATCTCACCGCGGAACTCAGTTTCGTTGAGCTTTTGTTGCTGGATCAACGTTCCCATTGCGCCATCCATGACCAGGATGCGCTGGAATAAGAGGTCGGTCAGAGGCGGACGCGTGCTGGAGTGGTGGGCACTCATTGAAATTTTTTGGCGGTCTCCACCAAGGCAAGGGTGGCTTCAGTTTTATTAAATGGAGCAGCTATCTGGAAGCCGTCGACGTGGCCAACCAGCTGCTGAAGGATTTCTTGGGCGATGAGCAGGCCTTCTTCTGCCGCTTTTCCGACGCCGTCGGCTTTGCGCATGCGTTCGACGATTGCATCCGGCACCTCTACCCCGGGAACTTCCGCAGCTAAAAACTCGGCGTTGCGCAGGCTACGCAACGGCCACAATCCGGCCAGGATTGGCGGTCGTTTTTCGGGCAAAGTAGGAAGCAATTTAAGGAACGCCTCGGCGTCAAAAACCGGTTGCGTAATGGCAAACTCAATGCCAGCTTTGATCTTCCATTCGAAACGGCTGTATTCCCGCTCAGGGTCGGTCGCGGTTTGATTAAAGGCGGCGCCGAAGCAGAAATGAGTTTGGTCGTTCAAGTGGTTGCCCCCAACGTCCAACCCATGGTTCAGATTATCCAAGATATTGCACAAGCCGATGGCGTCAACATCAAACACCGCAGTGACGTCGGGGTAGTTGCCTTGGTATGGCGGATCACCCGTAATGATCAACATATTGCGCATGCCCAAAGCGGCTGCCCCCATCAGGTCGGATTGCATGCCGAGTAGATTGCGGTCGCGGCAACAAAAATGCAGCAAGGTTTCCATTCCGACTTCGCGTTCGATTAGGTGGCCTGCTACCAAGTTAGAAATACGGGCCGACGCCCGCGGTCCGTCCGGCAAATTAATTAAGTCCACGCCGGCATCTCTCAAGTCGCGCGCGGAATGCAGCAATGCCTCTACATTTGGCGTGCGCGGAGGCAGCAACTCCACCGAAATCGCACACTTATTTTGCGCCAACTTGGCGCCAAATCTAGACCTTTCACCTAACGGCACCGGCGTTTTGGGGCGCGCACTTTGGTGATGGGTATGCACCACCGGTCGTTGCCGATGGTGACTGCCGACGGCGCGTGCAGCACGTGAAATGGCACGAATGTGATCCGGTGTAGTGCCGCAACAACCACCCAAAACTTGCCCGCCCGCCTGCAAAAACCGGCGCGCAAAACGGGCAAAATAATCGGGGTTGTTTTCGTAAAAAACGCGTCCTTCTGATTCGCGCGGCAAGCCAGCATTCGGCCGCGCCGAGATCGCCAAATTGCAATGCTCCATCATTTTCAATGCAGCTTCCAACACCGCTGCCGGACCAGTACTGCAATTCACGCCGATGGCGTCGACCCCTTCTTTTTCCAAAAGATCACAGGCTTCTTCTGGGTGTGTGCCCATCAAGGTCACGCCGGCACTGGTTACCGTGAAGTGGGCAAAGATCGGCAAATCACTGATCTCACGTACACCTCGCACCGCCTCAATAAGCTCATATAAATTCGAAAAGGTTTCGAGCGAAAAACCGTCCACCACGGTTAGATCAAAGGCGCCGGCTGCCTCCTTATACGCCTGACGTGCTTCGATATGGGCAACCCGCCCGATAGGTTCAATCGCGACCCCTGTCGGTCCGAGCGATGCAATCACATAACGTTGCTCGCCCGCAGCTCCGCGCGCGTTTTCTTGCGCCGCCGCCGCAAATTCATGCAAGCGACGGGTCAGGCCATGGTTGCCCAATCGATAGCGATTGAGGCCAAAAGTATTGGTATGCACACCTTCCGCGCCTGCATCCAAAAAAGCGCGGTGCACTTCAATGACCAATTGCGCACGATCGACGTTTGCTTGCTCAAAGCACTCATTGAACGCAACACCGCGTTCGTTTAACACGGTTCCCATCGCGCCGTCGAGCACCAAGGGGGTGCCTTTGAGGCGCTCACTGAGCGCGAGGCGGGTCTGGTTGGCCTGTGATTGAGAGGAGTTCATTGCTCTTCACGGAGACGGACAGGCCTTTACACCATCAATCCGAGCATCCGCTGCGGCAGGTCTTGCCACCTTGGTTGAGGACCCGCACATGCGGCTCAAAGCCAGGTTGGCCGGGTATCAAAGGGCCTGTCCCTCCACCCGTCGTTATGGTTCTCTCCAAGATACAGTAAGTTGCGTCGAAATCAATTCTCGCTGCTGGAATCGGCTAGGAATTTGCCTACTTGCAGGAAATGCAGTACCCCGGCAACCACGATTGGGTCTTCCATAATGAAGGTATGCAAGCTCGGAACTGCCCAAAAATCTTCCGCCCCTGGCAGCCGCGTTTCTTCCACCCGCACCACCCCATCATCTTCTCCTTCGAGCAACGGATTCCAGCCTTTGCCCGGTTTGCGATAGCCAGCAACGATGCCAAATTTGCAGTCCGGTACAGGAATGCGGCTGGCTTCATCCAAAGTGACTTGCTGTCCGGAATCACCTGCCAACCATTGAAATGGCAGGAAATTCTTCAAGCTTTGGGCTAGCGAAGAACCACCACTGGGAGGTGCCAACATGACTAGCCGGTGGACTTGAAGGGACTTGCGCCACTGCGGTTCGGCAGCGGGAGTAACGTCGGCGGCGGCGGCGGTTTTTAAGGCATCGGTGCCGGGATTGGGCTTTCCAACCGCCAACGCTGCACGCGCCATCATGCCTCCCAAGCTATGAGTTACGAACGAAATCGTCTGCACCTCTTCGCTGGCCGCAATCTGATCCAATAATGAATTTAACTGAGCCGCATGCTCGGCAATGGAACGGCGCGTGCTCGGATAACCCACGTCCATGACCTCATAACCTGCGGCGCGCAATTGTTGCTGCAGCTCAGCCATCGAGGTCCGCGATCGCCCCAAGCCATGGAGCAACACCACCAAATGATTGCTACTCAAATGCAATTCATTTTGGCGACGTTCCTGCCGCAGCGCATCTTCGACCGCCGGCCGCTTGCCCCATGCCCGGCGCATGTTTGTCGGATCAAGCAAACGGCAATGCCCGGTCCAAACATGTTGCTGCACTCGCCAGCCCGCGTACCAATTGACGTCGGCCCAAAGTTGGCGGCCGCCTAAGGTAGGAAAAGGCAGATTGGGGTAGGTATCCACGGCGTCGGCTTTGTGGGCTGAGTTTTGGCAGGCTGCTAAAAGCAGGCTAAAAGTCCAGGTGAAAACGCATAGCAAAAACGTTCGCATCGCCCTCTCCATCACGAGTTACCCGGAATACGTTGGTTTGCAGGCGTAGATTTGAGGTCAAATACCAATTCAAAGCCACGCCCAGGTTGCGGCCAGTGCCACCGGCCACGGATTGATCATCAAGGTCCAATTGGGAAATACGCAGTCCCAATTCCCATGCGCCGATGCCGTCGGCTTGATTCCAATTCTGAGCCGGATCGGGGGGAGCAAATGCCGGGCGCGATAATTTGTAGGTGCGTGCTTCTCCGGTCAGAAAATGGCTCGCTTCCAGGTACCAACCTATCATGGTTGGACGATCGCCACTTTTTTGATCAAAGCTTGCGTATTCCAGTTCTGCCGCCAAGACATTTGCCCCGCTTTGCCAGGCAACGTCGGCACCCAATAACAAGACCTGCTCGGCGGTCAACGCTCCGGTATCAACCAAGCTCGGGCCAATCGTAGTACCAAGATCGCCGTCAAACTGCACCATGCCGGCGTCTGGATTGCGCCACGAAAAAGAGCTGCCTATATGCACCATTTGATCGCCTTCGCCGACGTGATAAGGCGCCCAACTCCAGCGTCCAGTAAGCGCCATCTCATTGCCGCTGCCATCATCAATGGATTCACCAGGGTCATTGCTTTCACGGAAAATGCCGATCGTAAAAGTGGCAAGTTCCTGCTTCCATTCACGCCGCCAAGCAATGCCCAAATTACGCGATGGGAATAAACTGGAAGACATCGGCCGTTCCATGAAAGTCAAAAAATGGCTGGGCGTTTGATTTACCAAACCCATCGGCTCGCGGAAATGCCCAAGCCGAAAAAAGCCTTGATCGACAATCCCGTGAACGTCAAAAAATGCGTCGCGAATTTCCGCAGCGGCGAGGTCTGCGGTCATTTTTAGATCGACCCCTTCGTGCACCGGACCCATCAAGCCCAAACGCGCACGGCGCAGTACAGCACCATTACCGTAATCGCCTGTAGCAGCTTCCAAACCGCTGTCAGCGTCGATGACCGCCCAATCTGCGTTGATCTTGCCAAAAAATTCCAAGCCACGGGCAGGGCTCTCAAAGGGCGCAATTTGCGCACATGCGAAAAAAAGTGTGAAAGTAATCATGGCAGCGCAAAGTGAACCCGCTGTTGGGAGCGGTCCAAGGTGACTACAAATTGCCGCAGGGCTTGCGCGCCGATAATCCCAGTCTTATATCCCTGCAGGAATTGCACCGGCGGATGGTGCATTTTGAAACCCGCGAGCGAGGCATCTTGCTTCAAACGCGCGCTGTAAATTTTACGATTCTGGCTATGGGTGGTGCGCAAAGTAGCTGTGAACCGCGGTTCGTCGTAGCACAATACTTTGTCGCGAAAGCCGTCGGGCAAGGCAATGCCGCCGTCGAAGCCAGTGTCGAGCAACGCCGGGAAATTGTGTGGGCCGACTTTCATCCAACAATAAGGAACACCGCGGCGCAATCGATAGCGTGCAATCTGCGGGTGCGCCAAGCGTGGTAATGAGCCCGGGAAAAGTCGAATCAAATCAGCGTTGCCGTCAAATTGAATGAGTCCCTCGCCAAAAAACCTCATCCCAACTATGCCATCAATAGGTCGACCAGAATCCGTTTGCAGCCAATTCAAATCAGCTACTAAAACGGGCAACTCCATCCAAACGAGGTCCCCAATCGAAATCGAATCCACCTCCGAACCAGCGTTGTAGCCGATCCGCCCTCCGCCATCATCGGCCAGCATGCCACGTCGCCGCGGCAGTTTTAATTGCCGCCGCAGGCGCTCGGACACACAGACGCGGGCGGAAAGCCCAGTATCAACTGAAAATAGAAAAGGCCCCTCCCCATTGACCTGGATTTCGAGTAAAAACAGGTGCGGGTCCTTTACCAGCTTGAGTTCGGTATCTGCCTCGCCTAAATCCAAGCGAGCTACCACTTCCAACGCCTCCGGGGCTAAATCGCCACGCGCCGGACAGCCTGCCGACGCCAACCAACCCAAGGTGGCGGCGGCGCAGGTGGAGGAAAGTGAGGTGCGGAAGGAAAACATTCAGATCGGAATCCCAACTATCATGCCCGAAATGAGCAACGGAACCAGCCCCTCTTTTGTGGACGATCTGGCCCACGCGTTGAAAAGCGTGGGGAAGACGCTGCTTTCTATGGCCCTTTTGGTGGTGGTCATCGTGCTCGGCGTCTTTTTGGTCGGCGCCCTGGTGATCATCACCGGTTTCCTATGGTTGG
This sequence comes from Planctomycetota bacterium, assembly GCA_014382805.1. Classification (GTDB taxonomy): domain Bacteria; phylum Planctomycetota; class UBA1135; order UBA1135; family UBA1135; genus JACNIZ01. Next base: position 11,932 of record JACNIZ010000379.1, read on the forward strand.
GACACAAAGTACGGTTGATCAAGGAGCCTCCGTCGGTGAAATTTCAGCGATTTCAGGCCAAAACGATGGGCAAGTTCATCCAGTGGCGGTTGAAAAAGAGCGGACTCGGCGGAGAAGGCATGGCAGCAGACGGTTTCCAATGGCCCGGAAGCTTCGGCCAAGACGCGTCCGGCAACGGTCCAACGGAGAATCCATTTCAAACCGGACGTCCGGAAAATGCGCTAGATCCAGAAATGGAAGCCCCGGAGGTGGAAGCCGAGCCGGTGCATGACGAACTCGAAAACTTCCGGGGCTCGTTGGACGAATACCTGCGAATGAAAGGTCGTCGCGGTTAGCCCTCCTCCAAACCTGCCCCGCCCAAACCGGCGGAAATTTCAGCAGCAGCGCGCTGAATGTGCTCCATGGCAGTTGCGGCGGTCTCGGAACTGTCAATGGGACGCAGAAAGGGAACGGTCAAGCTAGCCACGGCAGAGCCCATGTGGTCCAGCACTGGAGCACCCAGGTCGGTTACCCCGCGAACCACCCGGCTGGCGACGCGAGCGTAGCCCCGACTTTGAATCTGCTGTAAAAGCACGCGCAATTGCTTTCCTTCGCTGGATTCTTCATCCACTTCACACTCGCGCAGCCACTCTTCTTGTAGCCACGGCTCCTGAAAAGCAAGCAGGACGTTGCCCGAACAGGATTGGGTCATAGGCCAGCGGGCCCCGATGCGCACCACGAAGCCGGACATTTGCGGACCGTCAACCTGAGCGATGACTAGGGCTTTGGTCGAGTTGCGCACCACTAAATGACAAGAATGGTGCAATTCTTCCGATAATCGGTGCATAAAAGGCAGCGCCTGATTCAACAAAATGCGGCTGCGCGGCTGCCGGTGCGCCAATTCAAACATGCGCGGAGTCAGCCGAAGCAGTCCGTCGCGCTTACTTTTTTCGATGAATTTACGCCGTTCGAGGATGGTCAACATGCGAAAAATTTCGCTCGGCGTTCGTCCGATGGCGCGCGCAACTTGTGCCTGGCTAACAGGTTTGGGGGTTTGAGCCAGAAATTCGAGGATGTCCAGCCCCTTATCAAGGGCGGGCGCCGAATACTTGGTTGTGGTAGAGGTCATGAGGTACTGAGGAAAGGGGGCTTGCCAGAGCCTAGTTTATTAGTAAAATCAAAGTTCATCAATGAAGCCGGAGTAGGTCATCGGCCACCTCCAACGCATTTGGTAATCTCTACCATCCAACCGGGAGCGAGAATCAAGTGCGGCCAAAGATCTGCCTCGGCTTTTTTCACGGCTAAATTCCCATCTCAACCGGGATCTTCACCGGAACCGGTACTCGCTGCTCCCCCCCCCCCCACACCCCCCCGACAATCCAGTACGCGCCCAGCTACACGTCATCTGGGATGCGCGCCCTGGCGTGAAACCCCAACGCGCTCAGCGAGTGCCGTGTCATCTAAACCTAAGATTCAACAACACCGCCACACACCACACC
>JACNIZ010000105.1 GCA_014382805.1 Planctomycetota bacterium
GGCGCGCCCCCCCGCCCGGGGGGGGGTGTGCGGGAGCGGCCGGGCCCAGGGGCGCCGCCGCCGCCGCCCCCGCCGCCGCCACCACCACCACCAGGTGGCTCATTAGGCGTGGTGTAATCAGCTTGGTATCCACCGCGGAATAAAGGATCCACCACGGCGTTGAAAATCGCGCCGTAATCATCGCGCACCAGGTAGTTGTCGTGGATCGAGTCGTAGCGCACCCATTCGGTCAAGCCAGCATCCTCTGGATGAGTGATCTGCACAAACTCCGAAAAATCTTCCGACGGCAACAAGTAACGCAAGTCGCTAATGTCGTTGCCCTGAATAGAAATGGGCAAAACAAACATACGCATTTCCTCGGCCTCGGCCCAAATGCCGTGGTCATCCGAGTAAATCCATTCTTCCCACTCGGTAACGAATGAGCGGCCTTGACCATTTTGAATTCCCGTCGGCCAACCCTTCATCCCTGGCGTGGTCAAGCCGCGCTCAACAATGTTAATCGCGGTACCGGTCCGTGACGAATAGCGCACAATTTCAATGCCACCGATGGGATAGTTATCGGTATCCGGATCGGAAATACTGCGCTGAGCCAACAACGCCAATCCACCGGTCTCTTGGAAGGCTTCGGCGTAATAAGGATCGTCGGGGACCAACGGCAGCAATTCAAGCGGTCCCAAATAACCGCCGGAAATCCCAGTGCCTATAGAAAACGAAGCGCCATTTAGCGCCAGCAAGTTAATCGTGTCCTCACCAAGAGTACCCACTCCTAACGACCACGGACCAACAGCACCCGTCAGATTGGAGCCGCCCGGCGGAATGTCGCTAGCCATTGCTGTGGAGTAGCCATAAAGTTCGACGCCGGATCCAATAGGGTGATCTGAATCCAGAATATTGACGTGATCGTCCGACGGCTCGCGCGCGGCGCGGCCACCGATATAAGTATCCGCACCCTGCATGCGTGCGGTGATGAATGCAGTATCCGTTTTGGAGCTGTACTCAATCACTTCATTGCCGATACGAATCACCCCTTGCGACGGAAAGCCTTCGGTAGATTCAACGGAAATTTCCAAATCTTGATCGCCAGGTGCATAGCCAGACACCGCAGCAGTCAAAATGGTGCGGCCATAAGTATTGCCTCGTGGCACCCCATCAATGGCGACTTGCATACCGCCAGGGGCCACAGCGCGCATTAGCACGCTGATGTGGAACCAACGGTTATCCAACGGATATTCGGCAAGGTCCACCACGGTGGTTAGCGCTTGCTCCAGGCCTTCTAAATCATTGGGATCATCGCCAGCGTTATCAAAACCGCGAATGATCAACTGCCCGCTCTCTATGGCCGCACTGATCTTTTGGCGATCGACATAATCGCCCGACATTTCCAACAGCACACCATCAGTGATCGACTGGCGCGGCATCTGGAACCAACCCTGCACCGTAATCGGCTCATCGTCGCTGCCGCCCGACGAACCAACCGACAAGTTGTAATCTTCAACCGTTCCAAAAATCGGACCCTGCTCGCCCAAATTCCACCCCAATGGCGACGGCTCCAGGTCGAAGTGCTCGATACGCCCACGCTGGTAGGTGAAGGTCTCCAATGCTGGTTTCGGCAACAGCGCCGAATCATCCATCTCTTCAGATTCTGGCAACAAGCCCGTCGACGGCCACGCGCCAACGCGATGGGTCAATCCAATGGCATCTTGCCAATCGGTATGTCCGCCTAAACTGCCGCGGTTGTTCGGCAAAGTTATGGTGCGGTGTAAGCCACGACCATAACGACCGGCTTCTTCGAAATCGCGCTGAGTTTGCCAAACTTGCAGCAAAGGGCCAGTAGGCGCAATTTTTTGATCTAAGAATCGAGCACTCCGCGCCAAGGTGCGACCGGTGCGCGAACGCAACGCCGCATTCACACGTTGCAGGTAGCGATCGCCGCTGCGGTAAGCAAAACCGGTGGTACTGGCGGCAAGCTGACCGCTATTTGGCTCCAAGCCATTCAACATGATCACCCAAGCGTCGACGTGCGACAGACGTCCGCTTTGCACCGCTGGTTGCAATACCCGACGCCACAGATCTTCGGGACCTTGCAACGGCCGCGCCCGCATGACGTCGGAGGCGAATTGGCGTGCTTTGCCGCGGTTGACGTAATGACGCCGTGACATGCCGCTTGGCGGTTGATTGCTGACCACCGGCGGATTGCCGCGAAAGCGCAAACCAACGACTAAGGCCTCCAAAACCTCGACGTCACAAGCGTTGATGTCAACCGGCTCACGTCGCAACGGAGCAACGGTCGACGTCCACGGTGCTGTTTCAGGCGGCAAAGCCACCGGTAGCCAAAAACCGGACCCTGAAGTGCTGTAGACCAAGCTGTCGAAACTATATCCGCCGCCCAAATCGATGCGCACGATGGACCCAGGGGACACCGTATTGGTATCGCCGATGCGCACAAACTCAGGCACCTCTTCCGATGGCGACTGAGTAATAAAAGTTGCCGGTTGCCAATCATTGGCACCAAACGCACCGTTCGACAACCAAGTGAATTCCTCCAAACGCCGACGGTCCTCTTCAGGCAGCAAAGCTAAGGTTGGATCACCAAAGTTGAAATCCATCAACTGGCGATAAAATTCTGGGGCTCGTTGCTGACCGGTTTGTAAACGCGCCAACGCGAGGTTGACGATACGTTGATCCAAAACCGCCGCACCTTCTCGG
>JACNIZ010000388.1 GCA_014382805.1 Planctomycetota bacterium
ATATTGCTATCTGCACCGATGCGTATGTAATTTACGTCGCCGCGCACAATGGCTCCGTACCAAATGGAAACGCGGTCGGCTAACTCTACGTCACCGACCACGATTGCCCCAGGGGCCAAAAACACCTGCGCACCCAGGCGCGGTGACTTGCCGTCGTAGGTCAGAATCAAATTGCTAGATGTGGAGTATCCGGTCGCTCTTCATCACGCTGATGCGCTTGATGCGCGCAATCGGGATGAATTGCTTGGTGGCTTCCGACGCCGAACTGCCGCGTATGTGTTTAAATTCGGTTAGCAGCACGATGTGGTCGGTTTTGACAGCAATAATTTTGGCCTTGTAGAACCCCGTCGTCAAGCGGTGTCCAACCGGCGCGTCCTCATAGGACTCTGGGTTGGCGACGGTGATCAGCTTGCCCACAAGGGCTTGAAGCACCTCTGGCATAGTTTCCAAAGTGTGCGCTGCAGCGTGTTCTTGATCTGTTTGGGAGGTTTCCGGCATGAGGGATTCGCAAATTGAGGGATTCGGTTACATAACTTAATATTAGGCGACGGCAACCCAATCTGTATCCATTTGCACCTTGAAAATTTTGAAAGTCCGATTAGAGAATAGAGGCGGATTCTTCCATGCACATTCTCCATGTCGATCCAGACTACAGTGGGCAATCGCTAGTAAAAACCGCTCTTGAGAAAGGTTTGGAGGGTTTAGAACTAATCCAAGCCACCGATTTGGGGTCAGCATTTGCTGCCGATGGCACGTCTCGCGTTCAGATTTTAATTTCTGATATCGAGGCCATTAAAGCTGCGGACCTAAGGAAGTTTGCCGCAGCTCGTCGTAAGCATTTCCACTTTCCTCACTATGTGCTTTGCGGTCCAGAGCAAAGCGACTGTGCCTTGCATGCAGTACTCGCTGCAGCCGATCGATGTTTTTGCAAGAGTTCCGTCGGCATGCATGAATTGGTCGCAGCCATTCACGCCCACCAGAATGATCCGACGCCTAAAAAAGAGGACTCGGATCTCGATCGACTTGAACCTGATAGTGATCGCTATAGACTATTTTTCCAAAACTCTCCTATAGGCTTTGTTGAAATTGAATTGACAGATTTAATCACCCGATTTGATCGCCTTCGCGCCAACGGCATCCGCGACCTTACGAAATATTTGGCTAAGTATCCAACCGAAATTATTTCGCTTGCAAATGGCATTCAGGTCATCGACGCAAACCTACAGTCCATGAAAATGTATGGCGTAGACCGTAAGGATTTGTTGTTCGGACCCATTGGCCGCTTGCTTTCGCCTAGTTCCATTCCGCGTTTATTGGATGGTCTTATTTCCACTTGGAACAATGATGAAAAATTCCAAGCGGAATTGGATTTAGTCCGCTTTGATGGCTCCTCGATGCCGGTACTTTTTAGCTTTCAAAACAGAATAAATGTCGCGGCGGCAAGGAACCGATCTTTTTGTTCGCTCGCAATGATCGACCTCACCAAGCAGACTCAACTGCGTAGGGAGGTTGAAGATAGCGAAGTTCGATTTAAGTCGTTGTCGAATGCATCCTTTGAGGCGTTATTCTTTAGTAAATCAGGCGTATGCCTAGATCAAAATAAAACGGCTGAAAAAATGTTTGGCTATAGTCGCGACGAAGCTGTCGGCAAGATGGGAACGGAGTGGATTGTTGAAGCTGATCGGGCGTTAGTGCTAAGGAAGATGTTGAGCGGGTCAGAACGACCTTACGAAGCCACCGCCTTGCGCAAAGATGGGTCTTCGTTCCCCGCCGAAATCCAAGCTCGCATGGTGCAGAAAAATGGGGATCAACCGATTCGTATCACTGCGCTGAGAGACATCAGTAAACGCGTTGAAGCACAAGAGAGCAACCAGTTTTTCAGTGAGGTACTGAATCATTCGCCCAATGAAATATTGATTTTAGAAAGTGGAAATTTGTCCATCATAGGAGCAAACGCCAGTGCCAGGCGAAACCTAAAGTTTGACAATGGCGACTTAATAAATACACCGCTCGCCGAGATTTTTTTACCGGAGGGCGGACAAGATTTACATGACCTCGCACAAATTTTACGAATTGATAAGGGTCGCGTTGAATTGATTCGCGGCCACATGAAACGGTCGGACCACAGTTCCTATCCAGTCGAGGTTCACCTCCAATGCATGCGCAGACCCCCACATGCATACACAGCGGTCATGATTGACATTTCCGATCGCTTGGCGGCACAACAACAGCAAGATCGGATGAAAATGCGTTTGCAGGAAGCGCAAAAAATGGAAAGCCTTGGCATTCTGGCGGGCGGGGTTGCGCATGACTTCAATAACATACTTATGACTATTATGGGAAATGCCGACTTAGCCCAAATCAGTTTGCAGGAAAACTCGCCGGTGCAGCCAAACTTGAATGAGATCACCAAGGCCTGCCGACGTGCTGGCGAGTTAGCCAAACAAATGTTGGCTTATTCGGGCAAAGGCGCCTTCATTATTGAATCATTGGACCTTGATCATTTGATCGACGGGCTATCCCAATTACTGGCGGCTTCCATTTCTAAAAACTCAACCATTCGATTAAATTTGAATGGCCAGCTCCCATCCATCCGTGGCGATGCAACACAAATTCGGCAAGTAATCATGAACTTGATTACCAATGCATCGGAAGCCTACGCCGAAACACCTGGTACCATCGACATCTCCACCGGCGTA
>JACNIZ010000283.1 GCA_014382805.1 Planctomycetota bacterium
GCAGTGTGGCCACAAGGCGCACCTGCGCTGGGTCATGCGTCAGTTTGCTCAATTATCGGCGCAGCAGATTCCGTTACTAGTGTTGCGCGGCCCGACCGGCGTCGGCAAAACGGAGATCTTGCGCCAACTGGAGCAGCGCCAGGCGAACTCAACTTTGGACTTGGAGGGTTTGGCGCAGCATCGCTCGTCGGTGCTCGGGGCAGTGGGCTTGGAGCCGGTTTCGCAACCTCGCTTTGAATCCCTTTTGTTGTTTCGATTAAAGGAGTTAGGGATACCCCTTCAGGCTGAAAAAGACGCTGCAAGCACAGATTTGCCAACCCCGCGACCACCGATTTTCATTGAAGGCGAAAGCCGCAAGGTGGGCGACGTCGAAATTCCGCGCTGCTTGTTCCAGGCAATGAGCGACGCACCGCAAATCCACCTGATTGCATCGAAGGAATACCGCATGGAGCTGCTTGGCCGTGAATATATGGCCACCGAAACGCACGTGCAGGAAACCCTGCACAGCTTGCAAGCGCTAAACAAACGATTAGGCAAATCTGTGGTTGCAGAAATGCGCCGGCAAATTCAAAGCGGGAACTGGCGATTAGCAGTCGCAACCTTGCTCGAACGCCACTATGACCCGCTCTATCGTCGCGACGAAATCAATCGTGCCTGGATCGCCGAGTTCGACGTCGGTGTAACGCCAAACCTGCTCGAGCTTTTGCCAGCGCTGGCCAATGGCGGCGCACATTGCGGATAGAATGCGCGCTCGCCGAGGGGCGTATCCCCTCCCTCCAGCCACCAAAACATGTGCGGTTTCATCGGCATCGCCGGCGCGCCCGGGACTCACGTCGCCCCGGAGCTTTACGAGGGCCTCATTGCGCTCCAACACCGTGGTCAGGATGCAGCAGGCATTCTGAGTTACGACGGTATGTTCCATCTGCGCAAGCAGAACGGAATGGTGCGCGACATTTTCCGCACCCGGGATATGCAGCGGTTGAAGGGCAATCTTGCCATCGCTCACGTCCGCTACCCGACCGTGGGCATGGGCACGGAGGAAGACGCGCAGCCGTTTTACATCAACTTCCCGTTTGGGGTAGGCATGGTGCACAACGGCAACTTGACCAACTGGATGGACCTGAAGTCGCGTGCCTATCCGGCTTCCAACATTACATTGGAGTCGTCGTGCGACGTCGAGGCGATTTTGTACGCCTTCGCCAGCGGCCTAAAGGACGCCGACCCCACCCTGCCACGAGAAGATCGGGTGCGTTTGGCGGTGCAAAGTGCGTTTGAGACGGCAAAAGGCGCTTACTCCGTGGCCGGAATTCTGTCCGAAGGAGCGTTGTTTGGTTTCCGCGATCCGTCCGGCATCAAGCCATGCATCGTTGGTAAACGCGAGACCGATGCTGGTACCGAATGGGCAATCGCCAGTGAATCGGTAGCTTTAGATGTACTCGGTTTCCAACGTGTGCGCGATCTGCGCAACGGCGAGGCCATAGTGATTGAGCCGGGCCATGAGCCAGTTTGGATTCGAGTCACCGAACAAGACCACCGGCCGTGCATTTTTGAATTAGTTTATTTCGCCCGCCCGGACTCCTTCCTGGACGAAATCAGCGTCTACAAAACCCGCCGACGTTTTGGAAAAGCGCTGGCTAAACAATGGCTGGATATCGGTGCGCCGGAGCCAGATGTGGTCATTCCCATTCCCGATAGCGCCCGCGACGCCGCGTTGAGCATGGCGCAGGCGTTGGCCAAGCCTTACCGCGAGGGATTTATCAAAAATAGGTACGTCGGCAGGACTTTTATTATGCCGAATCAAGAGGAGCGCCAGCAATCGATCCGGCGCAAGTTGAATCCGATTCCACTGGAATTCGAAGGCAAGGACGTGCTTTTGGTCGACGACTCCATCGTGCGCGGCAATACCTCGCGGCGGATTATTGAGACCGCGCGCGCGGCTGGAGCACGCAAGGTGTACTTTGCGGCGACGTCGCCACCCTTGGTCGCTCCGTGCCCCTACGGCATTGATATGGCGACCGAAAAGGATTTTATTGCTCGCGGCCGCGAGGTCGAGCAAGTGCGCAATAGTATCGGCGCAGATTATTTGGCTTACTTGGATCTGGACCGCATGGTTGATGCGGCCAAGGTCGGCAATCCAAAGATCAATGGCTTTTGCACCGGTTGCTTCACCGGCAAATACCCAACCATCGATGCGGAGGAGCACCTGGTCGCGCTGGCTGCGGAACGAGCCCAAGCTAGGGATTAACGGAACTGCTCCAGTTTGGGGCAATGCGCTGCCGATAGGCCGGATGGCGTCTCAGGTCGAGGCGCGCAACTGCTAGCGCCATGCATACTGCTCATAAACCAGCCCCCCAATCGGGTTTTTCGCTTACTGAACTGTCAGTGGTTGTGGCCATCTTGGGAATTCTGGCACTTATTGGTGTGCCGAAATTTCAAACCGTGGTGGAAGGCTCCAAGGCGCAAGAGGCTTTTATTTATTTGGCCCACATTCAAGGTGCCCAGGAACGATACAACGCCAGGAGTGGAGTCTACGCCAAGAAAATTTCTGACCTGGACATCGAGATCGATTTCCCCAAGCATTTCCGAATGGGTACGTTGACCAGCTTCAACTGGGAGACCCAGTGGCAATTGCGTATCTTCCGCAGCGGGCCTTCGGGTGGGTCAGGCGGTTATTCGGTTTGTTTTAACCAAGACGGATATTCCCCGGTGCGCTCTTCAATTCCGGCTGATTATGCGCCAGGTAGAAGGGGCGGCCACCTGACGCCAGGAAATACGGTTCCGCCGTCTCCTAAGCCCAGCGGTCGAATTCACTGGAGTAAAGATACGCCGATGGATTACGACGAATACGTCGACCGAATCTTTGACGCGAACACTCTCGACTACAAAAAGGGCAAGGATCAGATGCTGGATACCATGCTTTGGCTGGGTCACATTATTGATCAGATCTTTGAGCGCGACACCCGCACCCAAGATGAGTGGACCGAAGACTTTTTCGATTTGGACCGTGACGAATACAAGGCCGGCGACGACTATTGGCTGGACGTTGTACTGCGCTGGCACTACAACAATATGAAATACACGTACAAGTGGTGATGTATCAGAAAGATAAGTTTTCCTAAATCAATTAAAGGAAAGCGCCTGCGGTGGTCGAAGTTGATCTCGTTGCAATAAAACTTTGTGACACCCCCCCCAGCCCCCATGGGGCATCAATCAATCGAACCACAAAAATGAAAACCTTCAACAAAATTAACGCCGGTAAAGGCGGCTTCTCTTTGGTCGAACTGACCATCGTCGTTGTAATCCTCGGCGTATTGGCCATGATGGGAGTGCCACGCTACCAAAAGGTAGTTGAGCGCGCTAAGGCCGCAGAAGCCTTCACTTACTTGGCACAAATCGAGGGCGCACAAGAGCGCTACAACGCTCGCTCTGGCGAGTACGCACAGAGCATCGGCCAGCTGGACGTAAGCATTCCAAACCCGAAGCACTTCAGCATCGGTAGCTTCACTTCCTACAACTGGCAAACCCAGTGGGAACTGAAAGTGTCTCGCTCGGGCGCATCTTCGGGCTTCGGTAACTACACCGTGTGCTGGAACCAAGACGGGTTCCAACGCAGCCGTAGCTCGATCGAAACTGACCTGCTTCCAGTTCTGTAAGGAAGATAGAGTTAGGGGAATCGCGCCCGCGACATGGGGAGATGTCGCGGGTGCATTTTTTTATGAGTGGTGCTTTATGGCGCCACTCATGTTTGCATTTCTGGGCTTTCAACCTAGCGCAGTCGGTCGCGTCTCAAAATGGGCCGAAAATCTTAGAAATGTCTCAAGGTGGTCATTGATATGGTCGAAAGTCTCAAAGAGGGGCAGTGGTGCCCCCAGGCTTAGCTTCGGCTCGGCTGATTGATTGAGGGGTGCGCCCGCTGTCTGGAGGGATAGCGGGCGCATGCTCCTTCATTGCGCCCTTGTGAGACATGAACTGAAAAAAGTATCAAGGTGAGGCGCTTAGTTTTCCGATGTGTGTTTCAATGCGGGCAACTGCCCCAACCCCTCGATTGTGGGGTTTGAAATAAGAACCACAAAACCATGAAAACTTACTCGAACATCAAGGGCAATAAGGGCGGCTTTTCGCTTGTTGAATTGACCATAGTAGTTGTCATCCTCGGCGTCCTTGCCATGATGGGTGTGCCTCGTTATCAAAAAGTTGTAGAGCGTGCTAAGGCAGCGGAATCCTTTACATACTTGGCTCAAATTGAAGGTGCGCAAGAGCGTCATAATGCTCGCACCGGCGAATATGCTAAGAAGTTGAGCCAGCTTGATATCACCATTTCGAATCCGAAGCACTTTAAGGTCGGCAATTTCACTTCTTATAACTGGCAAACTCAGTGGGAACTGAAATTGACTCGCCAGGGCGCCTCCAGTGGGTTTGGCGCATACTCCGTTACATGGAACCAAGATGGTTTCCAGCGTGCGCGCAGCTCGGTCAAGAATGACCTGTTGCCTGTGCTATAAAAACTTACGCATTTCCATTCGGCGTCCGCGGCTTAGAGCAGCGGGCGCTTTTTCTTTGTGACCCAAAAAGAGCCGGGCAATTTGCTTAATGTCTCAAGATGATACTACTAAATGGTCGATTTTAGTTGGGGTAAGGCTACAAGCTTAACGCCCTGCAGCATTGGCCCTCAATCACTTCGAACCACATTCAAGAATGAAAACCTACTCCAAAATTCTAGCCAACAAGGGCGGCTTTTCGCTTGTTGAATTGACAATTGTAGTTGTCATCCTTGGGGTCCTGGCGATGATAGGGGTGCCCCGTTACCAAAAAGTGGTGGAGCGCGCCAAAGCTGCAGAAGCTTTTTCTTATCTCGCTCAGCTTGAGGGTGCCCAAGAACGTCATAACGCTCGCACTGGCCAATATGCTAAGCGAATGAATGAATTGGACATCACTGTTTCCAATCCTACACACTTTAGGATTGGAAAATTCACCTCCTATAACTGGCAAACCCAGTGGGAATTAAAGTTGACTCGCCAAGGTGCCTCCAGCGGTTTTGGTGCTTATTCAGTCACATGGACTCAAGACGGATTCCAAAGATACCGCAGTTCCATACACACGGATTTGCTTCCTGCCCTCTAGGGAGTAGAGAAATTTGAGTTAAGGGGAATCGCGTCTGTGGCATGGGGAGATGTCACAGGCGCATTTTTTTATGCGGCCATGATGGAACAGGATTATTGACCATTTGTCGATAAGGGGCCATGCACCCCCTCAGCAAACCCTCCACCGCTACTGGCGGTTTTTCTTTAGTTGAACTAACCGTCGTCGTCGTCATTCTTGGCGTTCTGGCCATGGTTGGCGTCCCTAAATACCGCACCGTCGTCGAACGCGCAAAATCTGCCGAGGCGTTTACCTATTTGGCTCATATCGAAGGAGCACAGGAGCGCTATAACGCGACCAAGGGAAAATACGCCAACCGAATGGGCCAGTTGGATGTCAAAGTGCCGCGTCCCAAACACTTCCGGGTGGGTCGATTTTCGTCGGTAGATTGGCAAACGCAATGGGAATTGAAATTAACCCGTAGCCAGAAATCGTCGGGCTTTGGGCATTACCGAGTCACTTGGAACCAGGACGGTTTCCAGCCAGCCCGAAGCAGCATCCATCAGGATTTGATCCCAGTCAAATAGTTACGGCTTTAGCCGCTTTTTGGTCGATAGGTCATTGGAAAACCAAAGGCCATGACCTCTGCGCTCAGAAAAAAATCACCAAAAATAGCCCGACGTCGCGGCTACACGATGATCGAAATGGTCGTTGTGATCAGCATCATCGGGCTAATGAGTGTGGTAGCTGTTCCCAAATACCGCAAGGCTTTGGAACGGGTACGAGCCAGTCAGGCGTTTTATTACTTGTCGCATTTCCAAGCTGCGCAAGAGCGCTACTACGCATACTCGGGTGAATACGCCCGCCATTTTGATCAGCTGGACGGCCTGCTAAACCTACCAGTCGATTTTGAAATCACGTCGTTCAACTCGACGACTTGGCAGCGCAATTGGCGCATGGTTTTGAAGCGTAAAGGTTCGAGCCATGGTTACGGCTTTTACCGTTTGGTATGGACCCAGGACGGTTTCGAGTCCTATTCCAGCAATATTCCCAACCAAATCATGCCGCATGGTTTGACCAGAGAAAACTTGCAGCGCGCTAAAGAACATAATGACTCGTTCCGATAGCACACAGGCAAAGGTTTTGACGAGCCTTTCCCATCCCTCCAACAAATCGTCGACCTCTAAGCGAAGTCCGCAGATGAAATCACTCATTAAAATGAGCCGCTCCAATCAGAGTGGTTTTTCGTTGGTCGAGCTGACCATCGTAGTCGTTATTCTCGGCGTGCTTGCCATGATGGGCGTGCCCGGTTATCAGGAAGTTGCCGAACGCACGAAAGCGACTGAAGCATTTACTTACTTGGCGCAAATCGAAGCATCGCAGGAGCGTTACAACGCAGTTCATGGCGAATACGCCCAACGCATTAGCGATCTGGATACGGAAATGCCAGTGCCGGAGCATTTCAGCATCGGCACCTTAACGTCCTACGATTGGCAAACCCAATGGGAATTGCGCTTGACTCGGTCTGGCGTTTCTAGCGGTTTTGGCAATTACACCGTCACTTGGAATCAAGATGGATTCACTCGATACCGCAGCTCTTTGACGGAGGAACTGATTCCAGTTCTTTAAGAACTTTGTGCTCGAAAGGCGCGGGCCCCTACCGTTAAGGATTAGGGCTCGAATCCTTCCACTTACTCACCGTGTTTAACAAAAAATCTAAAGAAGCAAAGGCTCCAAAAATTATTGGTCCTAAGAAATGCGGTGTATTAATTAGTCAGCGCAGCATTACGGTATTTACAGAAGGGTTAGATGCAGCTTTAAGTGGCGCTGCAAAGGCAAAAGAATATCCAGTCGAGGAAGGAAAAATTGCTGCTGCACTGCGGGTTCTTTTGGATCGTGGTGAAATCGGAAGAGACGTTGCAATTGGTTTAGACCCCACGTTGGATTTTCTTTCTACTGCCAGGTCCGACGACCCAGCGCAAATTCAAGCGCAATCGCAATTAAGCGAGCGTTTGTCCAGTCGCCTGCCTGGGGGCGTTGTCAGCCGTGAAAACAAGGCTGGTAAGGGCAAGGTCAAGTTGAAGAGTCAGGTGCTTTTCCCGCGTCGGATTGGCGTCGGCGTGTTGGAAGGATTGGTCCGGTTAGGCCGCAGTCGCGTAGCAATGGTCTCGACCACCCACGCGTTGTATGAGTTTTGTAAAAAGAAAAAGGCGTCGCCGCGAAAGTGGAAAACGGAAATCCGTTTAATTATCGGCGAGCCCGAAAGCATTGCACTTTTGGTTTTTAATGGCGTTGTGGTTGTACGACAAACCGTACCAACCGCTGGCGACGGTAAAGTTGCAGCGCTTAAATCCATTGTGCAACGATTGGTGATTGCAGCGCGCAAGGAGTTGCAGCTTGGTGATGTTTACGGTGTGGTTTTACACACCAGTGAAGTAGACATGCCTGTGTTGCAACAATCTTGCGAGGGTTTGGGCGCACCATGTTTACAGGGCGCGGCTATTCCGATTAGCCGTGGCGTTTTGGCCGCGATTGTTTGCCATAGCAAACGCAAGGGTCGTGGCGCACCGTTGGACCTGAACACCGAACTACAACTGGAAGGCGAACGTCCGGCCTTCCCACTCAAGCCCGCTCTGGCCCCGATCAGTGTGCTCTTGGGTATTGGCGGTTGGATGTGGTTTGAAGGCTCAGTTTTGTTGAATGAAATTTCGCAGATGGATTCGCAAATTGAAGCCTTGCAAATCGAGCGCGAAATTACTCGCGACGACATTTTGGACGTGCGTGATGCGATGGGAATTGAAGTCGGGTTAGTGGAAGCTTTTATTGGCCAACGGGTTTATTGGGGCGAGGTTGGCCAGTCCATTCCAGCTCTAATTCCGGCAGGAATGAAGCTTTATCGACTTGAAGGAAAGTATGAATTTTTCTTTGTTCCAAAGGTAACTGGCGCCACCGAAGGCAAAAATGAAGAAGGTGGTTCTGAAAAACCTTCCGGACCTCCACCAAACAGTCGCACCTTAGGTTTGGTTTGCAAGGTGCCCATGGTTGGGAAAAAAATCCCGCCTCAGAACAGACAATTAACTGCGGCACTGCGGGCATCGGAAGTGATTTCGAAACCATTTCCAAGCATTGATGAACCCAAAATTACCTCAACTAGAAATGGCGAATCCTCTGAAGTAGAAGTGACGGTGAATTGCAGGCCCCCAGGAGGGATCTAAACATGGATTTCCAAAAAGACTTGGCGAAAATTAGGGCGGCGATCGCGAGGAAGACTTCGACGGAAGAAAGCTATCGCAGTTTCGTGGCGCTAATAATTTTCGCAGTTGGATACTTTGGTGTCATCGGAAAACTATCCACGCGTTTAGAAGAAGCCCGGGTATTGCATGAATCTACCACCACGACGGCCCAGTATGTAAGCGACATTCGCCATTTCGAAGGGCAGTCAAAATTATATTCCGAGCGAATGACTCCTGCCGACGACAACGCCGAGTGGGGTCAATACATTCTTGATATTCTGGACAAATCAGGCGCCCAAATGCAGCGTTTTTCGCCGGACCGGAGTGAGGGCGTCGGGAACTACAAAGTACTCAAATTCGATGTGGGCGCAACTGGTGACTACTTTCAACTAGTCGACTTTATGGATCGATTGGAGCGCGGCGAACGCTTTGTGCGAATGAATGATTTTGAAATCGCCGCCGAGCAATCAACATTGAAGTTGCGCTGCCGAATTTTGTGCCTAGCAGGCGTAACCTACGAAGCCACTCGCTTGCGCCAATTGCAAGCTGAGATGGGAATGGAAGAGGGAGCTGGTCTTCCTAATCAAGCTGAAGGGCTTGAGAGAACGGCAGAGCCCGAGCCAGACCCCGTAGAAGCAAGCGCCGCAACCACCGATTCACCCGCAACCGGAGACGCTTCATGATTGCAAAAATCAAGAAGCAGGCTTTGTTTTTGGTTGCCTTGTACTTGGGCTACTCGGGCTACGGTGCAATGCAACCCGACGAAGAAGCTGCGCTGAAGTTGGGTGTGCCAGAGGTGTTGCCTGAAATTTTGGATGAAGACATGCCGCTGCGTAGCGCGTTGGAAGAAGTGCAAAGGGTTGCCGATCCATTTCATCTTGGTGAATTGAATTTGAAGCCAATGTCAGTGAACGACGACGAAAACCCGGTCGTCGACGAAACCGGCGATGATGGGGCAACCATCCTGGAGTTGGAGTCCACCATGCGATTGCCTGACGGGCCGATCGCATTCATCAACAAGCGACGCATAGGCATTGGCCAAAACATTGTGGATCTACGCGACGGGCCGTCGCCGGTATTGAAATCGGTGCGCGGGCCGCAAGTCGAGATCGAATACATGGATCAGGTTTATGTACTTGATATCCATAACATGTCGCGACTCCAACTCGGGCAATCGGCGGGAAAATTGCTAAGGGCTGCAAAGGTCGAGGAATCAACCGCGGAGCCGACCGCGGGCAACTCTGCAAATCGAACAACCGCAAGCGCCCCTGCGGCGGATTCCTAGCAAGGCATAAGGGGTTTTTGGTCGATAAATCCATGCAGGTACGCCTGTGCATGAAATGTTTGCCGACTCAGAAACCTTCCTCGTTCGCCAGCTGCTGGACCGCGGCCTGATCACCCAACAAGACTTCCTTGGCTTGGCGTTGCCCGACGCTCCCAAGGCAGGACAGGTAGATCGTTTGCTTATGGAGGCTGGATTGGCCAGCGAACAGCAAATTGCTCAGCTATACGCGCAAGCTCTGGGCATGAGTTGGCTGGAATTGGACTTTAGCGCTGGCTCGGCCATGGTGGTTGACGTTCAAGCCGACGAAACTCGCACCGAATTGGGGGCATTGGAGTCACTGCTGGCAGGTTTGGGCGACTTGGGCGCCATGAATCATGCTTGGTGCGTGACCATGGGGGTCATGCCGATCTGCTTACGGGACGGCAGCCTGCATGTGATTGCGCTGGATCCTTCCGACTTTACTATGGTAGAGGAAGTCCGTGGCGCAACTGGTAAAGCGGTGGTGGTTCACCCCACTTTCCACTCGCTGTATCACGAAACTGAGCAGTTGCTAGAGGCCGGAGTCGCCATTCCTCCAGATGCTGGTCCACTGCAAGCTTTACGCCTAGACGGCTCGGAATTGCTGATCGAGTCGAATTTAATGCTCGGCGGAAGCCTGTTCGACGCAACGACAGAAAACCTAGACGGCGCTTTGGGCGGGGGCTTGATCGGTGGCCTTGCAGGTGACAACTTTTCTTCCGGCGGCGACGTCGGCGGAGATCCGGAAGCTTTCGACAAAGACGTCGACATTGATTTGGCGCGGCCTTTACCACAAGGACCGGACGGCCAAGTCCTGCGCATCGTGAACCAAATATTAGCCGATGCCGTGCGTGAAGGCGCCAGTGATATTCACATGGAACCTTATGAAAAAGACGTCCGAATTCGGACTCGAGTCGACGGCAAGCTTGGCGAATTACCAACTCCGCCAGCCCATCTTTTTGGTCAAATCATTTCGCGTTTGAAAATTCTGGCCAAGATGGACATCGCTGAAAAGCGTATTCCACAAGACGGTGGGATCACCATGCGAGACGGAGACTCGCGCGTGGACTTGCGTGTTTCGACCGTGCCGACCTGTTACGGCGAAAAAATGGTGTTGCGTATATTGGCGAAGGACGGCATTCCCGACAACATGGAGTTTTTGGGATTAAGCGATCGCCAGGCCAAAGACTTTGTCGAAGCGGCAAACGCGCACCACGGCTTGATGTTTGTGACAGGCCCGACCGGTTCGGGTAAGTCCACAACTTTGTATTGCGCATTGAACCTGACCAATACACCAGATAAAAATATCGTCACGGTGGAGGATCCGGTGGAATACAAATTCTTCGGCCTTAATCAAGTCCCAATCCGCGCCAGCGCCGGCATGACATTCGCAAGCGCGTTGCGGGCGTTCCTACGCCAAGATCCGGACGTGATCATGGTTGGTGAGGTACGTGACACCGAGACCGCGCAAATTTGCATGCGCGCAGCGTTGACTGGCCACTTGGTGTTGTCCACCTTGCATACGAATTCGGCGTTGCAAGTAGTCACCCGTTTGACCGACATGGGGATTGAACCCTTTTTACTCGGTCCGGCGCTGCGCCTGATGGAAGCCCAACGTCTGGTGCGCCGTTTGTGCACTGAATGCAAAGTGAAATACGAATTGCCTGCCGACGTCGCCCGTCGTCATGAAATGAAAGAAGGCGAAATTTTGTACGCGCCGAACGAAGACAAGGATTGCCCAAAGTGCAAAGGCACTGGCTATAAAGGCCGGGTGGGTATTTACGAAGTTATTCCAATCGATGAAACGCTGCAAGAAATGATTGCTCGTGGCGATGGTGAAAAAGAATTGGAGGCAGTAGTGCGTAGCCGTGGCATTGACTTGATTCCAGATAGCGCACGCAAAAAACTTCGCGAAGGCATTACTAGCATGCAAGAAGTTTCCGACTACATTCGTGACATCCTGGCTGAATGAAAACACATCCTTTCGAAAATTCTGAAGAGATCCTGGGCGGATATATCAAGCCCAGAGTTTCAATCAGTAAACACGAAAAGATCCAGCTTCAGGACAAGCTGGCATTCTTCCGTCAGTTGAATACTTTGTTCAGTGCCGGCACCCCGCTTTACGACGCACTGGTCATTGCTTCCGAGCAAACCGAATCGCGCGGTTTAGGCAAAGTGGTAGCCACTATTGCCGACATGGTCGCAGCCGGCGAATCGCTAAGCGACGCCGTCGGTAGTCATCCGGAGCACTTTAAGAGTGAATGGGTACAATTGATTCGTTCCGGTGAAATTTCGGGCAAGTTGGGCGACGTTTTGGTCCGTCTTGCCGGCTCTATCGAAGAGGCGTCGGAGTTCCGTACAAAGATTATTAGCGCTTTGATGTACCCCATCATTGTATTGTGTGTCTCAAGTGGCGCAGTCATCGTCATGTTGATTTTTGTAGTCCCGACCTTCGCCCAAATGTTCGAAGATATGGATAAAGAACTGCCAGCGATTACTGTAAAAATAATGGCATTGTCTGATTTCTTGCGCGCAAATTTTCAATATGTAATCGGCGGAATCATCGCCGGGTTTTTCGCCTTCAAGTCCTGGCTAAAAACAGAGCCAGGTGCCATTACCTGGTCCAAAACAGTGATTTCAACGCCATTGTTTGGAGACATGGTTGTGCAAGCATCCATGCGATCCTTCGCCCAAAACATTTCAGCCTTGTTGCGCGCAGGAGTTCCAGTTCTGGATTCCTTGGATGCAATGAAAGGAATTTATAAAGAGAACCCAGTCTACCGCGCTGCCATGAAACGCACCGCTCAACACGTCGGCCGGGGCGGCAACCTTGCGGACGGTTTGGAATCCACTGGGGTATTCACCGCATTTCTCGCCAACATGATTCGCATCGGCGAACGCACCGGAAAGTTGCCCGACGTGATGGAAGAAGTGGGCAACTTTTATGGCCGAAAAGTCGAAGTGGTGGTGACTCGAATCGCCAGCAATATTGAAACGGTACTGATTGTATTGATGGGCATGTCCATTGCGGTCATTTTGATCGCCCTGTACTTGCCGCTGTTTGAAATGGCAACCTAAGAACAATGAACCACCTACTAAGCAAAACCGCAGTTCCGCTTATCGCTTTAAGTTTAAGCCTGACCGCCTCTTTACATGCCTAAACTGGATGGCAGGGCGGTGGCAAGGTACAAGCGAAGACGCACGCAGCTCAGCCAACCGGTTCAGCAATCTATCGTAAACCTACGCAAGCCCCAGTGGCGGACCCAGGGAAAGTAGAAGCCTTGTTAGCGGTTGCATTACCGGGCGAGCACGCTTCCGTGGATCCATATTATCCGACCGACGGATCTTCGGGCGGGATTGATTATTCGGCCAATAACCAACCCATTCACGAAGTGTTCAGTAGTTTGCGCTTGGCATTGCGGCGCAACATTGTGATCGCGCCGGATGTTGAAGGGAAATATACTGGCGACCTATATGGTGTCGATCCCGAAGAAGCCATCGATTTGATTTGTAAATCAATGGGCTTGGTTGCCAAAGATAAGGGGACGTACATATCCATCGAAATCGCCAAAATGGAAACGCAGAGTTTTATGGTTCGTCATATACCGGCGGACGACCTAGCCCGGATTATTCATAAAGAAAGGGGCGGGCGTGCCTCGCACTGCCGATTAGATG
>JACNIZ010000005.1 GCA_014382805.1 Planctomycetota bacterium
CTCCTGTGCAGCTTCATCCAGCCCCTCCCCTTACCGAAGTCGTCGCCGATCAGCCAGGCCAACTACGCGAGCTTGCAGGTGAAATGGCCGCACGCTTAGAAGTCGCGCGCACTCTGCCTGTGAATTCTTACCTCGGTGAGCGCCCCGACTGCGGCGATCACCCTTTCGGATTTTGGTGCCAATTGGCGCTTCCGATCGTTGGATTTGCGACGCTGGTCACCGCCATTTTTACTATAGGTCCGGTCTTGTGGGTGATGGCGGCTATAACTTTGATACTGGTCCTAGTGAACGTATTCTTAGGCGCAGACAAACGCAATCAGTTTGATGAGCTACGGCTTCGAGGGCAATGGGCACCGGCGGTATGGATCGCTCTAGACGAGCAGGCATTCGCTCGGGATCAAGAAGATTTGCCCGTTGGACATTTTGTCTTTACTCAAGACTCTCAACTTGCAAAGGATCCTTCGCGCCTAGTGGAATTGGGCCAGTGGATCCGAAGCGGCAACGTCGATTCGCGCGATGATGTGCAAGAGATGCAGCGGCGGATTCAAGAATGCGACATTTCAGCTGCTCCACTGCCGGTCTCCAAAGCCATCGCTGGCAACGATCGAACTTGGTTCCACTCGATGGAATTCCCGCCGGCGTATTTACCGGATGGAGAACCGTCGCAGGCGCTGTTTTTTGTTTTAGCAATGCCGGATCCAAGCAAGCCATGGCATGTGGACCTTTTGCAATCGGCATGCTTGTGGGGCGAGGGCGGGGAAAGCCTAACTCGCCAATTCCCGCTGCAGAAGCTGGAGGTGGTGCGATGAGCAACAATGCGCTATTGGCTGAACAACTTCGCTTGCTTGATGCGAAATTTACCGGCAAGCGCAGAGGTGAAGCACCCGACGACTGGCCTGAACAAGACGACCAGGTTTCGTTTCTGGTGATCAGCCTTGAAGTACTGCGAGGCCTCAGCTTCTTGGTCGCGTTAATCACCGCCTTTTTGGATGACGCCGGCGACCACCTCATGGTCATTCTTGGCGGGATACTCGCGCTTGAAATCGGATACCGTTTGGTTCGCCCCGACGACCGCCCTTGGCGTAAAAGGCTGTTCCGAAAAGGCAAATTCCACCATGGGGTTATCGTTCAGTGCAATAACCAAGCCTTCGATTCCGACCTAGAAAATCCGGTCCCTGGCACCGTGCTGTACTCCTCGGACCCTCTACTCGGGTCAGATCTCGAGGCGCTTCAGGAATTGGCTGGCAAGGTCGCTGGATTGAAATACCAAGACCGACGAACGATGGCGGATGACGTCGGCGCTTTGGCTTGGCAGCTCTACCACGAAATGTGCCCCAACCCGCGAATGGCCGTTCCGGCAAGCCTGGGCGCACCTGCAGGGACTTGGATTGCTGATGTCAGCATCCACCCTGGAGATCACACCACAGCCGAGGGTAGTCTGCCGGTGTTGGCACTAGCGCAGAGCGATCATTGGGCCGCGACTCAGGTCGTGCCGGGCGAGTTGCTCGACAAGATCGGGCTTTGAATCAGTAAGCCGATCGCTAGGCACAAAAAAAGACCCCCGAGCAGACTCGGGGGTCAGGTGTCAGGGTCAAGGTTGGTGGGCGATACTGGACTCGAACCAGTGACCCCCAGCTTGTCGAGCTGGTGCTCTAGCCAACTGAGCTAAGCGCCCGACCTTGAGGGCGAAAAGCATAACGTTCCCGTCCTGCCGGGTCAATCAAGAAGCGCCGTTGAACGATCATTTGGCGTGGAAGGACTTGGATAGCTCGTGCCATTCGTCGTAAGGGGCTAATTCGCGATCCGCAGCTTCCAAGCGGCAGCGCAAGAACTCCAAGGCCTCGGGAAATTCATCCTGTGCCATCAATCGCTCCTGCCAACCGCGCTTACGGCGACGACTTTTACTCGGCCCCGTTTCAGGGTCCATATCCAACTGCGCCTGCAAAATATGCACGCCACGAGTGATTGCGGCTCGCGGGAACCGAGCTCTAACCTGCAGCACCTGCAACAACGCCACCGGCGCGTGGCGAGGATCTCGAAGACCCAAACATTGACTTTCAGGGTTCCATTCGGCTTCGGCCCACGCACCATAAAGCACCGCCAAACGGAAACCATAACCGGGATCTCCGCCGTCCAAAATCCATTCGTCCAAGCAACGGAATAGCGCTGACATGCGCTGCTCGCGGCTAGGGGAGTCTGGGTCGCTTCGCAGCCAGCCGGCTATGTCGGGTAGCAAAATAGAAACCAAATCCAACGCGCAAAGGTCGGCCCAAACGCCTTCCATATCGCCGGTTTGCATGAGTCGGAAAACTTCTTCCACGACTCTCGGTTCAGCGGATTGACGCAACAACTGCGCATGGGTGCGCGTCGCTTCGACTTCTTCCGGCCCAGCCGATAACTGCAAACGGCGCATGAATTTAATCAGCCGCAAGATCCGCACTGGATCCTCGCGGAAACGCAAGTCAGGTGGCCCGATGCTGATCAACTGCCGCTTTGCCAAATCCTCCATACCGCCGACGTAGTCAACGATTTCGTGGGCGCCCGGATTCAGGAATAATCCATTCACGCTAAAGTCGCGGCGCAGCGCATCCTCTTCAGCGGTGCCAAACGCATTGTCGTCGCGGATGGGGGCGGTGATTTTCCCTTTGCCCTGTTGGGGCACCCGACGGAAGGTCGAAACTTCG
>JACNIZ010000284.1 GCA_014382805.1 Planctomycetota bacterium
ACAGACCGGCAATGGTGTAACCCAATGCACTGGTCAAAATTGCCGGCCGCACTAACGGGTGGTACTTGCCTTTATTCAGCACGTAACACAGGATTGCCGTTGCGTATCCACCGCAAGCCAGCGCCGTGCCAGTGGCGACGTCGAAGGCAATCCAAATGCCCCATGGGTAGCCATCGCTGAGGTCGGTGGTTGGGCCGAGACCGGCAATCAACCGCCAAAACACGATGGCGAAGGCCGTCAGCGAAAGCGCCAAGATCACACGATAGCCTTTGGTGAGGATGGGTCCGCCTATGGGTTGGGCGTTCATAGATCCTCTCCGTTGTGAGTGTGGAAAATGTCATCGCCACCTTCATCGTCCTGGTGAGATTTGCGGTGGCGCACCAGCACTGTTGCCAGCGCGGCGTACAAAGCTACGGGTGCGACGAATCCGCGGTAAATGCCGTGCTGCACCGTTTCCGAAAGTTCCGGCACTGGCTCGTTGCCCAGATCCGGCAACCCGAGTTTGGTGAAAGGAACATCGGAGATGTAAAGCACCTGCAAACCACCGACCTCATGCTCGCCATAAATGTGTGTCAAGTAATTCGGATTGCTCTTAATCCGACGCCGTGCTTCAGCCAGCAGCTCATGCCGCCTCCCAAAAATCACAGCCTCACGCGGGCACACTTCGCAGCAACCTGGTTGCTCGCCCGCAACCAAACGATCATGGCACATTTCGCATTTAACAATTTTTGGAAGCGCCTTATCCCACTCGAATTTCGGCACGTTAAATGCGCAGGCAATCTGACAGTAACGGCAACCGACGCAACGGTTGGCGTCGTACACCACAACTCCGCCGGTGGACTTATGCAACGCGCCCAACATGCAAACCGAAACGCATGCTGGCTTGACGCAGTGCATGCATTGGCGCTTGATGAAGCGGGGGTTAGGTCCACCGGTTGACTTGATCACGGTTTTGGTTTTTGAACTCAGCATTACCGGATCGTCGTACAACTGGCTTTCATCGGTGTGCTCAACTGGCAAATCGTTGCGCCGTTTGCAAGCACTCATGCACGCCATACAACCCACGCAACGCGTCGAGTCATAGAGCATGCCGACGTCATCGGCCAACGGTTCACGTTGTTCTTTTTGAGCTGTAAAACCGGTTGCCGGCGTAGCTGCCAAGGCAGAGGCGGCAATTGCCCCTTTCAGGAAATTTCGACGATCAAGGCTCACCTTACACCTCCTCGGCTTTGTCTTTGACAGCCAATTCCTTCGCGGCCATCAAAGCAATGCCGACCAAAACCCCGCCTACCAAGCCAGCGAAGCCGGTTGCAACCGGGCTAATTCCATTGCGACCGCGAAACTCCGCTTCGATGGGCGCATGCCCAGCTTTGGAGGTCGGCGCGGGGATCTCGATGGTGTCGTGCAGCGGGATCTGGAATGCGATTTCTTCTTCGGTGCAACCCACGCAGGGGTGACCGATGCCGATAGGCCAGGCGCCGACGACTTCACAGAAGTGATTGGTCGAGCAACTGGCGTAGGTCTTAGGACCTTTACATCCCATCTCATACAAACACCAACCGGCACGGTGGCCGTCGTCGCCAAAGGCTTTGGCAAAACGACCGGCATCAAAGTGCGGCCGCCGCGGGCAGTGTTCGTGGATGGTGCGCCCATAAGCAAACAGCGGCCGGCCTTTAGCGTCGAGCGTCGGCAGTTTGCCGAAGGTTAAATAATGCAGTACTGTGCTCAGCAAGTTGTAGGGGTTCGGCGGGCAACCCGGCAGCGTGATCACTGCTTTGTTTTTGATCAAAGCCGGCACGCCGACGGCACCCGTCGGGTTAGGTGGTGCAGCAGCTATGCCACCAAACGAAGCACAGGATCCAATTGCGATAACGGCCGCTGCTTTGGAAGCTGTTTCTTCCAAAGATTGGGCCGCGGTCCGACCGCCGACCTTGCAATATATTCCGCCATCTTTGGTTGGGATCGCCCCCTCCACGACGAGTATGAATCTGCCCGCTTGTTCCTCCAGAACTTTGTGCAGATTGGCTTCCAGTTGATGACCTGCGGCAGCGGCAAGAGTTTCGTGATAATCCAATGAGATCAACTCAAGGATCAACTCTTGAACCGCCGGCTTCGATGTACGAAGCAGAGTTTCCGTGCAGCCAGTGCATTCTTGAAAGTGCAACCATACGACCGGCGGGCGGTCAGGCGCACTCACTGCATGGGCTACTTTGGCTGCCAGCTCGGTGTCTAACCCAGCGGCGGCGGCAGCTACTCCACAGGCCTTGAGAAAAGCGCGACGTTTTAAGTTTGTGGTGGAAGTCCACGTCGGCTGGGCGCGGTTTTGGACACTATTAGTGAGTCCAGGATGCATGTGCAGACCTCCTTGCGCTATTCCCTAGTTCACTTCGGCACGAATCAAAGAGTGAATTCGAACATTTCAAAGCAAAAAGGTGCTTCCGCCGGGCAGGAGCGGAAGCACCTCGAAACCACAAACCTATTCCAGAACATGAATGTCACGTTTGCGGCAGATGTCCTTCAAAACCTGCGGCCAAACTGTCACACTCACCTCACCGATGTGAGCTTTCTGCAGCAAATACATATAAGTTCTGGCCTGGCCGATGCCACCGCCAATACTTAATGGAATTTCATCCTTCATTATCGCTTGATGATACGGCTGCTCCAAGAATTCTAGCT
>JACNIZ010000286.1 GCA_014382805.1 Planctomycetota bacterium
TTCTCCCCTCAGATCCCATGAAAATCCGCGCCGCCGTACTGGAGCAATTTGGCCAACCACTGGTCGTGCAAGAAGTAAACCTCGACCCGCCTAGGGCTGGTGAGGTGCTCGTAAAAATCAAATCTTGCGGTGTTTGCCACACCGATTTGTACACAGCCAGCGGTGCCGATCCAAGTGGCTATTGCGACTGTGTGCTCGGCCATGAAGGTGCCGGTGTGGTGGCAGAGATCGGCGCGGGCGTGACGAGCGTGCAGCCGGGCGATCACGTCGTCACTTTGTTTTCGCCGGAGTGTGGCGAGTGCGTGCATTGCCGCAGTGGCAAAACCAACATCTGCCTCAAGATCCGTGAGCAGCAGGGGCAAGGCTTGCTGCCCGATGGCACCTCGCGGCTTTCGCGCGACGCCGGG
This sequence comes from Planctomycetota bacterium, assembly GCA_014382805.1. Taxonomy (GTDB): domain Bacteria; phylum Planctomycetota; class UBA1135; order UBA1135; family UBA1135; genus JACNIZ01. Next base: position 408 of record JACNIZ010000286.1, read on the forward strand.
CCGCTGCGTCACTTCATGGGTACGTCCACTTTCGCTGAATACACGGTGATGCCCGAAATCGCGCTGGCCAAGGTCAATCCCGAAGCCGATTTCGACGCCATTTGTTTGTTGGCGTGCGGTGCCACCACCGGCATAGCTGCCGCAATGTGGAAGGCCGAAGTCGAAGCCGGAAGTTCAGTCGCAGTTTTTGGCGCCGGTATGGTTGGCTTAGGTGCCGTCGCTGGGGCCAAGTTACAGGGCGCGGAAAAGATCATGGTCGTGGACCTCAGTCCGGCGCGCTTGGAGCTGGCCAAAAAATTCGGCGCGACTCACACCATGCTCGGCGGTCCGGACGCCGTCGATCAGATCCTTGAACAAACCGACGGATTTGGTGCCGACTACACTTTCGAAGCAACCGGCATTACCGACGTCATGGGCCAAGCCGTAGAAGCTGCGCGCATGGGCTGGGGCTTGGCGACCATGCTCGGTGTTGCCGGCAAAGGTGAAACCATGCAAATCGTGCCGCGCTTATTGATCACCGGCCGGCGCGTGCAAGGCGGCAGTTTTGGCGGCGCGCGCGGACGCACTCAAGTTCCGCTGCTAGTGGATTTGTACCTACAAGGCAAGTTGGATTTGCACGGATTTGTGTCACACCGAATCACTTTGGATGAAGTCAACAAAGGCTTCGATCTCATGCATGACCAAGAAGGAATTCGTTCCGTGATCCAATTCTGAACCTAGGCCGATGTTCGAAAACCTGCAAAACTCTCACGGCGAAATCCTCGACTGCTCATACGCCGCAGCCAACGTCACCCGTCGGCCGCCACGTGTTGTTGAGGGTCAAGCCGAACTGGTGGTCATTGGCCACGGCGTGACCGGCAACAAAGATCGCGAATGGGCGGTGATGTTGGCGTCAGTGTTGAATGCGGCGGGCTTCGCCACCTTGCGTTTTTCTTTTTCCGGCAATGGCGACTCGCAAGGGCGCTTTGAAGATTCCTGTCCGAGCAAAGAAGTGGCGGATCTAAACGCGGTGCTAAACGCATGCGAAAATTGGCACGTGACCTTCGTCGGTCATTCCATGGGCGCTGCCGTCGGCGTGATCTGTGCGAGTCAAAATGCGCGCATCAAACGCCTGATTTCACTCGCAGGCATGGTCCATACCGGCAACTTTGCACAACGCAAATTTGGTGATTTGCAAGCCGGTGTTGACTGCATGTGGGAAAAGCCAGAATGCCCACTGTCGCAAACTTTCCTTGATGACATGCGTCAAATCGATACGGTGCTGCCGTTGACCAAAACCATTACCGTGCCTTGGTTGCTCGTGCACGGCACCCACGACGACGTCGTCCCTATCCAAGAGAGCCTGCAGATCGCCGAGCAAGCTCTGCCCAATTCCCAACTCACCACCTTGACCGGCTCCGACCACGTATTTTCCGACGACGCGATGCACGGCATGGCTCTGTCGGTATTAAATTGGCTTGATTCCTAATCCGACCCAGAGGCAGCTTCCCTTGAGGCGGTACTCGCCGGCATCTTACCCGGTAGGTGAAACTGGAATAAGTTCTGCCATGTAAAGTGGAAGGCTTTTTAACCGATATAGAATTGTTCGCCCCTGAGTGATTTTTACTTTCAAATCTTCCACTCCTCCAGCTCCTGAAGCAAGTCTATAGCCGAATGAGCCGCCTGATGCTGCCAGGTATTGATGTAGCGACTTCAAGCTGCCTGTCTTGCCGGCTTTGACTTCGACCGGCAAGATTCCTTCTGCGGTAGAGACTAAATAATCTACTTCCGCGGCACGGCCACCTTTGTATTCGCGCGTCCAAAAGTAGAGATTGCGCGGACCGTTTGTTGATGTACCCAATAATTGCAACCCCACGAACATTTCGGCAATTCGGCCATTTAGCAAAGATTCAACAGGCAGGTCTAGTAGCTGCTCGGCACGAACTCCAAGCTGCGACAAGGCCAATCCAACGTCCAAGGGAATCAATTTGTGAGCGGCTTTTGCTCGTGGAATCAAGGGTAGTTGTTGAGAGTAGGTCGGGACTGCGCGGTGGATCACCATTGCAAGTTCTAACAATTCGATGGCCTCGGCTAGTGCCCGGTCCTTCAGGCCTGAAACCAAGTTCCGATTTTTGAATCGACTGCCATACAAGTTGGGTGCGGCTAGTAAAACGGATCGCAAAGCGGATGTGCCAGTTCTCAATCCATACTTCAACAAATCTTCAAAATACGCCTGGACTAAATCGTGGTGAACTTTTGAGACTTCATTAAAGTTCTCGGTTTCCGCCCAAACCGACACCGCCTCTGGCATCCCGCCTACAAGCAAAAAATGGCGCAGGCGTTCGGTCGCCAGCTGATGCAAGCCAGTTGGAATCCCGTTTGGGTTCGAAAACTCACCGCGCAGGTCGCTAGCGATTCGTCCACCATTGGTTGCCTCGAGGAATTCGAAAAATGACAGGGGCTCAAGCCGCATAAATTCGACTCGGCCCACCGGGAAGGGCAAGTGGGAGTCGCGAAGACGAACCTCCATCAATGAACCGGCCGCAACGACCGCGATTTCTGGGTGGTTTTCGTGAAAAAAGCGCAGCCAGGTAAGTGCAGGAGGATGTTCTTGAATTTCGTCAAGAAAAAGCAAGGTGTCAGGGGGCAGGTTGCTGAGCCCGTACTTTTGTTGCAGTCGCTCACACAGATCAGTTGCTGAGTGACAAGTTTTTACTAATTCTAGGTCCAGGTGGTTTTCCAGGTTGATTTCAATGAAAAACTTAGCTGATTGACCTAACTGCCTTATTGAAGTAGATTTACCGGTCTGACGAGCACCTCTGAGTATTAGGGGCTTGCGCCTTTGGTGCTTAAACCAGGCATCTAAACGAGTTTTTGCGAATCGGTTTAGGGGCATTTTTGTCTAGTGATAATACCATGGAATTTACCAATTATGATAAAAACAATGCAATGGTTTTACGTAAATAGGTCGAAAGTAATGGAATTAATGAACCTGTCACCTATGCAAATTCATCTGCTACTCTGCCTCTTACCCCTAGGGTTTTCATCCCTCCCTTCTCCCAAAGAAACAACATGTTCCTTACTACCGCCATCCTCGCGGCGCCGGGCTTGCTTTGTATGCAGGCTGCCGACGCTCGCACGTTGCCGCAATTTGCCAAGCTGCGTGAAACTGAATTACAAAACCTGGTTGCCGACGGCCCATCTGACAAGATGATTCACGTCGACCTTATTTTTAAGACGCAACCGAACTTTGAAGTGCTGAAAGCTGGTTTCGGCAAAATCAGCGACGAAGAATTGCCCAAGGCGTTGCGTCAGAAATCGCTGGAAATTTGCCAGCCCGAACAAGCCGCTGCGTTGAAAATCATCAGCGCGCAATATGCCGAAGGCAACGCGGATCAAATTGCTGCGCTTTGGCTGACTAACGTCGTCGGGGTGACGACTACGCCGGAAGTGATTTTGGAATTGGCGGCGCTGCCCGAGGTCAATTATGTGCATTACGATCCTCCGCGCGAAGGAGTTCTGCTTGATTCCGGCACCGGCCGCGGTTCGACGTGCGATCAAAACACGATTAATTCGCCCTGGGGGTGGAAGCGAATGAACGCAAAAGGGCAGGGCTCGGTGATTGCGGTCATTGATACCGGCACGTGCTATACCCACCCAGACCTGGTCAATAACATTTGGGTGAACCCCGGTGAAGACCTCGATGGCGATGGCGTCACATGGGATGCTGACGACATGAACGGCATCGACGACGACGGCAACGGTTACGTCGACGATCTCATTGGTTGGGCTTTTGACCACACCACGGGTACGCCGAACAACCCAATGGACCACGGTTATCACGGAACTCACACATCCGGCACCGTAGTCGGCGACGGCACTGACGGTTCCGAAGTAGGCACCGCGCCTGGCGCCAAAGTCATGCCGGTGCGTACCTCGACTTTGATCACCCACGAAATCGAAGTTTGGCAAGGCATGGAGTACGCGATGCTGATGGACGCCGACGTCATTTCGATGAGCCTCGGTTGGTGGTATGGCTGGTTGCCAGACCGCGCAACTTGGCGCGCCAATTGTGACAATACTCAAGCAAGTGGCGTCATGATGGTCATTGCCGCTGGTAACGAAGGCAGCTGGTACGGCATTCAAAGTGTGCGCACGCCGGGCGATGTACCCGACGTGACCACCGTAGGCGCGACCGATTGCAGTGACAACATTGCTTCGTTTAGTTCAGTCGGTCCAGTGCAGTGGGCAGACGTGCCGCCATACAACGATCACCCGCACCCACCGGGATTGAATAAGCCCGACGTCAGCGCTCCTGGCGTAGACACTTTGTCGACTTATCCTTGCAGCGGTTACACCACTCTGTCCGGTACCTCGATGGCGACTCCACACGTCGCTGGTGCTGCGGCAATTTTGCGCTCGATCCGCCCAGACTTGAGTGTGGCTGAATGCAAAGCCGCATTGATGGCGACTTCGGTCGACTTCGGCCCACCTGGGCTGGATAACCAATTTGGCGCTGGTCGCATCGACGTCGCCGAGATGCTGAAAACTTACGCACCATTGCGCGCCGACATTTACAAGCTGGGCGCAGCCACTGGTGGCACCGTCAACTTCACCATCGAAGGCACCGCTGCTCGCGCTGGTCACAACTACTGGCTGCTGGGTTCGGCGTCGGGTAACGAGCCGGGCACGACTCTGCCAGGGGGCATCGTAATGCCGATTAACCAGGACTGGTTGTTCAACTTGATCATGGCCCAAACCAATGGCCCGATCTTCCAAAACAACCGCGGCTCATTAGATGGCGCCGGCTTCGGCAGTGCAACCGTTCAAGTCACTCCGGGCATGATTCCAGGTAGCTTGGTAGGCCAGTTCGTTTCCTTCGCCTGCGCGACGTCGCCAGGTTCGGTTGCGGATTACACCACCAACCCAGTTAACCTCGAGATTCTTCCTTAAGGAATACGCGCTGGCGGGCGTCGCTTGATGCGTGCCAGCTTAAAAACCCGCCAACAAGGCTTCGGCTTGGTTGGCGGGATTTTTAGTATCAATGGCCTTTTCGACCTTGCCGTCGGTCCCGATCACGAAGGTATAGCGATTTGCAAAACTATCCTTAGCATGTCCAACAGCTCCAAAGGCCAGGCTTAGCTTGCGATCGACGTCGCATAGCAGGGGAAAGGGAAACTCTTGCTTGAGCTTGAACTTGGCGTTGGCCTCCCGTGAGTCCACCGACACGCCATAAACCCAAATCCCGGCCTTTTCAAATTCTTGGATTCGATCACGGAATCCATTGCCTTGTTGAGTTCATCCAGGCGTGCTGGCGCGCGGGTAAAACCACAGCACCGTGCGTTTGCCGACCAAGTCAGCACTGGTGACGGTATTGCCATCGCTGTCGACGACACTGAATTCTGGACACGGGGAACCAACTTCTAGCATCTTGGGAGTACCTTTGATCAGGCGTCGGAGCAGGGTGAGCAACATCAACCTACTCTATAGGACAGGATCAAAGCGTGTTTAGACTTGTAGTCGCCATGACCAACGCCACCACTCTTTATTATGTCGCCGATCCGATGTGCTCATGGTGCTGGGGTTTTGCGCCGGTGCTCAAAGAGCTGACGAACCGCTTACCCGACGTGCCCGTGCAAATCGTTTTGGGTGGGCTGGCTGCGGATTCGGACGAGCCTATGGCAAACGAAATGAGGCAGTATGTGCAGCAAGCTTGGCGCGACGTGCGGGCGGCCAGCGGGGTCGAGTTTAACTTTGATTTTTGGACCCAATGCCAACCGCGGCGATCGACCTATCCGGCATGCCGCGCGGTGATCTTGGCGCGGCTGCAAAATTTAGAGAGTCAAATGTTTGACGCCATTCAAAAGGCTTATTACCTGCAAGCAAAAAATCCGTCAGACGCGAGCACGCTGGCTGATCTTGCGGCTGAGCTGGGTATGGATCGCGAACAATTCCAGCTTGACCTCAATCAGTCGGCGACTCAACAATTGCTGGAAAAGGATTTCCACCAACGCCACCAACTTGGTGCTAACTCTTTTCCTAGTATTGGGATCCGTCATCGAGGTAAGAATCAACTCATCCACCGCGGCTGGGGTGACGTCGAAAATATTTGGCAGGAATATCGCGCAGCGACTGAGTAACTGGATGGCCAAAGTGGTGTAGACTGGAGCCATGGAACCAGACAAATCATTGAGTTGGGGAGTGCTGGCGCTGATCATGGCGCTGTTTCTCTTAATCATGGCACTCTAAACCTGCCGCCTCAGGGCGAATTCGGTATAGACTTCAAGGGTGCAATTTAGCCGCACCATTTGCGCCTTCATGGTGTCCGTCGCGGTATTCGCGACGTCGACTATAGGTTCTGCTCAAGGCAAGGTGGATTGGACTCCACTGCTGAAGGACGCATTGGAGCAAGCCAAAGCCCAAAACCGCATCGTTTTTGTTTCAATGGGGGCAGTGGGCGAGGCGCGCAGCGAACAAATCCGCAAAGCGGCGTTTAGCCAATCTGGTTTAGTTAAGCAGACTCAATTTAGCTTCAACGTGCCGGCCTGGTCCGTTCCGGTCCATGCCAAACGCAAGCTTCCTGCTTTCGGCAAAGCTTCGCAGCTGGACCACCATGAAAACTTGGTTGAGTGCATGGACCGATGGTTGGCGCCAAACCTAGAAGATGCGATTGCCTTGCCGCAGCACTTATGGATTGATGGCGATGGCAAACTTCTTTTGTCGTGCCCGTGGGAGTTGAGCGCGGAGGAATTCAGTTGGTGTTTTCAGGAAGCATTTCGCTTGGCTGAGATCAAGGATGCTGCTCCTGCCATCGACGGTGCACACCCACCGCGACGCCTTTTGCTGGGTGAGGTATTCGAGCTTCCCGCCGACGACACCTTGGGTCGCGGTTTGATGGAATCCGAATTGGAAGAGATGATTAAGCGTCTGAACAAGCGCTTTTTAGCCTGGTCGGATGCGGGCGACGTCGGCCGTATCACCTTTAGTGATTTTGATGAAGCGGTGGAATTTGTAGAGCAGCAAATCGGGTTTTGGGAGATTGGTGGCTCGCGTGCAGGGCCAATTATTAATGGTTCCTTAGGCATTATTGGCAACTTGTCTACGTCGCGATTTTTGGAATTATTGAAGAAGTATGCAGCGCGGCCAAATGCTACTACTCGCGGACAAGTGGCAGTAGCTATCGAACAAATCGGCCATCCTGACGGCGCTGCACTTGCCAAAAATGGGTTAAAAAAGGAGAGTGACGACGCAGTGCGGGCGGAGTGGGTGCGAGCTTTAGGAGCTTGCGGTCGCAATGACAAAACCACTGGCCGCAGTCTGATCAAGCTGGCGCAGAAAGACAAAGATGCGCGCGTGAGATTGAACGCGATCTTGGCATTGGGGCATGTACTTCCAGACCCAGGTGCACGAAGCTTTTTGCTGGATTTGGCCGAATTGGGTGGGGGCGAAGAGCAATTGGCCGCAGTTTTGGCTTTAGGCCTGGGGCGCGATCGCGGTAGCGTGGATTTACTTACCAAGCTAAGTAAGGACGACCCAGGCGATGTACTGAAAACGCATGTAGAACTGGTTTTACGAGTACTGAATGGGGCCAACCTGTATGAACTAGAAGTCCTATTCAAAAACCTAGACGGCAGTTCTTTCGACCGCAAACGCCTGTTTTTTCGCGGCAAAGCAGCGAATTAGCCGCAATGAATTGGCCTGGGCTTGACGCTGACGACTTCTTGTCGTACTATTGCGACGATCTGTCGTAAATAGTCCATCCCCGGTTGGCATCTGCGCTCGAACGCGCTGAAGAACCCCAACCCCAACCCCAAGTCCATTGGCCATCAAATCCTTAGCTAACGCCGAACTTGCTGTCATGGAGCTTTTGTGGCAGCAAAATCGCCTCACTGCGCGCCAATTGCGTGAACAGCTTTATCCGAATTCCAGCAAGGCTCAGCACGGCACGGTGCAGCGTTTATTGCAGCGTTTGGAAGAAAAGGAATTCGTCAGTCGCGACCGGACTTTGTCGGTGCATATTTTCCACGCGCTCATAAGTCGCGAAGCTTACGCCGGCGGGCAGTTGGAATCCCTCGCCCAACAGTTGACCGGTGGTTCGTTGGCGCCGCTGATTACTCACCTTATTGATCACAAAAAAATCTCGCGTAAGGAAATCAATCGTCTGCGAAATATTTTGAATGACGACTCAAGCAAACGGAGCAAGTCATGATTGACCTTCTCCTTGGATTTGGCTTGAGCAACTTATTCATTTCCATGCTGCTCGCGGCAGTTGCATGGACGGTGCAGAAGAAAACCCAAAAGCCGTTATTGGCTCACCTGCTTTGGCTGCTGGTATTGGTCAAACTGGTCACACCCAGCATCTTCACCCTACCCCTGGTTGAAGTACCGACGGTGCAGGCGCAAATCCTAGCCCAAATCGAAGCCGCGCACCTGGCCAACGCAACGGGCCACGGAGACAGAGCAACCTCCCTCAATCCCGCTGCCGCCATTGTCAATCCAGATTTTTCAGCCTTCCAAGCCGACGCCTTGGGTGCGCTAAATGCAAAAGCTAAAATCGCCACCCACGCTTGGATCGATCCGCTCAAGAACACTCTAGCCATCATTTGGATTACAGGCAGCTTGGCTATCCTCGGCTGGTCCTGTTGGCGAGTCTTTCGTTTCAATCAATTGCTAAAAGCAGCCAGCCAACCGGCATCAGCGAAAATTTCGGCGACGGCAACGGATCTGGCGCGGCGCTTAGGATTGAGGCACACTCCGCAAGTCGTGCTGGCAAATGCGCAAATTCCACCGATGGTTTGGTGGATTGGCGGCCGTGAACGCATCGTGCTACCACAGCAGCTGGTGCAGGAAATGCCCGCAGATGAACTGCGCTGGCTGTTAGCCCATGAAGTCGGCCATGTACGTCGGCGCGATCATTGGGTGCGGTGGCTGGAATGGATTTCTTGCATCGCATTTTGGTGGAACCCTGTTACTTGGATGGCGCGCCAACATTTGCGCGTCAACGAAGAAATCTGTTGCGACGCGTTGGTCATGGCCAGCTTGCGCCCCAACCCCAAAACTTACGCTAACTCGCTGTTGAACGCGGTCGAGTTCTTGCTTGCGCCATTGCAACGCCCGCCGGCGATGGCTAGTGAAATCAACAATGGCGGCGTCTTGGAAAGAAGACTCAAAATGATCATCTCGAAAACTTCATTGCAAGCCACTCCTCGGTGGATGACCGCGGCCATTTTGTTTTGCGCAGTTGTGCTGTTGCCCATCGGCGTCGCCCATGCTCAAGAACCGGACGTCAACGCTGTCACCGCCCGATTAATTGCCGCGGTAAAAGCTGGTGAATTAACCGAGTCGCAAGCCGCGAGAATGATGGGGGCTTTGGCAGAAGCACGATTTTCTGAAACAATGGCTACCGCCAAAACATATAAAGTCAACGCGGTTAGGGAGCGCTGGGATGTGGTGAATCTGGGTAAGCCAGAGATGGTGGATCAATTTTACCGCGCAGGCGTATCCAACGAAATCTACAAAAAAGTTTTGATGGCTTTGCACGAAAGCGGCATAAAACGTGAGCTTTTGGATCCGGTAATGGGCGCCATGATGCGCTTAATGTGGGGTGTCCAAAGAGAGGAATATGTGCGTCCAATTTATGCTCATCTACGAGAGCTTGGACTAACCGATGATCAAGCCAAATTAGTTCACAAGTACTCGCGAAAACTGGCTCAAGCATTGGCAGAGCGCAAAGCTGTGTACAACGATCGGGACACAGCATTAACCGACCGTTTTGATCTAGCGGCTCAGGAAATTCAAAACGCAATAGCTTCAGGCAAAGTTTCCAAACAGGAAGGGCAGGCTAAGTTGCGCGCAATGAAGGAGGAAATGAAACGGTATCAGGAAGATAGTAATCGCGTGAATGCTGAGCTACGTCACAACTTGGACCAATTGCGCAAAGACGAAGCTGCCGAAAAAGAGGTTCTGACCCAACATTTCCATGCTGCAGCGCAGCGCATCAAAGATGGCGTCGCCTCTGGCCAGATTTCCAAGGAAGAGGGTCTGAAAAATATGGAGACCCTCAAGAAGGAAATGGCGAGGGCGAAGCAAGGTGTTAGTGAACCTGATCGTTTGGAGATTATCGCGACTCGTGGTGAGTACGGCAATGTTGTAGATCAGCTGGCAGCGGAGATGGATGCTGGCCGGATTTCAAATGAGGACGCTCGTGCCCGCTTGGATGCATTGCGGCAAAGAATGTACGATCAACAGAATGAGCAAAAAGATCTAATCAACGCAATCAATCAGCGTTTCGACGTAGCAGCCCAAAAAATACAAGAGGCCGTGAAGAGTGGCAACATTTCAGCAGAAGAAGGACGAGGTGAGCTGATGGAACTACGTCAGAAGCTAGCGGATATTGAAGCGGAGATGGCTGCTCAGGATGATTATCGGCAACTCGAACCCAGGGTAGAAAGACTGCGTCTACTAGAGGACAGAGAGGCCGCACTGAGGGCAAAGGATATGAAAATGGAGTACGAATTGGTGATGCAGCAGGTCCGGAAAGCGGTTGCGGCAGGGGAAATGACCCGGGAGCAGGCGTCGGCGAAATTGTTGAAAGTTAAGGAAGCCATGAAAAAGGCCAGCACAGGCGACCGCGAAAAATGAGGAGGTTAGATTGCTCAAGTTTTAGAATTTGAGTCCGATACAGGGGGGTCAGCCATGAATAAATCGCGCCCCCCTAGGCGGTTATTGCTAATTTCGGCTTCCCTGTTTGCAGTCATGCTTATTGGGACCGCAACCAAGCAGACCAGCGATTGGGTTGAGAACATCCAGGTCCAAAATGGTCAGGAATTTCTACAAGCCTTGCGCAATACAACCAGCGAGGCGCTGCGAGTCTGGAAAAACGAAGAGCTGCACGCATTGGAATATTGGGCCAGCACTGCCGACGTTCGAGCTGCGGTCAAGCAACTGGTGAATGATGCGCAGGAGAGCGGGGCGTCGCAATCTGGCGGATTGGAAAAAATCCGCAAGTGGTACGACGAGGTCAGTGGCGGCCATTTTTATGAAGGTTTTTCTGTCATTGGGGCGAAAAACGTCAGCCTAGCTTCCAACGAAACTGGGGATTGGGGTATCGCTGACATGCTGGCCGAAACTAGTGATTTTTTAGATCAAGCCTGGAAAGGGGGGACCTTTTGCAGTCCGTTGATGCGCGCCAATGTCGAGCTCGCTCTGGAGGATGGACGCTTGGCAGAAGGGCGAGCGACCATGTTATGCGGCAGCGGAATAAAAGATGAAACTGGAAAAGTGATCGCAGTTTTGCTGGTTCGCGTCAATCCTTATAACACCATGTTTCCATTATTGGAACGTTCGCGGCCAGGCCACAATGGCGAAACCATTTTGTTCAACGGCAAGGGGGAAATTGCTTCGCACCGGCGATTTTTAAACAACTACCACGAAAGAGCCGACGGCAAAGTGATCAGTTTTTTTACCGCGGTTGGATTGTCTCCTGCGCAGCGGCGAATCATTTTGCAGCCGCTGATTAACTCCAAGCGCTTGGGAGTGGCGTCGCGAATTTCGACGATGGCACCGTACCTCAACTACCGCGGTGAATCGGTAGTTGGAGCGTGGGAGTGGAACGAGGATATCCAAATGGGAATGGTAGTTGAGGTAGATGAAAAAGAGGCTTATGAGCCAATTTGGGCCACTCGCCATGCATTGACCGTTTTTGGAATGATTGCAGGGCTGGCGATTTTTTTAACGATGCTTGCCCACCAATATTGGCACTCGCGGGAACTGGTTCGACGCAAACGATTAGATCACGAAGTGGAGCTCAACCGCATGAAATCCGAATTTTTGGCACGAATGAGCCATGAAATTCGCACCCCTATGAATGGTGTATTCGGCATGCTTGAATGTCTAGCGGATTCTGAGTTAAGTGACGAGCAAGCCGATCGTGTAGAAACAGCTCTGAGTTCCGCTTCTAGTTTGTTGGCGATTTTGAACGACATTCTGGACCTTTCAAAAGTTGAATCCGGCCAGCTTGAATTTTGTGAAGAAGACTTTGATCTAAAAAAATTGGCCACCGACGTATTGCAATTGTTCAAAGAAAAAGCCGACGAAAACCACAACAGTCTGCGCTTAGATTGGGACCCGCGCATGAATGGTTGTTATCGCGGCGATTCCGTTCGCATCAGTCAGGTACTTATCAACCTATTGAGCAACGCCAACAAGTTCACCAACGACGGTTTGGTGGCGCTACGAGTTTCCATGACCGAAACTCCAGACGTATATCAATTTGAAATAGCAGATTCCGGCGTGGGTATTCCTGAAGACCGCCTCGACGCCATCTTCGGAGAATTCGTACAAGCCGACTGCACTACGTCGCGAAATTATGGTGGCACCGGCTTAGGCTTGGCGATCGTAAAACGGTTAGTGGAGGGCATGGGTGGAATGATTGAGGTAAAAAGCGCCGAAGGCGTAGGTTCGACGTTTTCATTTTCATTGCACTTGCCTCCCAGTACTCTTAGCCCAGGGTTGCACAAACCCAAGGGCAAGCAGCGCCAGTCTAGCGGCGACGAATTACCCGGCCAAGGTTTGCGTGCTTTGGTGGTAGATGACCACGCGGTGAACCTTAAAGTGGCAAGGGCGTTTTTGACCAAGTTTGGCTGTGAGGTAGAGGTGGCGGCCAGCGGTCAGCAAGCCATCGATGTCTTCAGCGTGGATAACTTTGACATCATTTTCATGGATATTCAAATGCCAGGCCTCGATGGTTTCGAGGCGACCCAAATCATTCGCTCTATGCCGCATGGGGTAGACGTGCGTATCATTGCTTTGACAGCGC
>JACNIZ010000219.1 GCA_014382805.1 Planctomycetota bacterium
GGAATTACTCACTAATTAAAACCAATGGGTGTCTCAAAGTTATTGACAACTTCCGAAGGCGTCTGGTAACGTTGTTTAGGTATGAAAAGCCTTTTCTGCTCAATTTTGCTTGCGACGCTAGCTCCGGCAGCGAGTTTATGTGCTCAAACTGCCAAATTCGACGCCAGCGCAACTTTGCATAAAGCCGCGCCCCCGCAATACGCCGGAACCTTCAGCCCTGGATATGGTTTGATTTCGCAAGGCACCAACGGTCGCACCGCTGGCACTCGTTTCGTGGTCAACAACGCGATCTTGCAGAATTACTACAGCTATGGCGGCATCGGCCAAGAATGGGTCGACAACAATAAGTTATATGACTTGAGCACCGACCACAGCGAACAAGTCACCGGCATTCACTTCATTTATTGCTCAAGTGATACCAACCCAAACGGTGTATCCGCCACTATGAATTTTTATGACGAATCCGTTTACTGCGCCGGTCCAGTGAACTGGCCTACTGCCGACTGCAGTTATGAGATCATTTCCCTGCCCGGAGCCCAAAATGGCAATTTGGCGTGTTGGTCGGTTGACGTCGAATTAGTTGGAATGGAGTGCAATTTGACCTCCGATCCAACCGGCACACGGTCCATGGGTTGGGGGCAAGTCTGGCACAACGACGAAACGGGTCCTTGGCTGGCAGATGGGGGATATGGTCAAACCTGTTCCTTCACCTGGTTTGATACGAATACGAATACCTTCATGGGTTGCTATTGGTTCGGCTGCTTGCCCCACGAAGGCTTTTACCTGCAACTATTCGGCGGCCCCGTCGACACCAACCGCTATTGGGCCGACGATCTCGGCGGCGCGTCAACAGCCTTCGACAACGGTCTGCTCGACGTCGACTTTGAGGTCAAAAGTGGTAACACTTGCACCTTCACTTTGACCGACACTGGGGCAATTGGTTTCACCCACATGAAACTATTTAGCTCACCCAATCCCGCTATTTCACCCATCAGCGCATTCGGCGGCAACGTATTAATCAACCCACTTACCGCCATACCCCATCCCGTCGGCGGGACCGCGCAGACTTACACCATTCCAAATTTGAACGGGGACTATTACACCCAAGCCGCCTGCTTCAGCAATGGCAACTTAGTCGGGTTTTCTAACGCCCTGCGCCACCAGGCGCTTTAAACAAACCTGAATTACCAAGCGGAGGCTGGGCGGTGGGGATCAGTCCAGCGCCGTCGAATGGCTAGGCGCGTAAATGTCCATGACCTGCATGCGCGTGGCTTGCAGTCGATCCATCATCACCTTGGCGACGCGTCGCAGCAGTTCGTAGCCCAACTCGGCGTCTTTTTCGATTTTACCGTTTAGGCACGGGGTGTTGATCACCACCGCTTTGACCGGTCGAATTACCCGCGCATTGAATTTCCATTCTTCGCCAGGGAAGATCCATGACCAACCCAGCACTTTGCCAGCGCCACGAGTTTGAATCACGATGGGGGCTTGCTCGCCGGGTTGGATTTCCAGCGAAACGGCACCGTCGAGCAGAACGAAAAACTGATCCGCAGTTGTGCCTTGATGAAAAAGATACTCGCCAGTCTGGTATTCACCGTCTGAGCCGCATTCGGCAATGGTGCTTACATGTTCCAAATCCATGCCCTTAAAAAACGGGTGGGCAAGGAGCGTATCTACGTAGTCGGATTCCATGGTCGATTACCCCTAAATCAAGATAACCCACTGCAGCAATAATCCCAGCGAAATTGCATGCGGTGCGCGGGGTGCCGTTCCTGACTAGCTGCCCTATTCCTCGGCTTGCGGCCAATAGTCGCGGTAAAACCCCCACGCGGTCAAAATCACACCAATAACGACGGCTACCAAGGCCCACAAGGCTCGTTTTGCGGATTTTGAGCGTGGTTCGCTGACCTCCGAACGAAGAAAATTCGGCGTTAAAAACTCCAGGAATTCGTCACGCGCAACAAACGCGGCGAACACCACCATGAAAATTCCGACGGCCATCATTTTTGGATCATCCTTTTCGATTTCGACCCTTATATATTAGCGAATTTAGGTTAATTCCCAGCGGCAGAACGAGGGGTTTCGCCAAGCCTAGTCCGGAGGATTGCAATGGACATACGGAAGGTCGATTCGGGTGAATTGAAAACCTGGGTGCAGTTCCTGATCAAGAAACACACCATCTATGCTCCACAAGCCAAGGACGACCAGTTCGCCTTCGATGGCTTAGAGCACGCTGACGACTTGCGACTCGATTACGACGTCAGCATTTTGCCACCAAAAAAATATTTGCAGCCACAGCAAGAAGTATTGCTGACTTTCACTCGCGATGGCGTGTTTGAAAGTGTCATGAACGAAGATAGCTTCGTGATATTGGGAGTCCATCCTTATGACATGGTCGGCATTCGTCAAATGGACAAAACTTTCGCCAAGGACCATCGCGACGAGCATTTTTTTGCCTATAGGGAGCGCGCTACTATTGTCGTTAGTGACGTGCAGACGGCGTCGAAAAATGTGTTTGCTGGGTGCATGGGCACTGCCACTGGCGACGACTGCACTGAGCACGATGTACTGCTGACCCTGTTGCCCGGCGGCGAAACTTTGGTGGAAGCCAGAACCGCCAAGGGGGAGGCGTTGGTGGCAAAGGTTAGCGGCAAGACCGCCACCAG
>JACNIZ010000004.1 GCA_014382805.1 Planctomycetota bacterium
GGTGGAATGCGCGGGAACGGCGTAGTTTTGCTCACGCTCGGCATCCTAGCAGGCCGCCCCACCGCCACCGTAGAATCAAACCGTGCCGCAAACCGTTCTGGCCTCCCTATACCGGTGGAAAATCCAACCGGAAGCCCCAGCCCTTAGAGATCGGTTGGCAAGTGAGCTGCGCTTGCAATCTGTAACCGCGCAGCTGCTGGTCAATCGCGGCCTGGAAAGCCCTGGCGAGGGCGCTGAAATCCTCAAACCGACACTGCAAAGTTTGCCGGATCCGACCCGATTGCCCGGGTTCCAAGCAGCGGTGGATGCCATTCAGCAACATTTGCAGGATGAAAAATCCGGACCGATCTTGATTCACGGCGATTACGACGTCGATGGAATCTGCGGCTCGACCCTGCTCATGCACCTGCTCACCATGCTTGGCGCCGACGTGCATGTATTTCTGCCCGATCGGGTACGAGACGGCTATTCCTTCGGTCAAAATTCGCTCAACCATATTGCCAAAATCGGCGCCAAGCTGGTCATTGCGGTGGATAACGGCACCACTGCCGTCGCGCCTTTAACCGAGTTGGCAGAGTTGGGCGTGCAGGTCATCGTCGTCGATCACCACCTCCCTGGCAAAGAATTGCCACCGTGCACAGCCTTGGTCAACCCGTGGATGGCACCCAAAGAGGACGAGTTGTTCCCCTACTTTTGTGGCGCTGGCGTAGCGTATTTATTGGCATGGGGCTTACTCCGCCACCTCAATGGCGACGGACAGCTGCCCGAACATCAACGCCGTTTTTTACTGCAAAGCCTAGCTTTCGCTGCCATTGCCACCATCGCCGATAGCATGCCACTGAAGGGACCCAACCGCGCCATCGTGCGACGCGGCCTAGAAGTTCTGCCGACGTCTACTTTTGCTGGCTTGAGCGCATTGTGCAAGTTGCTGAAACTACAATCGCCGACGGCGTCCGACATCGGTTTCCGGATTGCCCCGCACCTCAACGCCGCCGGCCGCATGGGCCGCACCGAATTGGCTTTTGAATTGCTTAGTTGCACTGAACCGGCCCGTGCCGCTCAACTCGCGGAGCAGCTGCAAGGGCTGAACCGCGAACGCCAAGACGTTCAGCATCGGCAACAGGCAGCGTTAGCACCGCAGGTAGAAGCGCAACGCCAACGCGGTGAACATGTATTGTTCGCTGGGGAAAGCGAGGCCGCCTTTGGCGTGCTGGGCATCGTCGCGGCGCGTTTTCACGAGGATAGCGGCTTGCCAACTTTGCTGTGGGCTGAATGTGAACCTGGCGTCGCCCGTGGTAGTGGGCGCGGTCCCGAGGGCGTGCATTTGGTCAAACTCATGGATCAAGTCAGCCCCTATTTGCACGGCTATGGCGGCCATGCCCAAGCGGCTGGCTTCCACTTTGACCCAGCCAACGTCGACGCCCTCGCCGAGGCCTTAAGCAGCGCCGCTGCCAAGCTACCGGCGCCACCGCAACCTGAACTTTGCATTGACGCCGAAGTGCAGCCGCAAGAACTCAACCTCGCCACCGTCGACGAATTTAATTTGCTCGAGCCCTTCGGCAGCGGCTTCAAGAGTCCACTGTTTTTATGCACCCAGACAACCTTGTGCGCCCAGCCCAGCCCGCTCGGCGCCGACGGCCGTCACGTCGCACTGCGCTTAGAAAAGAATGGCTACGTGATTCGTGCATTGGGATGGTCGATGGCGGAGCGCCTCAGCCACCTCGCCGCCGAAACCACGGTGGACGTGGTCTTCGAAGCCAACATCAATAGTTTCCGCGGCCCACGGCGGGTGGAATGGACCATCCGCGATATCCGTTCCGTTGCCAAAAACGATACTCCGTGACCGATTCCTCGCCCGAACCAACCCAGCAAGCTGCGCCTGACGCAGAAACGCAGCCGCCTGCTCGTAAACGCAGTAAGTGGAATCCTTTGGCATGGATGCGCAGTGCCTACGACTGGATGATGCACTATGCAGACCAGCCAAACGCCGAACGCGCGCTGTTCGGGATCAGCTTTGCTGAAGCCAGTTTTTTCCCGATTCCGCCTGACCCACTGTTAATGGTCATGGGTGCGGCGCATCCCCAAAAGGCGATTCGCTTTGCAACGGTAACCACGGTGGCGTCGGTATTGGGCGCCATGCTGGGTTGGGCAATTGGCATGTTTTTATGGGACGTCGTCGGCGAGCCGCTGGTGCATTTTTATGATGGTGAAGAAGTGATGGTCAAGATTCGCGACATGTTCGACGAATATGGATTGTTCGCGTTGTTGATTGCGGCGATTACTCCGATACCATTCAAGGTATTCACCATTGCCACCGGCATGAT
This sequence comes from Planctomycetota bacterium, assembly GCA_014382805.1. GTDB lineage: Bacteria > Planctomycetota > UBA1135 > UBA1135 > UBA1135 > JACNIZ01. Next base: position 2,325 of record JACNIZ010000004.1, read on the forward strand.
GGTAAGCACCGGCGCTGATATTGGCTTTGCCGCTTTTGTCGGCGCTTGTTTTGTGGGTCGCGGTTTCCGCTTTTACCTCGAAGGCATCTTGCTGCGCTTTTTCGGTACCCCCATTGTGGCTTGGATGGAGAAGTGGTTCGACTTGCTCGCCATCCTTTTCACAGTGCTTCTGATTGGCGGTTTTGCCATTATTTAATTCATAGGGTAATGAGCGAATCCCCCCCACCGCCCTTACTCGTACTCGATGGGAATGCCCTTTCCTTCCCTGCGTTTTTCTCCATTCTCGGCTTAAGCGATGCCCCCGGCCGCCCTAGTGGTGCTCTGGCTGGGTTTATTC
>JACNIZ010000006.1 GCA_014382805.1 Planctomycetota bacterium
GGCAGCCAGCCAAATGGCCGCAGGGGCGGGGAGAAATGGGCACATGCGTCCCTGGAGTTTAGCCGAAGAGAGCCTATTCCTGTTAGCCTTGCTAGCTAGTCTAAATATCTATGTTCAGAATTCCGTTCTTTTGCGGAATGCTCACCGTCTTGGTGTAGAGCTCGCGGCCGGAGGAAAGCACTTTCAAAGTGATGTTGCCACCCGGTAATCCAGTCATGGAGTAGCTGCCATTAGTATTCAGCGGTAGCGTTGCCAACGACTTGCCAGTAGCATCGGTTGCGGTGATCACAGGGCCGATAAAATCGTTGGGATTCGGCTTCAATCCGGTCACCGTCCCTTTTAAGGCATGGGCATGAGCGAGCTCAATGGTGCCAAGTTTCACCGCCGCGCCGTTGTGATGCAGCTCTAAGTTTTCCCAAGCGGTATGCCCTGCCGCTTCAATCCGCAGTTGATAAACGCCGACCTCAAAACCGGCGAGCTCAAAGTTACCGTTGGCGTCGGTCGAGCCCATGGAGAGATATTTTTTCCCTTTGGCTGCACCCATGATTTGCACATTTGCCAAAGCACCCTGGCTATCTTGAACTAATCCAGTGACGATTCCGTCGGGCAATTCAAAGGTGAATTGGTTGACCCCACGACCACAAGAAATCGGTTGGCTGCTTGCGATCTCTGATGGCGAACCTTGAACCTCTAATTGATAGTCCCCCATCCAAACAGCTGGGAACGATAGGTTGCCTTGCAAATCACTGAAGTCATTCGCCTCACGGCGCTTGGGCGGCACCTTGCCTGGTTCAACCAAAAAGGCCCGTGCACCGACCACCGGTTGGCCATTGCGTACCACCTGGACGGTTAGCACTCCATGCCGTTTGAGTACTAAAGAAACCACAGTTTCCTGGCCAGGCGCTACATCCACGAGAGAAGAAAAATGGGCGGTTCCTTTACCGCCGGCCTTGCCCTCTTTTTCGAACAACACCGAGGCTCCCATGCCTGGTGAGTTTTCTGGTCCTACCACATAATTACCTGGGGGGACTTGAGCAAAAATGGCAATGCCTTCGCTGTCGGTCAAGCTCAATGGGAAACGCATTTTGGCGTGATCGCCGGTTGGATTGGGTAGCAACTGGATATAGGCCCCGGGTAGTGGCCTGCTCTTGCCGTCGCTCACATTGACCCGCAAGCTGCTATTGCGAAGAATGGTCCAGTTATGGGTGGTTGGAGTGCCCTCGGTGAGAGTCAATTCAAAGTCCTGGCTAGCAAAGCCTTCCGCGGAAACCTCTCCACGCCATTCTCCACCCCCTAAACCGAATAGCTCGACCTCGCCTTTGTTATTGCTATCGGCACCGATCTCCAACCGTTCGCCAACCTTGCTTATTTTGATGTGAGCACCAGCCACAGCGCGCCCGGCCGAATCGTTCACCATGCCAGCTAGAGACAGCCTGCCGCCAAGTTCGACCCGAATCGATTTCATGTTCGGAGCAACATCGATGCCACCCTCGATCAAGCAACTGCCGGCAGCCGACCGCACGCGCAAACTGGCTCCATTTGCCAAGGATGCTGGGATATCAAATTTGCCCTCAGCATCGGTGCGCCCTTGCACCGGGTAACCATCAAGTTTGTGGGTTGGATCAAACAACTCCACCACTACGCCTGGGCTGGGATTTCCTTGCGGGTTGAATACCGTTCCATGCACGTTTACGGACGGCTTAAGGACAATTTCGATGACCTCGCCCAGCTTCAATCCCGGCACCCTTTGCAAAGAATAACCTGGAGCCCAAACCATGATTTGAAGGCTAAGCTCGGAGCCTGCCGAAGGCATCCGGAAGCGGCCCTTAGCATCGCAGGCTATCCCGATGGTTTGCACTGCTTGCGGACTCCAACCCACGTTTGCGCCCCCAAACTGGCGGTGGGCGTAACACAACCTAGCCAATGGAACCGGCTTGCCGTCGCTTGCGCTAGTCACTTGGCCCAAAATCGTGGTTGGATCCGATTCCAAAATGGAAATGGCATCGGAACTATCGTTCGAGGCCACCCGCGTGCCGCCATTTTGTAAGGCCGCACTGCTAGGGCCGCCATTGCCCGTATTCGGGGACTCTGAATTGGTGTGCTCAAACAACCCCGGATCATCCGACGGGTAAAAAAGGACTGCAGCTATAGCTGCAATCGTGAGCACAAGGAGGCTAATCAGGAGACCGCGATTCATGGATGGTTGCAACGCTTACCCAGGGGCCCCTACCAGAATAAGGACGCCGCCCAGTTCAGGAAATCCCAGGCCAAGGCACATCCCTATCGGCAGGATGCTATGGCCGAGTAAAGGATTGGATTCGGCTATTGGACGACCAAAGCCAACGCATTTGAGAAAATCCCTGCGCCGTAGTTAGTTATTTCCAAAGCCTGAGTCCAAAGTGGAATGCCCACCGAATTGGGCGGTATGTTGAGCATCAAGCTGATATTGCCGGCCCCATCGGGACTGTAGCGACCGATTTGGAAAATAGGATCACTCATTTGGGCTAGGCCGAAAATCGTGTTTGAAGGTCCCCCACCAGTGGTGGAATAAGCCAAAATGAGGAGCGATGTGGACTGCGCCCCTGTAACCGAAAAAGTAGCCTGCTGCCCAGCCACCAAATTTTGCACGTTGTAAAGCAAGGGCGGAAAAGTG
>JACNIZ010000288.1 GCA_014382805.1 Planctomycetota bacterium
TTTTGCCCTTTGGCGTAGTCGGCAAGAAGTTTTGATCTTGGGTGAATACCGTCAAGTAATCTTCAAAGATCTCAATTGCTCGCTCCGCGGCCATCGCGTCCCAGGCGAATTTATTGAATTCGCACAGGCCGATCTGCACAAAAGCTTTTTCGTAGCTGTCGGTGCCTTTGTCGACGCGTCGGTAGGCCAGGATGGCCTTATCGTATGCGGCAATCGCTTCTTTCGCTGCAGGCGAACTTGCCGGCTTGTTGCGCGCTTTGCGGGCTATTGTTTTGGCCAAAGCGTAATCCGAATCTGCCGAGCGCAGCATCGCGACGTGTGGGGCACCACCGCCGGAAGATGCCTTAAGTGCATCCAGTGACTCGTCGTAAAAGCTATCGAGGTAGTTGTCGCCAGGTACAGCGTTGCGGAAGCGTTCAGCCAAATTGGTCCATTTGGCCGCCAGTTTTTCCGCATACTCATCGTCATCTGGGAACAGCTCGTAGCCGGTGCTATAGGCAATGGCCGCTTCCAAGCTCAGGTCATCATCTTCCAAAGCGCGACCTAAGAAATAATAAGCCTGGGCGCCTAATGAATCGGCTTGTGAGCTGCCATCCAAGCGGCCAACCAAGAGGCGTAAGTTTTTCGCAGCTTCATCAAAGTTCTTGGAGTAGTAGGCTCCTTGACCAGCTTGAAAAAGCACGTCCAAGTTGATGGGTGCACCTGGGGGTGCGGCAGAAATTGCACGACCTAAGAGTGCATCGGCCTCAAGGCGTAACATTTTGCCTTCATTGGCCGCAGCCACGCGCTGGAGCATGGTAATGGCGTCACCGAAATTGCCTTCATCGATTAAGTGAGAAGCGACTGCCATCAGCACGCGCCAGCCAGAATCGTTGACTTCAACTTTGTTGTCGATGATCCATTGCTGGAAAGTGTCCGCCATGGCCATGAATTCATTGCCACGACCAGCCGGTACCAACATCTGCATTATGCCGAGATAAGCATCTTGTTGGGCATTGCGGCGACCTGCCAACTCCTGGGGCGGCATATCGTTGGCAGTGCCGTCCGGCACGCCTTCTGCGATGACGTAATCGTATAGCTCGTTGGCCATTTCGAAATCGCCCTTCGCAACGTAACCGTCACCCATGTGCTTGTAGGCCAGCAGGCCAGCACGAGTATTTTCGCCAGCGGTGATCGCGAATTCTTCCAGGAACTCCAAAGCGCGCGCAATGTTGTCCTCGCGCTCGACCGAATTGGCCGGGTAAATCATGCCCCAGTAGTGGTACGTTAGGGCACGACAAAAGGAAGCAGGGAAGAAGACCGAATATTTGGCGCCTTCGCGGACGTCTGGATCATCCAGATTCCGCCACCAGTTAACCACCCAGTTGATCGATTTGAGGGATTCCTCAAACAGCTTTTCACCCTCGGCGACCGTTGCCGCGCGATCGGCGTCCATCGGTGGAGCTGTTTCGAATTGGTGATACAGCTTTTCACCATACTGGAAACCTACAAAGCCTAATTGAAGGCGTGCGGTTACGGCTTGGCTCTGGGAAGGAGAGCTGGCAATGAAATCAATATAGGCTTGGCCGGCGCTTTGCCAGGCTGCAACCTCTGATTCAGGGGTGCCGGGACGTACGGCCACCGTTTCAAGGACTTGGCAGCGAGCCAACAGCAAGGTGCTGCGGTCATCGGCTGAGGAGGCTCGCTCCAAAGCATCTTCGATGACCATTTCAGAAAAGCTGCTGAAGCCTAATTGCTTGGTGAGGGCCAAAGCAAAGGCGGCGTCTTTTTGAATGGCTGCGCTTCCTTCTTCACCTTGTTGCGGGGCGAACAGGACAGCGGAGGCAAGGATTCCGACCGTTAAAAGCATGGGTCCGGAGGTTAGTACGGTTGGGGGGGAAGGTAACGGCGGAGGCCGGGAGCCACGCACAAAATGCGTTTCGACTCCCGGCCTCAGATCCTAGATCAGTTGGTGCTGGCGACTGATGAGGTCGGCGCCAACTCATCGGGAATGATGATGCGCGCGGTCAACAGAATCAGCAAGCGACGGTAGGACTCGTAAGTGCCTTGGCGTTGGAAGAAGAAGCTCAGGATCGGAATGCGGTTCAAGAAAGGCACTCCAGAATCTTGATCGTTCTGCTCAATGATTTTGAAACCACCGACCAAAACAGTTCCGCCGTCGGGCACCGTGGTGCGCGTGCGGATCTTCTGCAACTCAATTTCCGGCAACATGATGGTGACTGGTGAACCAGATCCCAGCGAAGTTTGGAAAGTACGAATCGGGCGACGCAGAGTGGCAACCGTAGGACGCAGGTCGATGGAAACCGAACGACGGTCCGAGCTGACCACCGGGGTGACGTCAAGGAAGACGCCGTCCATGACCACGCGCACGATCGGTGCAGCAATCGAAGCAGCCTGAGCAATTTCAACGTCGAAGTCTGAGACGTAAGAAACTTGGTTGGCAACGGTCAGCGTAGCGCGGGTTGCGTTGTAAACCATCAAACTAGGCTCAGTAACGACCTCAGAACGCTTGGATTTTTCTACTGCGCGCAGAATCAACTGCACTTCTGCATCGTCCAGCAAAGTCCACTGAGCCGACAAGCCACCATCAGCGGTAACGCCGTCGTTGGTGGAGTCAGAAGTGCGACCCAGGCCCATGTCGTAAAGGTTTTCGGTACGACCCAACAGGTTCAGGTTGTCGTCGGCTTCTGAGAAGTAAACACCAGCGGAGCCATCACTACCAATACCGGAGGAGCCCGGATCGGAACCGAAGTCGTCGAAGGCAACGTTGGTGCCAGCGCCATCAATTCCTTGCGTCGACTGTTTGCCCAAACCGCGGAAGTCAATGCCGATGTCCTGCAAGAAGCTGTCTTCCACCTTCATGAAGCGCACGCTGATTTCCACCGACGTGTTGGTCGACTTGCGCAGGTCGGCCAAGACATCGCGAATGCTTTGTTGACGCTCTGGCTGGTGGTACACGATTAGCGTACCCTCTTGAATTTGCGCGTAAGCTGGCTCTTCCCAGTCGTCTACGCCCAAGATCGTGAGCAAGGTGTCCTCGGTCAACAAGTTCGCTTCGCGATCTTCGTTGATTGGTTCTGGCTCAAACTCGACGCCGCCCGAACCAGCAATGGTGATTTCCGGCAGATCGAAGTCAGGTAGTGGGCGGATGATTGAGCGAACTTCGTACTGGCGCAGCACGTGGCCAGAGTTGGACTCTTCGGCCGACAGCACATTGACCGCGCCGTTTTTAATGACGAACTTGAGCTGGTTATCGCTTTGAGATTCAATCAGCTTCATGATGCGCGAAACTGGCATCGGCTTGTTGAATGCAAAATTGACCTGCTTGGCGTCTTCGTCCATGTCTTCGCGAACGGCGCGAGAAACTACGAAGTTGACATTGGTGTAGGAGGCCAAAGCATCGGCGATTTCCTCAATCGGATTGTCAAAGCGAGCTTCGATTGGAGTAGAGTCAAGTAAAGCTTGAATCGCATCCCGTTCTGGGTCTTTGATTTTGACGACAACGAGTTCGTCAATGGGCTTGCGGTCCTTGACGAAGTTATTCCAGTGCTCCACATCGAACTCCATCGAGCTCTTCGGAGGAACAGCGAGTTGGCGCATTTCTTGGAAGGCTGCCTGCCACTCTTCAGTGAACGCTTTTGCAGTCTTCTGCTGGCGATCCATGTGCCATGCTTCGTTGGCGACATCGCGCAGCATTTGGGCGTCGGCATTGCTTGGATCCAGTTCTAGCACCTGATCCAGGGTGGCGACGGCTTTGTCGTAGAAGCCAAAGGTGAATGAATCGTTGGCTTCACCGAACAGCACGCGAATGCGGTTTTCAAAGTACTCGCGATTGGCCTCTTCCTGGGCAGCAATGTCGGCTTCAGAGGCGGCTGTTTCAGCAGCGCGCTTAGCTTCCATTTGCGAGTAACGAGCTTCCTTTGCCGCATCTAAACGCGCTTGAACTAAGGAAGTGTTCAAGCTGTCGTTGGCCACGTTTGGCGAAATGCGCAATGCCTGTGCAGCCGTGGTGTAGGCCGACTCAGCATCGGCGTAATCGCCGCGTGCCATGGAGCGGTCCCCATCGTTCATCAAACCCTCAACCTTGAGACGAGTGGAAGCCCAGCGCATTGCTTGCTGATCCACCATGCCTTCGGCGTCCTGCCAGGACCAAGCCTTGCCACCACGGGCGGCTTGGGCACGGCGCAGGCCGTCGCGAGCTTCGCGACTTTCAGGGTCTAGTTGGAAGGCGTCAGCGTAATGCTGAACGGCGCCTTCATAGTCACCACGGTTAAAGAAGCCGTCGGCCAAAGAAACGTAGTTCTTGGCCAGCAGTCGGCGCTTTTGGTTGCGGGCTTCGATATCGCCGTAGGCACCACGTGGATCAATTTGACCCGGCTCCTGAGCGGAACCTTCTTGCAGCAGCGCGTTGTCGTCGACGTCAACGGCAGTGCCAGTGGAGACCATGGGGGATGAGCTCGCTACCTCGTTCTCGGCCAAATCCGCACAAGAGGCGGTAAGCAGAACGGGCAGAAGAAGCAGGGACTTCTTGGGAATGCGCATGTAGAGAGGGGTCTAAGGTGCGTTTAGGCAGCGATTCGAAGGCGGCCCGGCGCAGCAGGGTTTGGGGGTTCAGGAAGCTGCGGCTAGGGATTGTGCCGTAGAGCCTTGTGCGAGTAAAGCCGGAAGCTGGGCGATCGCGAATCGGAGGGGGGTGATCAATGGGATTCTCCTGGTGAGACGGCCCCATTGTGGCGGGGCGCTGAGGGGGGGAGCAGAAGATTTTGACGCCAGGGTGACCCACAGGGATCCAAAAGGTGAACGGTCACGAATTCCCGTATTTCAGTACCCTCGCGGCCACGATGGGCAGGACGGCCATCCAGTATGACTCGCCGCCCGAGCTCATCGAAGCGCGGGATTCTAGTCATGGTCGGGACCTCGGTTTCGCCCTTAGTGAAGGATTCCAGGATCCAGCCACTTTCTGCAATTTTTTCTCCCGGCCGGGCTTCGAAGGGCCCCAATTCTGGGCGGTCAGGCCGCTGCAGGCGCAGGATGAGTGTCGAATTTCCGATTAAATTATCAGCCAGCCATTGGGATTTGCGCGGCAAGGACACTTTGGTGGTGGCAGCGGGCGAGCTACGGCGCAGGCCGGCGGAGTTGGGGCGGTCCGAAATGGGACGCTCCAATTCGGCGTAAACCCTGTAGTGGAAAGTGATTCCCTCACATTCAAGGCGATCCAGCAGCTCCGTGGACTGTAAAACTTCGGTCGAATCCAAGCTGCCGACACTGTTCCAGCGCTCAACCCGGTATTCCAGGCCTTGCACCGGGTTGCGTGGGTGTGGCAACCAACTCAAGCGCACGCCTCCTTCTTGGATATTGGCGCGCAAAACTCTGGGCCGATAAAGAGCCGGGAATTCGCCCAAGGCCGGGGTACTTTCCTCCGCCTGAATGCTTTCTCCAAAAATGCTGGATAAACGGATGCCATCGACAGGGTGAGCTGCCGCCAGCGCTGAGGTCATTTGCGCCTGACGTTGAGGCAGTGACAAAGGTATTTCCATTTCGGTGCCGTCGGCTCCGTCCAATAGCAGAGGTGCCTGGGTGCGGGCGGCTACGCCGGGCTGGGGTTGGAAAGCCACCAAGCCCAAGGTCGCTGCGCAAATGAGGAGACTGAGTAGTAGTGCAGTTTCGCGCATCACGGCGTCTCCTTGGACAAAGTGTGACGTAAAAATGCGGCCGCAGGCCATACTCGCACCGCCAGTGTGAGGTGCAATATTTTGTCTTCGGTTTCCAAGTGCACTTGCCCAGGATCCGTCAAATAGCCTGCGTTAATAGGGGCGTGCAAGAGGTGATCCAGCCAGGCCAGGACTTCAGGCTCGGCGCCACTGGCTTGCAACTTCAATTCCAAGGCTGGATGGCCTTCCACTTTCGAAATTGCAACGCTTTGCGTGTGTAAGGGCAAACGTCCCGGGCTAGACCAGCGTGCCAACTCGCATTGTGCCGCCACGCTTAATGCTGACGTCGAGTCCAACAGCTCCCAACCAATGGTTTCGGCGCCTTCGAAAGCATCTTGGCGGATCTTTGGAGCGTTTTTGCCCAAATTACCGAGTTGTCGTTGCAGCCAATTAAGGCTAGGCGAAACCTCAATTTCATCTACGTTCGTATGCGACGGCTGCAACTGAGCAAATTCCTCGTTGCGGATCTGCCAAGCCCATGCAAGTCCTAGCGAGCTTAGCAAGCAGAAGATCAAAAGTGCAGGATGGCAAAAAATACGTTCCATCATTTGACACGTACCCGATCTCGAATATTTACGCTGTCAGGTGAGGACAAAATCTCCACCTCGGCGAGAGTGTTAGGCGGGGTGTCCGCAAGCTGTCGCAACGCCTGAACAAAGCGCTGACGTCGTTCTAATAACTGCATCAACTCATTTGGAGGGGCGGCGATGGCTTGCTCGACGTCCTCGTGAATCGGCTCGGTTTCCAGGCTCGCTTGCCATCGAGAAAGGCTAGATTGCTGAGCAATTGTGAACGCGGTGGCGGTGATTAAGGCGACGACCGAACCCAGTCCCATGGCGGTGCGCCAGTGCGGTGAACGCGGTCCTTTTTCAGGGACATAAACCGCTTGAAATTCCGGTTTAATGGCCGCCAGCGCCGCTCCAGCAGCAGCCGGGTCTGCGCCCATCTCTTGCGTTGGGCGGGCTAATTCCCGTGGTGCATGGCCGGCGGCAGTTAAGGCTTGAATCAAAAAATCGCCGCCTGGGGCATCGCCATCAATGCTGACCACGGCATTGCAGCGCGATCTCTGTACCCGGTTAAGGATGGGCCGTAGGTTGTCCTGCAGTGGTCCACGGCGCGGAATGCAGCCGGCACGGCCTGTGCCAGGAATCCCTTTGGCCCACAGCAGGAAGCCCGAACGCAACCATAGATAGAGATCGTTTTCGTCGAAGCGACCGTGCTCCCAATCCCAGAACGCGGCCGCGGTCGCCGGATGGACGAGAACTTCCGGTTCCACTGCACGCAAAGGCCAGCGGGGCGGCAGATGGGACAACATAGCGCCATCGTTTTCGGCCGCCAAGCACCACGGTAGGATTAATTCGCCGCCAAGGCGTTGGTGGAGCGCGGCCAAGTTCTCCTGCTCAATCGTGCCGGCGGCGATGACCTGAACCGGCGCGTCGCCGGAACTTTGAATAAGGGCATAGGCGTAGCGGTCGCCTAAAAAATGCAAGCCTAAGGCCCTGCTCACTGAGCTGCTCCTGGTCGTTTGAGACCTAAATGGTTCATTGCAATTTGGATGTCCTGCCAGCAGTCTACCTTGGCTGACGGGGTACGCAGCAAGTAAGCCGGGTGATAAGTGGCGAGTATAGGTATGCCGCTAGTGGACTGATGTAACCGACCTCGCAACTGTCCCAAAGTCAGGTCAGACCCTATAAAATAGTTGGCCGCGTGGCGCCCGAGACAGATGACGATGTCGGGTCGGAGCGCATGGAGCTGGCGCTGCAAAAAGGGCGTGCAAGCTTGTTTTTCCGTTGCCAGTGGATCGCGATTGCCAGGTGGGCGACATTTCAGGATGTTGAGGATGAAGACGTCGGCGCGGCGCAAACCCATGCCCGATTCAATGATCTTGTCCAGCAATTGGCCAGCCGGGCCGACGAAGGGCTGGCCCTGCAAGTCCTCCTCTGCACCGGGGGCTTCGCCGACAAACACCACCCTGGCCGAGGCTGAGCCAGATCCTGGCACGGTTTGGGTCCGGGAGCAGGCCAGCTCGCAGTTTTGACAAGCAGCGATTTCGGCCTGAATTTGCTCCAGGCTATCTGGCATGGATGGAGCTTGAGGAATTTGCCGCCGGGCGAGATAATCCACCCCGAGCTGGCTTAATTCCTCTAGTAGGAACTCACGTGCCGACGCGGCAAGAGCGGGGTCACTGAGGGCGTGGCTCATCTAGCCATTGTTTCGTGGTGCACTCTCAGACTCAAGTCGCTTGATGATTGCGTTTTTCCGTTCAGATCTTTATGATCTCCAGGCTCAAGACCGGAATGGCACGCCGAAAAAGGGAACTTCTAGACATTCTTAGGAATCGCTCCGACGGAGACGGTTCATCTAGGAAACCGTCTACATGTCATACCGCTCCTGCTCCTTCTCAATCCGAAACTTCCACAAGAAGCGCTTCCAAGTCGGAATCGTCGCGGACTCATCGGTTATCAACCATGAGCTCGGCGCCGACTAAAGGCAAAAGTTGGCCTACCCTGATCGGGGTGAGTTTGACTTTGGCCGTGATCGTGCTGCTTGGCTTGAAGTATTGGCCGCAAGGTCCTGCTGAGGCGAATTCTGGTGATAATGGTGTCCAATTGGAAGCACTGTCGTCCGAGCCTTACTCGGTTTTGGTGGCCAAGTTTGCTTTCAGCTCAGCCAACCGGGTCCTTGCCGTTCAAAGCGGTCGCGCTTTACGCGCCAAGTTCCCCGAATTGGAAACTACTGTGATACTCACTAAATTCCCGCCCGAAGATCCTGAAATCTACGAGCTATGGATTGGTGAATCCAAAGACAGTGGTGAACTGGACGAGCTCTTACGTCAAGTGCAGGAAACTACGGTTGAGGATCTTCCGCAAAACCCGCGGCCATTCGCCTCTGCTTACATTGAGCAACGTCGGCCCATAGCTTCGAACTGAATCATGTCCATCCACAAGTCGCTTTCCCTCGGTAGTAACCTGAAAAGCAGCCGGTCTGTTTACACCCGCCGTGAGCGCCTAGCCAAGCTATCTGAAAGCGGTGACTTTCAGGAAGGGGACTCGGTTCACGGTTTGCGCAAGGTGCGCACTCAGTACAAGACTCTTTCAAAGAAGCAGCTGAAGGCTTTGGCCGCTGCTGACAAGTTGAAGACTGACGAAGCCGCCGCCGCTGCCGCTGCCGCCGCCGCTGAGGAAGAAGAACTCTGAGCCGAACATCCGTTCACCTAGACGAGCTTTTCCTCAGCATTCAGGGAGAAGCTGGCCAGGTCGGGCGGCCTCACATTTTCGCGCGTTTCGGCGGATGTCCACTGCGTTGCGATTATTGCGATACGCCGCGTTCCTGGCAGCGCACAGCCGACGCCGAGTATCATGGAGTGAATGGCGTCGCCAGGCTGAAAAACCCTTTCAGCGCGGAGCAGTTCGAACAGCAATTGCATCGGTTGGCAGCTGAGCACGGGCTTGATGCGCGGCAGTTGGTGATTTCGATCACGGGCGGCGAGCCATTGGCTCAGGCCGAGTTTTTGCAAGCTTGGTTGCCGCAATGGAACGGCCCGGTGTTGTTGGAAACGGCTGGAATCTACCCACAACGGTTAGAGCAGCTCCTTCCGCACCTAAGGTACCTTTCCCTAGACTGGAAGGCCGACCTCGATTTAAACGCTGGGCAACCGCTTTTGAATCCTGCCGAGTGTTTGCGTTTGGCCGCGCCTTATCTGGCCAATAGTTCTCTTGCCCATCCGTCGCGGCCCTTGCAACTGTGGGTCAAACTGGTGGTACACCAAACCACATCTTCAGCTTGGTTGCAGCAAAGTCTGCGCCAAATTGCTGAACTGGTGCCGGGGGTAAAAGTCTTTCTACAGCCCGTCACTGCTGGCTACGGCAGCTTTAATGCACCGCCTTCGTCAGCCTTACTTGCAGAACTCATCCAAGCGCATGCTTTGCCCTTGGACTTGCGAGTTCTTCCTCAAATCCACCCGTTCCTGGGTGCGCTCTGATGCCTGATTCACGAAACTCAAAACGCCCGATGGTGGCCATTGTAGGCCGTCCGAATGTGGGCAAATCGTCGCTGTTTAACCGCATCCTTGGCAATCGCACTGCCATTGTGGAACCCACTGCCGGTGTGACCCGGGACCGCTTGGTGCGGCCGGTAAAATTGGACGAATATGAATTGGGTTTCGACCTAATGGATACCGGCGGCATCGGCATCGTCGATGACACCAATTTGGCGGACTCAATCGAATATCAGGTACTGACTGGTCTGCACTCCGCCCAGGTGGTTTTGTTTTTGGTCGACGCGCGCGAGGGCTGCACCTTGCTGGATGAAAAAGTTGCGCGCTTATTAAGGAAGGGTGGCCATAAGATTCTGCTTTTTGCGAACAAGGCAGAGGGTTCTGCCGCAAATTTGAATATGGCTGAGTTCGAGAAATTGAACTTGGGTGAAGTGCGCGCCTTGTCCGCTCAAGAAGGACGTGGAATGGATGATTTGTATGAGGCATTGGCGGGCTTGCTGCCGCCAGTTGACCTGGAGCCTAGTCGTGAAGCGCGGTTGCGCTTTGCCATCCTCGGGCGGCGTAATACCGGCAAGTCGTCCTTCGTCAATGCCTTGCTTGGTGAGCAGCGCGTAATCGTCAGCGATATTCCTGGTACTACACGGGACGCGGTGGAAGTGGATTTCGAATGGCAAGGCAAGCCGCTGACGATGGTAGATACCGCTGGTATCCACCGCCGCGGCAAATTAGCAAACGCAATTGAGTTTTTCTCGCTGACTCGAAGCGACCAAGCGATTCGCAGCGCCGACATCGCGTTTCTGTTTTTGGACCTAACCGAGACCACCGCGCGGCTGGATCAGGAATTGGGGCGGACCATTATGGACCGTTACAAGCCGGTGGTAATCGTCGGCACCAAATCTGACCTTATGCCCGATTTGGATATCAAAACTTTCCGTGACGGCGTTGAACATCGTTTCCCGCACTTGCGCGGGGCGCCGATTGTGACGATTTCAAATCTCAACGGCAAAGGGTTGGACAAGGTCATGAAAGCCGCCTTTCAGCTCCATGCTGAGGCTGGCAAGCGTGCTGGCACCGGTGAATTGAATCGCGCCTTACAGCGCACCTTCGAACGCTTGAGTTTTCGTGGTCGCAGTGAAAAGCCGCGCGCTTATTACGCCACCCAGCTAAAAACCCATCCGCCGACGTTTTTGCTGTTCGTGAATCGCAGCCGACTTTTCGAAAAAGAAGTCATGCGCTCCATTGGCCGCGAGTTGCGGAAAAATCTCGGTTATAAACACGTGCCCATCCGCTTAGTGCTGCGCGAGCGAAAGCGTAGCCCAAGCAAAAAGGCCTGAGGTCTGGTGCCTCAGCAGCAAATTCGCTGCGGCTAAATGGTTGGCCGCTCCAGTTGCTAGAATAACTTGATGATGCGCCTAGGACTCGTTTGGCTTGTAGCGCTGGTTTGCATGACCGGTTCGTGCAGTTTGTTTTCCGCCGGCGAGGACGAACAGTGGGTGCATGAAATCGTTCAGGACGCGCCTCCGATTCGCGACCTGTTATCGGAGTGTGAATGGGCGTTGATTGAGGCGAAGTTTCCGCCCGGCGACCGCGACGATGCTGGCGCTAGGGTGACCTCGGGCTGGCAAAAGGCGCTGCACCCGTTTTCGGCCAATGGCCGCCGTTACCAGGGCATCTTGGAAATTGAGTCTATGGGCGAACTCGGCGTCTACCGGGTGAGTGCGCGGGTTCGTGTGCAGGCCAATAAGGAAGTGCACCGACCCATGGACGAAGCTTACGCGCAATGGGAATCCAGCGCCGACGATACCCAGCGCGCTCGCACCCTGCTGCACCACCTGCTGGGGCGAATTACCGACCCCGGCCCATCTGACGACTTTTATCGCCGTAAACCGTGGCGCACCGGATTGGATAAATAGCGATGGCTGACTGGAAATTTCATCGACGTCAGGGTTTGTGTGCCAATTGTGGCGGAGAATTCACGGTAGGTGAAACCGTGTTTTCGTTGCTGCAATTAGAAGCGGAAGATCTACTGCGCGGCGATCTTTGCTCTGGGTGCTTCGACCGACGTGAAATCGAACATGACTTGGTTTGGTGGCGAACCCAGCACGCCGAAGCTAAGGGCGGGCTCAAATTAGATTTCGATGCCATCTTCGGTTTGTTCCAATCCCTGGAAAAGAGGGCTGGCGACGCTGCATTGGACCTGCGCTTTTTGCTCGGACTATTAATGGTTCGCCATCGCAAGCTGCGGTTGGTTGGTGTGCGCAGTCGTGGCAAAAGCGAATGGTTGCAGTTACGTAAGCCGCGCACTCAAATCGTGCATGAGGTCCAGACTCGGGAACTCGAGCCGGAGCAGCGGCAAAAATTAACAGCTACCTTGGGGGAGTTGATGGACCCAACGGTAGAAGGCGGACTTGGAGATTTGTTGAAAGAGCCAGAGCTGCCCTAGGGCGACTGGTGTTTGAGGCCGAAAATGGCCGACGGCAAGAATCCAGAGAAATTCGCAAAAAATAGCTAGAAACGGCGCTTTTCGCTTGCGCCCTGTCGGTGGGGCGACAGAATAGTGATGTGGGGGAAAGTGGCGGATCGTGGTGGATCAGTCACTCCCCGGATAGCCCCAATGCAGTTGTTCACAGGCAAATTCGAGCACAAAGTCGACCAAAAAGGTCGCGTGTTTGTGCCTAAACGCCTGATTGCGGGTTTGGGTGAAGAAGAAGTCAGCAAGGTCCGCTTTGTAGTCACTTTGGGCTTAGATGGCTGCCTCTACCTATTCACACGTGAGGGTTTTCGCGACCACCTCGCGGGTCTAAGAAAGGCGGCTTTTGGCAAGCCGGAATTTCGCGCAGTCATGAGGGGGATTGGCGCGCTGTCTTTGGAGCAAAATCTCGACGCCCAGGGCCGCCTACTTTTGCCAGAAGAGTTGCGAAATCGCGTCGGCATTTCCAAAGAAGCGATTGTGCTCGGTGCTATCGATCACATCGAAATCTGGGATGCCGAACGCTACGAAAGCGAAGCCGCGCCAGAGGCTGAGCAAACCTATCTCAAGCAGGCCGAGCAGTATCTGGATGGCTCGGCCGTGGACGACGGAGACTACAGGTGATCCTTTTGTGTCGAGACTTTGACCAACCCATTCGTCCAGCCGGGCCCACGACTCACTTGCCGGTGATGGTGGATCAGGTCATCCAGGCGCTGAATCCGCAACGCGGTGGTGTTTACGTAGATGCAACGGTGGGCGGCGGGGGCCACGCCGAGGCATTGCTTGAAG
>JACNIZ010000354.1 GCA_014382805.1 Planctomycetota bacterium
CGGGGTTGTCTTTCATCAGAATCAGTACTTCCTGGTCTGCCGTGGGACGACTCAAAGAATGCAAGCGATGGAAGATATTGTCCGCCAATTTGGTCCGCATTCGCCCGCCATTGATGTCGCCAAATTTGCGGTTTTTCTTCCAAGCTGTGTGCTTAGGGCTGCGCATAGCTTCAAAGTATAACTATGCTGCCTCTATGGCCCCTTCATCCCCGCGCCCCCACGCCGACGGCTGGCAGATCCTGCTAGCCCTAGCCCTGACCCCATTGCTCAGCACTCCCTTGACCGCCCAATCCGACGATTTTCAAGCCGGACAGGTCAAAGTAGACGGAAAAACCTTCCCCTATCGGCTGCTGGCGCCGGCAAAAATGGAAGAAGGCAAGCGCTATCCGTTGGTGCTGTTTTTGCACGGAGCCGGCGAGCGTGGCGAGAACAACAGCAGCCAATTACGCCACTTTCCGGAACGGATGGCGTCGGCCGAGTATCGACAGAAATACCCATGTTTTGTACTGGCGCCGCAGTGCCCAGAGGAGCAAACCTGGGTGGAGGTTAATTGGTCGGATAAAAATTCCACGCCCATTTCCGACACGCCTACCCCTTCGATGCGCGCAGCCATTTTGGCTTTACAAGAAGTGGTCAACAGCCAACCGGTTGACGCCGAACGCATTTTATTGACTGGACTGTCAATGGGCGGATACGGAGCCTGGGATTTGGCCATGCGCCACGCCGATTGGTTTGCGGCTGCGGTTCCGATTTGCGGCGGTGGCGACGAACGCGCGATTGCTCGGCTTGCAGGCCTACCCATGCAAGTTTGGCACGGCGGTTCCGACGGCGTCGTGCCTCCCAAACGCTCGCGAGTCATGGTAAAAGCGGCCAAGGAATTGGGCATGAAAATCGACTACCACGAAGTCAAAGGCATCGGCCATAACTCGTGGGTAGAAGCCTATGGAGATGACGGTTGTTTGGATTGGTTATTGGCGGCAAAGCGCAATCCTGGCCAGCGCCAATTGGAGTCCGCGCGTTTGTTGGCACAAGCGATGAAGAAGAATGAGCACGTTGCTTTTTTAGGCGATTCCATTACTCAAGCTGGCAATGCCGCCGGCGGCTACGTCGATCAAATTCGCAAAGTGGCGCTCAAAATGCAGCCTGAAGCGGTCGTCATTCCAGCTGGCATCAGCGGTCATAAAGTGCCCGATTTGCTCAAGCGGGTGCAGCGCGATGTGATCGATAAAAAGGCCACTTTGGTTTTCATCTACATTGGTATCAACGACGTCTGGCACTCTCAATCCGGCAATGGCACGCCCCCAGAGCAATTTGAGTCCGGTTTACACACTTTGATCCAACAACTCAAAGCCAGCGGCGCCGACGTAGTTTTAGCCACGCCGAGTGTGATCGGTGAAAAGCCAGCTGGTGAAAATTCGCTAGACAAAATGCTCGCCGATTACGCGGCAATTTCGCGCAGAGTTGCCGCCAAAGAAAACCTCATACTTTGCGATCTCAGCCAATCCTTCGCTGACCATCTCAGCATTTTCAACCCGAAGGGTTTAAGCAAAGGCGTACTCACCAGCGATGGCGTGCACCTCAATCCAGCCGGCAATACCTTCCTCGCCACCGAAGCCGCCCAAGCACTACTGCGACACCTCAACCGCGTCAATCCTCAATAGCCATCGCTCTGGAAACGCGATCGTGGACGAACCAAAAAATGATTTCGCTGCCGTCCGATAATTCGTAATACCACTTATGCCCCAATCCACCGGGCGACGGATTGCTGCGGCTCGGCTTGCCATACTCATCGAGCACCTGTTGGTAAGTCCAGTTGAGATGCACCAAGTCATTGTCGATCTCAGTTTTTAAGTGCAACTCCTGTAGCGCCGCCGCATTCACCGGCCGATCCGGTTGAACCAAAGGCGGCGCCGCAGCGTACTGCACATTTGCGGCTTTGTTTTTGCCCACGGCCAGCACCATCTCGGCCATCGCCTGGTCGAGCTGATCCAAACGGCCCAGCAATTCCAAGCGATCCTGCTCGTCGGTTGCGCTCTGCCTTTGTTGACCACCGATACCATCTGGCCGCGCCAGTTGCGTTTTTTGAGCCGCCCTTAGCTCGCGGATCTCGCCGCTCAAATCCTGAATAGCCGACGCCATCAAACTGTAATCGGTACCAGCTGCTGAATCCGTGGCTGCGCCGCTGTTACCGCTCGCGATCCAACCCAAAACCGCGCCAAAAAGCAACCCTAGCACGCCCATCCCCAGCGAGTTATTTCGATTCCCAGTCATACCCCCACTAGCATAGTTGCATGCTGCCCGTCACGCTTTCCCTGCTGCTGTCCTTCCTGCTCCAGACCGAAAACACCCAATCGCCTCAAGAACGGGTGGCATTTTTGGTGCCCATCGCCGCCGATGCCAGCTGGCTGGACGACGCATTTTTAGCCGCGATCCCGGCCGCTAGCGCCCTGGGCAACGGCAAACCCATCGTTTTGGCGGTTCGGCAGGACCAGCCCTGGCCACCGGAACTCCAGGACTTCCTGCGCCGACTGCAACCGCAAAAGCTGTATTGGTTAGGTCCAAAACCAAGCACCACGCCGACGACCTGGGAAGCAACCCTGCAATTCATTCCAGCGAGCAATGCTTTTGAAGCAGCGG
>JACNIZ010000072.1 GCA_014382805.1 Planctomycetota bacterium
GGGTGCCAAGTGCAGGTGTGTCGATGGAAGAAACGGTGACCTACGCGAGGCACTTGGCGCGGCGTTTGGGCGATGAAGCTGGCTTAACGATTTACTGGTATGAAAACGCAGCTACCAAACCGGAGCGGCGCAATTTGGCCACGGTGCGCGCGGGCGAATATGAGGCCTTAGCGGAGCGTATGCAAGATCCACAATGGGCACCCGATTTTGGGCCGACGGAATTCCAGGCTAAGAGTGGAGCTACCGCGGTAAGTGCCCGCGATTTCCTGATTGCTTATAACGTCAACCTCAACACCACCAGTTCGCGTCGAGCGAATGCGATTGCATTTGATGTACGCGAAAAAGGCCGCATTCACCGCCAAGGTTGTCACCTAACTGGGCCGATTGTGCGAGATGAAAATGGCGAACCGGAATGGCTGCCTGGGACGCTTAAAGCAGTCAAAGGCATCGGCTGGTTCATTGAAGAATACGGCATTTGCCAAGTATCCATGAACCTGACCGACGTTTCGATAACTCCCATTCACATTGCTTTCGACGAGGTTGCCAACAAAGCTTCAGATCGCGGCATTCGAGTGACTGGTTCGGAACTAGTAGGTTTGATTCCGCTACAAGCCATGCTGGAAGCCGGGCGTTATTTCCTGCGCAAGCAGCAACGTTCGACCGGTTTGAGCGATCGCGAATTGATCAAAATCGCGATCAAGTCTATGGGCTTGGATGAGCTTGGGCCTTTTGTACCGGAGCAAAAGATCATCGAATATGTCATCGCCGGCGGCAGCGACAGTGGCCCGCTTTCGGCACTTTCGGTACGTGCTTTTACCGAAGAGACCGCCAGCGAATCACCCGCCCCAGGGGGTGGCTCGGTAGCCGCAACTGTAGGCGCGCTAGGCGCAGCCTTGGGCACGATGGTCGCCAACTTGTCGTCGCACAAACCGGGCTGGGATGCGCGCTGGCAAGAATTCAGCGACTGGGCGGAAAAAGGCAAAGCTTGCCATGACGAACTCTTGCGTTTGATTGATGCCGATACTCAAGCATTCAACGCGATCATGCATGCGTGGCGTTTACCGGCCAAATCCGACGATGAAAAAGCCGCCAAACACGCAGCCGTTCAAGCCGCCACATTAGGTGCGATTGAAACGCCATTCCGCATTATGCAAGTTGCCCTTGAGTCGATGGAGGTGGCCAAGGTCATGGTACAAGAGGGACTGCAAGCCTCACTTTCCGATGCGGGTGTTGCTGCTCTTTGCGCCCGCACCTCTGTGATCGGCGCGCATTTAAATGTGCAAATCAATGGCGCCGATTTTGATGACAAATCGCGCCTGCAAAAGTTTCTCGATGAAGGCGCGGCTATGCAAAAGAGCGCTGTGCAAATCGAGCAAGAAATCCTGCAAATCGTTCAAGCCAGCTTTAGCCAGCCATAACCCTTCACCTTAAATGTTGGCAAATGCCAAAAGCTGCTGCCATTGGGTAATACGTAAATCGGCCAGGTCCTCGAGACCGCCATGGTTGTAGGAATCAAAATACAAGGTGGCGGTGCCAGCGGCTTTACCAGCTTGCAAATCGTAAATGGCATCTCCGACCATGACTCCATCGCTGGCATCGGCTTGCCATAAGGTCAATAGTTTACGTAAGGGCTCTGGCGACGGCTTGGCTGGTGGTTGATCACGGCTGTAGCGACATTCGTCGGCGAAAAATTTTTCCATATCGATACGACGCAGGCTTTCCACCAAATTTACGTGGTTATTTCTAGTCACCACACCCATTTGACATCCCTGGGCGGCAAGGAATTGCAAAAATTCTACCGCGCCAGGCTGAGCCTTGGATTGCGTGGCATAGTCCCAACCGATTTGGTTCAACTTGGCCATGACATCGTCGCGTTGCGCGGGCGGGAGTTTTTGAATGCCTTCCAAGGTGCCCTGTGCTTCCGTAAGGCCCAGCTTGAGACGCAGCGCTGGAAAGTCATGCACCGGAAGGGTCAGAGTACCATCTAGATCAAAAATCCAGTGCTTACGACGCAGTAGATCTACAGCGATTTGTGGGGACATGGGCAGCGATTTTTGCGTTGTAAGGGTACCGAAATGAGAGCCTTACGGGTGCGCGGGCCAATCATCGGTGCGGAAACTTGGAGCCGGCAAACCGGCGCTATTTTGCAAATTCGGCTCATCTGCGGCCCCCCAAGCATAACGCGCGGCAACCGGGTCAGGCACCGCATCTGACATCAGCCAGACCCACGCCTGACCATCCTCGCCAATCACGATCCGGGCTTTCGCGGGATGGAATTTCCGATCCGCACCAGCAATCTGGAAGTGCGACGGCGTCCTTCCGTCGCGAGTACCCAAGCCGTTGCTATGTTTAAAACTAAGCCGCAGAATATTGCCGCGCGCAACGACCTGGTCCAGCAATGGGCCGCTATACACCAACTCCTGCACAGGTTTGCTCTTGAGTTGATTGCGGTAGGTTTTCGCGAACGCCCATAAAGCCAATCGGCGGCCTACTGCTTGCTTGTTCACCGGGTGGATATTCCCCGGGTCGCCGACGTCCATCGTGACCGCCATACCAGTGTTCGTTACCGCCATCGCCATGGTTTGAGCTTCGCGCATGGCTGCCGCTTCTCCCCCGTCACCTCCGTATGTGAACG
>JACNIZ010000047.1 GCA_014382805.1 Planctomycetota bacterium
GGGTGGCTGCTCAGACAGTTCATTATCCACGCAAAAAGTAGGGCTATAGACTTCCAGATGCACCATTCTTGATTGCCCACCGAAGAAGGTTGGACCACACTCCAGGGTTCCCACAAATGCTCTCCTCCCACCCAGACACGGAGTGTGACTTTTTACCATTATGGTTCTTTATGTATGCATTCCGTTCTTCGACGTGATGCTCTGGAGAATCAATGCCAAACGAATCCACTGCATGTCGAATGGCTGATGCCTCGGCATGACATTCAATCCGGTCATAGGCATCTATGAAAAGTGAATAGGGGGGCGAACCTGGCCAATCGCACTCAAAAAAACTTCGCAACCCACCATTATCTATTTGCCCCTGAGCCGACGTAATGACCACGATCGTTTGGGAAGGTTCCTCCAGAACGGAAAGATCATTGCCAGCTTCATCTAGTCGACTGAAGGCTCTATCAATGAAGGAGTCGAGGTCACTACGATCTTCTGTTGGAGGCATCTAACAAGTATGGAAGGATTGGTACCGGCCCCATCCTAGATAAGTGCTGCCCTTGCAAGCAAGAATCAGTTACTTCGGATCCTTATCTATTTCCCTAACGGGTTATAAAGCAGGCCTGCAATTTGCCATCTGTAACGGTTGGAGCGATCAGCGGTCGGTCTGATTCTCGCTCGCCGAGCTGCCAGGTTCCTTGGTTTGCTTTTCAAGACCCGCTCCCGCGTATTGCTTGTCAAAGGCATGAGCGCCGATTCCAAGGAGCCGCGGGTCCTTCGATCTCGCCGTCGAGGCGGGCGTTTCGGCATCCTTCAGCATGGGGTCAATCTGGTAGATGCCGTCGATCTCGTCGAGCGGCAGTATCGGCCGGCGGTCGCTGTCGCTTCGGAACCACGCGTTTCCGCGAAAGGAGAAGGTCATGGGCAGTGTGTTCGGACCAACATTGATTAGCGACCGAACCCGCTCGTCGAACATGACTAGGTTGGATTCGAATGTGCTGCCTTGGCAGGGCCTGAATTTTTCGGTCGGCTGCTCTTGCAAGATCCGCACAATCCACTTTTCGGGATGGACGATAGTGTTCTGGCGAACTACGCAGTCAACGGAAGTGACGTAGGCGATGGGGGCGGCACTTCCCACGAAACGATTCCCTTCGACGATGATTGCCCTAGCTTCGTAGTCGCGCAGTTTTGGTCGGAAGTAGCGAAGTCCGGTGCTGCCACCAATGTTGATCGAGCGCTGGCCGGCGTCTTTGAAGAAACTCCGCCTAATCGTGATGTTCTCGCTGCCGCCCTTCGCCTGTACGCCCGACGACTGGGAGTAGCCCTTCCGTCCAAAGAATCGGCATCCGACGACAAGTCCGTTGCGGCAGCCGACCATATCGATCGCCGATCCACCCCAGCCGTCGAACCTGCAATCGCGAACTGTGAAGCCGTCCAACCCTGACAACTTCAAGCCATCGTGATTTCCAGTGGGGCCGATTCTATCGATGGTCACGTTCTCGAAGACCAAACCCGCGGGCGGGAATTCGTACCGGCCGCCATCGTCGGCATTGATCCCGTTCGCCTTGCATCCGGTGACTCGGATATTGCGCAAAGTGATATAGTTGCAACCCACAAGGTGGATCGCCTGGTTCTCACCCATGAAGACTGGCGGATTCTTTTCATCGGCACCCGTGATGATGATGGGCTTGTCCTTAGTCCCGGCGACGCCGTCGATCCATAGGCCACTCTCATAGGAAGATCCTTCAAGGCGAATCGTAGTCCCCGGCTCCGCGCGTTGCAGCTCCTCGCGCAGCTCCACCGTGTTGTTTACTACAACCTCCTGGCCAAGTGCAGGGCTTGCCAAGGCCAGCGCCAGAATGGCTAAGCACGTCGTTCGCTGGCTGACCGCAGGGGTTTGAATCGGCATCATCCGTCCTTGGGAATCGAAGGTTGGTGCGATGGCACACGGTACCAGACTGAGCTCCTCTTCATCCTTGATTCCCAAGCAACAGGATTTAGAAATCTCGGCTCCAATTCTGCAACTACACAAGAAAAGTACGACAAGTTAGCCAATAGAGAAGAATCCCTCAAGGCTATCTTCAACCGCAAATCCACTCCCCCCCCTTATATCCCGAATAAATTGCCATTGGGATCACAAACAAACAAGTAATCCAAAAATCCTTTGCGCCTTTGATTTGTTTTTCCTCAACATGTTGCTCGTTTTCCATTTTCTATTCCTCTATCGGCTTAGGTCAAAACCCCGTGTAACGGTTGGGTAGGTTGCCACTCTCATTCAGTATCGCGATTCTGTTTCTTGAGAAAGTAGGCAAAGAAGCTGAAGAACGCGAAGTACCAATAGAATCCTGCCTGGCCTTCCCGTAACCCGAGGAAGCCAAGAAAACCCAGGAAGCCAAGAAAACCTAAAATGCGTTGATTCTTCATTGTCCAGTCCTTTTCGATGGTTCGACCACTTGGAGCCTCGTCAACCTAACGGGGTGGCGCTTCAGCTGGCGCCGCATAGCCGTGTTTGTCTGCAGCAGCTTTCATGAGAATCTTACTCCTGTCAAGGCGGACGGGGCGAAATTGCAGAGAAAATGGTCGATCCTCCGCCGGGCTTCCATACGCACTCTTCGTGATCCACCCTTGGGGTCGGTGCCCGCTGAG
>JACNIZ010000299.1:0-5197 GCA_014382805.1 Planctomycetota bacterium
CGCATAGCCTTGGCCTTGCGCTTCCCGCTCAAACAACTAATGGCGGCTTCGGTGATGGCCGTCACTTGCATCACCAAAATCTCTGGGTAGGTGATCGACAGACGGCATCCACGGTGGCCGAGCATCGGGTTCATTTCATGCAGCTGACTGACGCGCACCGCGATCGCGCGCGAACTCACGCCTACGATGTCTGCCAGCTCGCGTTGGTTACGCTGTCCATGCGGCAAGAACTCGTGCAGCGGCGGATCCAGCAAACGCACCGTTACCGGCAGCCCATTCATGGCGGTGAAAATTCCGATGAAGTCCTTGCGCTGGAATGGCAGTAACTTGGCGAGTGCGGCTATGCGTGCTTTTTTATGCGTCGCCAAAATCATCTCGCGCATCGCGGTGATGCGCTCCCCTTCAAAAAACATGTGCTCGGTGCGGCACAAGCCAATGCCTTCGGCTCCGAATGCGCGGGCACGCTTTGCGTCTTCCGGAGAATCAGCATTAGTGCGCACTTTCAGGCGTCGGACTTTGTCGGCCCAGCCAATCAGCTTCCTAAAATCGCCTCCTAGCTTGGGAGTTATCGTGGCAATTTCGCCCTCGAATACCTGGCCGGTTGAGCCATCAATCGAAATGACATCACGCGGCGTGTAAGTCTTGCCGTTCACTCGCATGCGGCGTGTATTTTCGTCAATATGTACCTCGCTGGCGCCGGCAACACAGCACTTACCCCAACCACGAGCGACCACTGCCGCGTGACTGGTCATACCGCCGGTGCTGGTCAAAATACCAGCCGCGTGGTGCATACCGTCGACGTCTTCCGGGCTGGTTTCTTTACGAACCAGCAGCACTTTTTCACCCGCTAGTGTGCGCTTTACCGCATCGTCGGCAGTGAAAGCCAAAGTGCCGGTAGCAGCGCCAGGACTTGCCGGTAAACCGATCGCCAACAACTGGTGATTAATTTTCGCTTTGGGATCAAAGCTAGGTAACATCAACTGAGTCAAGCCCGATGCTGGAACTCGTTGAATTGCGGTCTTTTCATCAATCAAACCTTCCTTCACCAAATCGCAAGCAATTTTTAACGCGGCGGCACTGGTGCGCTTCCCAATCCGCGTTTGCAGTATGTAGAACTCACCACACTCAATGGTGAACTCGATGTCTTGCACATCGGTGAAATGGTGCTCAAGGATGTCCTTGATCTCTAGCAACCGAGCTTTGATGACACGGCCGATGGTTTTGTTTTTGCTCGCCTTCCACAGGTGCATTTTGTCCACCGATTGCGGCGTGCGAATCCCGGCGACGACGTCCTCACCTTGCGCGTTGACCAAATATTCACCATAAAACTTGTTCTGGCCGGTGGCTGGGTTGCGCGTGAAAGCCACCCCCGTGCCCGAGTCCTCGCCCATGTTGCCAAACACCATCGACTGCACGTTGACCGCTGTTCCAGCCAAGCCGGAAATCGCTTCGATGCGTCGATAAGCCACCGCTTTGTCAATCATCCAGCTCTTAAATACAGCTTCAATTGCCAGTTCCAATTGCTGGAATGGATCCTGCGGAAAAGCCATGCCAGTTGCCTTCTTGAAGACGTCTTCATATGCGAAACAAAGCTGCTTGAGCCCTTCCACGGACACGTCGTTGTCCAACTCGACGCCTTCATTCGCCTTGATCTTGTCGAACTCCGCTTCAAAAACGTGGTGTGGAACTTCCATGACCACATCGCCGTACATATTGATTAAACGACGGTAGGCGTCGAAAGCAAAACGTTCGTTGCCGGTAAGCTGAGCCAGGCCGAATACTGAATCATCATTTAGGCCCAGGTTCAAAATCGTATTCATCATGCCCGGCATCGAAACCGCAGCACCGGAGCGCACCGAAACCAAAAGCGGGTTTTTGGCAGATCCAAACTTCTTGCCAGTTTCTTTTTCCAATACTTTTACCGCTTTATGGACCTGTTCCATCAGCACCTCTGGCAACTTGCCCCCATTCTTAAAATAGGTACCACAAGTTTCGGTGGTAATCGTAAAGCCCGACGGCACCGGCAGCCCAATGGCTGTCATTTCTGCTAGGTTTGCACCCTTGCCCCCCAACAACTCGCGCATCGTGGCGTTGCCTTCGGTTTCGGTCTTGCCGAACGAGTACACCATCTTTAGCGCCTTGGCGGGCTTTGCTTTTTGGGATGCTCGAGCAGATTTGGTGGCACTTTTCATTTTGTTTTTCTTGGCCATGAGGATTCCGTAGTGCAGTGGCGTCAAGCCGTCCAACCAATGCTCTAGGCAGACCGCTAGCGCGGACCAGGGGCTTCCGTATTCGATAATGCTGGAATCAAAAAAAACGAGTGTATAGTTAGGGAAACTCTGATTTATTCCGATCGGCGAGTCTGCGGCGTAAATCGCCAGCTTCGGCGTTGCTTCATCTCGGCTGTAGCGAGGCTACAGCCTTCGATTCGCGCCTTGAATCTAACGATTTCCACTCACAGTCTCACCCGCCCGAATGAATCAGAGCTTCCTTAGTTTTTCTATGGAATAACTCACTGCCAGCTGATCAAACTTGCGCCTGCATCAGCTGTGGCCATTCCTGGCATTCTGCCGACGTCGCAAAAGGGCATAAATTCCTCCCAAAAGCATTAAGGTCGGGCCGATAAAAAAGTTCATAAAGGTGCGCCAAATTGCCTGCCAGCCCTGAGATTCCTGAGCATCCGACCCCAATCCATCGCGCAAAATCCAGGCGAAGGGTAAACCGGCTAACAGGCTAAAAAGGAGCAAGCTTTGAAGGATTTGGATTCGCATTGACAGGCCTATCTTAGCTTGCTCTAATCGGCTAGCCTTCCTCCACAGGCAAAAAACGATGGTCCCCGAATACACAAATCCCCCAGCCGAACTCCAATCTGAAGTTCTACGGCTTAATAAGCGCATTGCTGAGCTTGAAAAGGTAGTTTTTGAGCAACATCTCGCCAGCAAGGCATTGCGGGATACAGAACGGAAGAGTTTGGCTTGGCTTGAGCACTCGCCGGTTTGCACCAAGGTCTTGGATTTGGATTTCAATTTGCTATACATGAGTAACGCTGGCGTGAAAGCGCTCATGCTAGGCGATATCACACCGTATTATGGCAACCCATATCCATTCGATTTTTTCCCTCAGCCTTACTGCAAGATCACGTTGGAGAACTTGAGCTTGGTCAAGCGCACAGGGGTAATTGCCCACCAAGAAGCTTCCGTCGTGAGCAAGGATGGAACGGAACTCTGGTTTCATTCCACGATTGCACCGGTGAAAGATGAAAATGGAGAAATTGAATACCTGATGGTTGTTTCGGTCGACATCTCCGAGCGGAAGCGAGCGGAACAGGAGCACCGGATATTAGAGCGAAGGGTTCAACACGCGCAAAAATTGGAAAGCCTCGGCGTATTGTCCGGTGGAATCGCCCACGATTTCAACAACATCCTTATGAGCATACTTGGCAATGCCGACCTGGCATTAGATCGACTTCCAGCAGATGATCCGGCGCGAAAAAACTTACTAGAAATCGAATACGCAACAAGGCGGGCGGCGGATTTGGCCAGCCAAATGTTGGCTTATTCCGGCAAGGGGCGTTTTGTCATTGAACCCATTCAGTTGAATGCGTTCGCGCGTGAAATGATTGACTTGCTCGAGGTCTCCATTTCCAAAAAGGCAAAACTGAAGTTTAACTTCGCCGAGGATCTACCGACCTTTGACGGCGACGCCACTCAGATCCGCCAAATCATCATGAACCTGATCACCAACGCGTCGGAAGCGATCGGTGAAGCGGGTGGAGGGATTTCTTTATCAACAGGCGCCATGGATTGCCCGAGCTCTTTTTTATCCGACGCCAACGAGCTGTTGTGGCCTGGCTTGGAGCAGCCGATCCCGGAGGGGCTATTCGTCTATTTGGAAGTTAAAGACAATGGCTCTGGCATGGATGCCGAGACCATGACTAAGGTGTTTGATCCGTTCTTTTCCACCAAACGCGCTGGTCGCGGCCTGGGAATGTCGGCGGTACTTGGTATTGTGCGCGGCCATAAAGGCGCGATCAAAATTCAGAGTGAGGTTGGCGTCGGAACCACTTTTAGGGTGTTTTTCCCGGCCAATCTAGCCGCCGAAACTTCCGTCACTCCGCAGCCAACCGCCCCCTCCGGAAATGAAGATTGGCACGGTAAGGGAACCATCTTGGTGGCCGACGACGAGGAAGCCATTTGCAGCGTGGCCAAGCAAATGCTTGAGCATTTAGGCTTCTCCGTTCTGACCGCGATCGATGGCCAAGACGCGGTCGACATCTTTCGCCATCACCAAGAAATCATTTCCTGCGTGCTGCTGGACCTGACCATGCCGCGCCTGAATGGACAGCAAGCTTTCCTGGAGATTCGAAAAATCCAAGCCGACGTACCGGTGATTCTGAGCAGCGGCTACAACATCCAAGAGGTCACCCAACGTTTTGCCGGCATGGGGCTAAACGGGTTTATCCACAAGCCGTTTAACCTAGCCGACCTGCGGGACGAATTGAGCAAGGTGTTTGCTTAAGACGGCGATGCCTACCAACCGTTAATCCGCGGCCAGACGTCGGCGATTTGGGCGCAGCCGTCTACCACAAAATAGCGCTCAAACATCGCGCTAGTGGCACAAGCGTGATTTGGCAAAATGCGCAGCAGGGTGCCGATTGGGTATTTTTCCCACGCGATGGCTTGCCCAGACCGGCTGGAAATCATGCCGTGTTCTTGATTGGTGGCGCTGACGATTAAATCATTTTGCGCTTCGCCGGCGGCATTGCAAACTAAGCCGTAGCCCTGGTCCAATACCTGACTAGCGGTTCCACGATCCCGCGAAAGCGCCATCCAACCGGCGTCGCTAATGATGAAGCCGCGTTCTTTTTGATGGCCAATGACAGAGGTCAGCACCGACATCGCGACGTCGCTGGCTTCGCAAACTCCAAGGCCGACCATGACTAAGTCCTGGAACATGAAGACACCAGCGCGAACTTCAGTGACGCCGCGTAGGTCCTTAGCAAAAGTGGCGGTAGGAGTAGATCCAATTCTTACGGCGCCGCACCGGAGGTTAGGCGCGCGGTAAAATGCGGCTGGTGAAACCGGCGCGGGGGCGCTCCTTCTAGCCTGAAAATCCATTTTTTTTTTTGGTGGGGTTACTTACAAACACTCAACCGGAGTGAGTAGGTTCCTTATATCCCCACCCGTTGCCCCGGGCG
>JACNIZ010000299.1:5207-12920 GCA_014382805.1 Planctomycetota bacterium
CTGAGGGCCGGGAACAGGAAAAGCCCAGCGGGAACTGCAGTGCCGCCGTGTAGGTCCTTACAAAAAGTGGCGGTAGGAATAGCACCATGGCTGACGCCGTCGCACGGCGGGTCAGCGGCGCGTAAAGTGGCGGCGGCTGACAGGGCGGCGTCGCGTTCCTGTAACGCGAAATCCGCGATTTGTTTGGTGCTTGTACAACTGTAAGAACCGCCAGCATGAGTGAGTACTCCACCTAACCGCACGCCTTGGGCCTGGTGCAAATATCGCGCCACCAGCAGCAGCGCCGGGTCGTCGATGGAGAGGCCAGAGCGATGGCCGTCGCAATCGATCTCAATTAGTACGGAAAAAGTAAGCCCTTGCTCGCGACCATGATTCGCCACCATTTTTGCCTGTTCTAGCGAATCCAAAATCAGCGAAATTTGCGCGCCGCGCTGGATTAACGCGGCAATGCGCGGCAATTTTATTGGGGCCACGCCAACCGCATAAATCAGGTCAACAATGCCATTTTCAAAATAGTATTTAGCTTCCTTTAAAGTGGAAACGGTGACCCCACCCGCCTGACCTTGCAGCGCCAGCCGCATGACATCAATGCTCTTCGCAGTTTTGCCATGCGGCCGCAGCGTCACCCCCAGGGTCGCCAACTTTTGCTACAGGCTGGAAATGTTGCGCCGTAGCTTGGTTCGATCCAAAACCAAGCACGGCGTTTGCAATTCAATTAAGGCATCTTGTGGCACTTATTACATGCTACCTGCTCGCCCTTGGTGAAATTGCGCCACTTATTTTGGCGGTTATCCCACAGGCGGCGATCGACGGCGGCGCGCGAAAGCACTGTGCCTCTTAAATCATTACCGTGACACTTGCGACACTGAGCCAGGTTGTTGTCGGCAATCTGCGAGTGGTCGTTCAGGAAGTAACTCTGCCCTACCGGGTGCATGCCGTGCGGACCGTTCATACTCAGGCCAAGGTCAGTGGTGTGGCAGGTGTTGCATTCAATGACGGTCCCGGTGTGTCCCTGCACCTCGTACGCCGCGACGTTGTCGTTAGTGTACTCGGGCGTGACCGGCCAAATGGCGTGCGGACTGCCGTGACAAGCTATACAAGTCATGCCGCCGTGACCTTTGGAAAACCGATACAGCGTGTCCGCGTTTTCCTTGAAGCGACTATTTGGCGCTTCGATTGCGGTAGCAGAGGTATCGCCAATGCGCCACGCTTTTTGCAGACGGATGCCGTCGGCGGCGAATTCTAGGTCATTGCCATTTAGGTGATTCTGCACGTCGCCGGTGTGGCAACTTTGGCACTTCGGTAAGTCCGCCCACGGCGTACGGTTTCCGCCGACGGCATTCATGTCGCCGTGGCAATCAAAACACTTCATGCCGCCGTCAGCCATCGCGCCGCGGTGGCACTGGGTGTCCTGGCCGGGGTGGCATTGGTAGCAAGAATCGTTGGCGTTGGCGCCGGACGAGAAAATTGGATTGCCGTTGGCGTCGGTCAAAGCGCCGTGGAAACCGTGCATGGTTGCACTCATGGTTGGGTTAAGCAACTGGTCGCCGGTGGGTCCAGTGCCTTCCAAGTCCAGCGCGGCGGAGTAGTGGCAGCTGGCGCACAACACTGGCTGACTTGCCTCAAGGTCGGTCGATTGATGCCAATCATGAATCTTCAGCACGTTGCGTTTGGTTTGAATTTCCAGATCGGTTTCCTGCGACCATGGGATGCCCGGATCGTCGGCCGCGATGCCGCCGGTGGCGTGGCAATTTTGGCAATCAGTCTCGCTGGATACCGGCAGCACGACGTGTTGCGACGACAGCACCTTGCCGGAGTTGTTGTGTACCACCGACATCTTCATCAACGGATAATTGTTTTCATTACCGTTATCGTCGATGGGATAAATCGGTATGCCGAAAGCTTCGAAAATCCCGTGCGTATCACTCCAAGCAATCGGCTGCGGGCCGATCGTCGGCGCATCGTTTGGCATGTACAAGCCGGTCAAACCTTCGCCCGGCGCCAGCTGCATGCCAAATAGCGCCAGTGAGTTTTGCCAGAAATCCGTTTTGGCGGCGCTAGCACTGTTGCGCGAGCGATGCAGATCTTTGACCGCGTTATAGGTTAGGTGTACATGCGTGTCATCCAGCACCATGGGCATTTGACCAGGCCGACGCCAAACTGCTTGGGCGTGAACTACGTTGAATGGTGGAAGAATGCTATAAACCGAATACTCGCGGTCGACGCAGTGCATGCCGAGGTCATTCGCGGCGAAAACCTGCACGATGGCGTCGGTGCCAGCGGGCCCTTCTTGAGCTTGCAGGGTCGTCGCAGCAATCAAAAATGCGACGGGGAGGATGATCTTTTTCATGCCGTCCGGGGAGGGGTTGTGATGGGAAAGCTCCAGGGGGAGTGCCCCTACTGTGCATATTTTCGTTGCGATTAATGACAAAAAATAGGAGATGACTTAGGTGTCATGCTTTGATGAGAGAGAGGCGATCTCAACAAAGAAGAATGTTGGCTGTAGTTCAAATTTTGACCGCTTACATGCCTCGCCTATATAAGCGTTGCACATATTTTTTACCCAAAAACTTTTCCGGCCGAGTTAATCCAACCGCGATTTGAGCTGTGCTTGGTGCAAGTTTTGCGGCGCTATTTGCTGCGGTGCGATGACTTCGAACCATTTGCCGACGGGGTCCTTGATGGACGTTTGCTCAGTTTCGACTGCCACAAGGTTCATCGATAGCGGCCCGAATTTGCTCGGCGGATACTGCTGCGGTTGATCAGCTCGAATATTCCAAAAAGTGCCGCGCGCAGCACAATGTTTGCCCAACGAAGCACCGCCGCCGCAATGCCACATGCGCGTGCCAGCGCCGACGTCGAGATTGGTGAATAGATTTTCAAAAGGCGCGCGGCGGTGATGGTCAAAATTTAGATCGACGCCTTTGCCATTGGAAAATACGTTTCCGGAATCATTGGCGCTGACGCCTAGGTCATGGATGAACTTGGTGCGGAAGTCGAAGTCGGTGAACAGGTTGTCGTTGCCGCCCAAAATGATGCCGTGGTGACCGGTGCAGTCGCGATTTGGCTTACGCATGGACTCGAATTGAACGCCAGTGATGGTGCAGAAATTGGCGCCGACGAATATGCCGCTGTCGGCGTTTTTGATTTTGATATTGCGCACCCAGCAATCGCTGACTCCGGACAGCGCAATGGCGTTGAAGCCGGATTCAGAGAAGTGGCCGTCGTAACTGTGAACGGGGAATTCGAAGCTTAGGTTCTCGATGCCGACTTCTTTTACGGTTGGATCAAAACGTCGAATTTGGGGCTTCCATTCAACACGGACGTCGAACCGGAGTGGGCGGTCGAAGTGAATTTTGTCAGCAGTGATTTCGGTGATTTTCACCACCATGGAAATTTTGGATCCGGAGAACTTTTCCATGTCACCAGGATCGCCTGAATAAAGATGGCGAGTCAGGGTTTTTTCGGCGTCGTCCTGCAGGGATATTTCCACCTCCTGACCTGCCAAAAACGGTTCAGTGTTAGAGACCTCCAAACTGAAATCGCCGCGTTTTGCCATGGCGGTTACGTCGGCTAGTTTTTGATTGCGGTAATTGCCTTTGGCCCAAATCAAACCGCCAGACCAGGAATAGTTACTGGTGCGTTGGCCGCCAGTGGTGGCACCCCAATTGGGCTTGATTTCGTTTAATGGAGTAGGGAAATACAGAGTAGTTTTGGTCGGACCAGCTCCGCGCAAAACCAGGTTGCTCTTTTGAATTTCTATGATTTTTGTAAGCTGAAATCGTCCGGCAGGTATAAAAATTGCACCACTTTCAGTGGCGGCAATGGCGTCTAAAAAGGCTTGAGTGTCGTCGGCAATTCCGTCGCCAACGGCTCCAAAATCTTTCACGCTGCTAACCTGAGGGACGGCCGGGATCTCAGTTTCACCACGGTGATAGCCGGCAAATGAAAAGTCAGGCAACCGAGAATCCGGTCGCCATAGGTCTCCCCCATCACCCCAAAGCTCGGAATGGATTTGGGATGCAGTTGTGCCGGAAGTCTGCATATGCGCCGCCGAGCCAGCGGACGAGCAAAGCAGCAATACAACTAAAGTGATCAGGCGTTTCAGCATGGTAGGAATTCCAACCCCACAAGGGTAACGATGGTCCGCGCTGAATGCAGTCCCGATTCTGGGCAATTAGGTGTTGCTGCCGAGCAGCGCTCGAACTTTATCCCCAATGGCGCTAATCCTGAACGGCTTCTGAATGAAGGCGGCGCCCACTCCGGAAACTCCGTGTTGACCAACCAATTCGTCGGTATAACCCGACATATATAGCACCTTCATTGCAGGGTGCAGCAGCTTAACTTGAGTGACGAGTTCCTTGCCGCCCATTTGCGGCATGACGACATCGGTAATAATTAAATCTGGAGGCAAGTCCATGTTCTGAAGCATTTCTAAAGCCTCTACTCCACTGGCCGCAACGGTGACTTTATATCCCAAAGATGGCAGCAGGGTGCTAAAGAGACCGCGCAAACTTATTTCATCCTCAACTACCAAAATATGTTCGCTGCCACTTGGGCGGCCGCTGGTAATAGTTGGCGTTTTTGCAAGCCCTGCTTTTTGTTCGGTGAGCGGCAGGTAAATATGGAAAGTAGTTCCCTGCTCCAGCTCCGATTCAACGCTGATGATTCCGCCCGATTGCTTCACAATGCCATAAACTGTAGACAATCCTAATCCAGTACCTTTGCCTACACTTTTTGTAGTGAAAAATGGTTCGAATACCATTTTCATGACCTCCGGGTCCATTCCACTGCCGGTGTCCGCAACGGAAATCTGTAAAAATTCTCCTGGGACCAACTCGGCAACTTTTTCCGACGCCGCGCGATCGACTTCAATCAAAGCAGTGGTTATTTCCAACTTGCCGCCAGTCGGCATTGCGTCGCGGGCGTTCACCGCAAGGTTGATAATCACTTGCTCCATTCGCCCTGGATCAGCCAAAACCAACCCTGCAAACGGCGCCAGTTTGAGGCTAAAATCAATGTCTTCGCCAATCAATCTCGGCAGCATTTTTCTCAAGCCGTGAATCACCGTGTTCAGATCCATCACCTCGGGCTGCAAGGATTGCTTGCGGCTAAAAGCAAGAAGTTGACGAGTCAGTGCCGCTGAACGATCGGCGGCGTCGACGATTTGTTGCACAGTTTCTATTAAAGGATCGTTCGGCGGTAAACGATCAAGGGTGAACTCGCCGTTCAATAAAATCACACTCAAGGTATTGTTAAAGTCATGCGCAACCCCACCTGCCAAATGGCCAACGGACTCCATCTTTTGCGCCTGAACCAACTGCTCGCGCAATTTTTCTTTGGCTACCTCGGCGGCTTGTTGTTCGCTGATATCTATCATTAACCCTTCAACCGCCAACACCGTGCCGTCGGCGCCTCGCACCGCCACGCCTTGCTCCCAAACAGTTTTCAGGATGCCGCTTTTGGTTCTGATTTTATAAATTAGCTGAAATGAACTGTCTTGACTTATGGCAACTTGCACCTCGTCCCAGACACGCTGTTGATCTTCGGGAATGATTAAATCGTTATAGGTGATGACGCGGTTTTCGACTAGGTCCTCGGGCTGGTACTCGGTTAGTTTATGACAACCGCCGCTGACGAATTCCATGGTCCAGGATTCGTCGTTGAGGCAGCGATATGCCATGCCCGGCAGGTTATCCATCAAGGTGAGCAAGCGACGCTGACTTTCCTGCGCAGTTTTTTCTATCTGCCGACGCTCGGTGATGTCGGACACAATATGGACCGCGCCGATGAGGTTGTTTTGTGGATCAAGGATGGGGTCCACGGTCGCAACGAGCCAACTGTTGCCCAATTGCAGATCCTGCTGCTCTCTCTTAAGGCTACGGCGCATTCGCGAAAGCGGACTTTCGGGCACGGGATGCTTGGATCCATGCACTACTTCCCAGCAATTTCGGCCGACCACATCCGCCTCCGTACGTTTGTACAGTCGAGTCGCCGCCCGATTGCATCGTAATACACGCATGTCCTTATCCAGCAAGCAGATTGCGTCATTGACCGCATCGAAAGTCGTTAGCCAGTCACTAGCCGGAGTCCCAGCCTCTAAGGCAGCCTCGGCCCGGGCAAGTCGCTCTTGCAGCTCTTCATATGTAGGGTGATCCACAGGAACTCCCATCCTAATTCATTCATTCACAATTGTCAGATCTGAAATGTCAGAAAGGCCTTAGGAAAGTTGCGGAATACCTACACTTTCGCCAGCTTCAAAAATTCTTCGAGGCTAGACGCGGGCGCACCAATGATTTCCATGGCTTTAGTCATCCGCGCGCGCCGCACTTGCGCCATTGCCGCTTCTATTCCAAGTTTGCGCGCATCTTCAATGAGCAGCGGGATTGCGTGATCTAGCTCAATCCCCACCTCCTGGAACGGTTTGACACCCGGTTCCACCATCGGCCAGCCACTAAATTTCACCACCGACCCATCTGGACCGGTGGAGGTATGCACCGCGGCTTCTGCCCCCTGAGTGCGCCCGCCGACCACTGTCGCTCGTCCTGTATCGCGCAATATACGCGCCGCCCATTCCCCACCGCTGGCACTGCCCTCGCCAACGATGGCAACAATTTTGCCGTCGTAACGGGGCTTTTGCGGACGAATGACACGTCGTTTACCGCCGGAATTGCCCCAACGATAACTCTTTGACCGCTTCAGAAAATGCCCCAGAAATGGATCCGATGCCGCGACCTGGCCGCCCGTATGCTGTAAAAAGTCGGCCGAACCCTAAGCTCCTTACAGATCGGGGCTTGTGAATTACGATATTCAGGCTATGAAAGCCGACAACCTCCCACTTCGACTCCTTTTCTTATCAATTTCAGGATGGGTTCATCGCCAGCAACAAGAAGTCGTCGATTATTTGGTTGAGGAGAATCGTGTTTTGCGGGAACAAATCGGTGATCGCAAACTAAGGCTCACCGACGATCAGCGAAGGCGTCTAGCTGCCAAGGGAATAAAACTTGGAAGACGAATCCTTCAACAGGTCGCCTTGATCGTGAGCCCTGACACCATTCTTCGTTGGCATCGTCGGCTCATTGCTTCCAAGTGGACTTATCCAAAGAAAGGGATTGGCAGACCAGGTGTGATGGTGGAAATCCGGAGCCTCATTGTGAAGATGGCTGAAGAGAATTCGACTTGGGGTTATTGTCGGATCCAAGGTGCACTCAAAAACCTTGGGCACATTGTCGCAGCATCTACCGTGCGGAATATCCTTAAAGAACATGGACTGCAACCTGCGCCAAAGCGACCGACCTCCTGGAGAACATTCTTGCGAGCACATTGGAGTCAATTAGTCAGCACGGACTTCTTCACTGTTGAAGCGTGGAGTAAGCGAGGCCTTCAAACGCATTACATCTTGTTCTTTCTCGATCTTAGAACTCGTAGTGTTTTCTTTGCTGGGATGACTAGACATCCCAATGATCGTTTCATGATGCAGGCCGTCAGGAGTGCCCGTTCATTCTTTGAGGGCAAGCGTTTTCTAATTCTTGATCGGGATACGAAGTTCAGCAAGCGCTTCCGGGATTCTTTACCGGATGGGCTTCAGTTGTTGCGCACTCCGTTTCAAGCACCCAATGCAAATGCCCATGCTGAGCGCTTTATCCGATCCATCAAGGATGAGTGTTTGAACTGTATGATTTGGTTTGGGGATGGTCCTCTGCGGAAAGCGAT
>JACNIZ010000289.1 GCA_014382805.1 Planctomycetota bacterium
TACTCTTGTCTTTCATGCGGGTAATCTGCGCATCTGGGTCATGGGGATGATCCCAATCATCATTATTCATTTTCTTTTTGCGCTTGCGATCCATGCTAAGAATCTTACCTCAAAGTGGAAATTCCTAAATTCGATAATCTTGGGTACAAAAAAAAGTAGTGGTGAATAATTGGAAACCTTATCAATAGACTAGCGTCGCAAAGGCGTTCATATATAAATGATTCAGGGTTTAACAAAGAAATTCTTACCTAAATGCCTATCCTTCAATGACTTGCCAAAAAAACCGACGACTATCCTTTTGGAAGATCCCAATCGGGCTAACTGGGTCGTGATAAAGCAAACAAGTCCAATTTTCTTCAACCGCCCTTGGAATCCACTGTTTTCTTGCCTGATAGGAGCCCTCAGCGTGAATATCGTAAGCCATTATGAACGGCAAATGCACGTGATTGCGGGTGGGAACCACGTCGCCCCAAAAGCATGCGGTCTGTTTGGCCTCCTCGTCCTGGATCAAAATGACCGACGCGCCGTCGCTATGGCCACCGAGCAAATGCATACTCATTCCAGGCAGAATCTCCTTTTCATTTTCGAAGGTTTGCAGCAACCCAGCGGTCACCACAGGCTGCAAATCCTCGCTGCGGTAGCTGGCTTTACGCAGGTGGTCAGGCTTTAAGCAAATTTGCGCCTCGACTTGCGGAGCCCAATGTTGAGCATTGCCAAATACTGGTTTCCCATTTTCATCACAAACCGCGCCGATGTGATCCCAATGGCAATGGGTCATTAAACAATGAGTAATTTCCTCAGGGGCGATGCCGACGCCCTGCAACGACTGCAACAAATCTTTGCCGTCGCTGGCATCCATGCGGAACATGAGCTGCTGCTTTTCGTTCCAACGCCGACCTAATCCCGGTTCAATCACAATTTTGTGCTCTCCGACCTCGACCAAAAACGGAGTTGTGGCTAAGGGAATGGTGTGATCTTCATTTACCGGCGTCATTTTTTGCCACAGGACGCGCGGCACAACTCCGAACATGGCGCCGCCATCGAGGGCGAAATCACGATCACGCAGGGCGGTGATTTTGAACCGCCCTATCTGAATTTGCCTAGCCGGTTGTGCCATCGACCTTATTTCTTGCGCGAGTAACCCGCTTGCCGCATTAAATCGCGGGAAACGATGATTTTTTGCACTTCCGAAGTGCCTTCACCGATGGTGTTCAACTTGGCGTCGCGATACATGCGCTCAACTGGATATTCGCGCGAGTATCCATTGCCACCAAAAATTTGGATGGCCTCGTAGCTAGCCCGAACACTAACTTCAGAAGCGTAGTACTTAGCCATTGCAGCAGCAGTTCCAAATTCCCGACCTTGATCTTTCAAGCGTGCGGAATGATAAACTAAATGCCGCGCCGCATTAATTTCAGTCTGCATATCGGCCAGCTTAAAAGCGACGGCTTGCTGCTCGCACAACGGCTTGCCAAATTGCTCGCGTTCCATGGCATAACCTACCGCTTCATCCAGCGCGCCCTGAGCAATGCCCAACGACAACGCGCCGATGGAGATACGTCCACCTTCCAATGTCTTCATAAAGGTGGAAAAGCCTTGATCCTCTGGGCCCAACAAGTTGCCCACCGGAACTTTGCAATCAGTGAAAAACAGATTGGTCCAGTCGGAGCCGCGCATACCTAGCTTTTCTTCACCCTTTTCTACAGTGAAGCCTGCGGTATCGCGGTCGACCACTAGAGCAATAATGCCGCGTGATCCCAGCGACTTATCCGTTTGCGCGGTAACAATAAACGGCTTGGCAAAACTGCCATTAGTGATGAAACACTTTTGACCATTCAAGATGTAATGGTCACCGTCACGCACCGCCATTGTGATAGTGCCGGCGCTGTCTGAACCGGCGTTAGGCTCGGTCAAACCATATGCACCCATGTATTCGCCGCTGCACAAACCCTCCATGTATTGCTCCTTTAAGGCATCGGAACCCCATGCGTAAATGGGGTAACTACCCAGTGAAGTGTGAGCTGCCAAAGTCAGGCCGGTAGACCCGCAAATGCGCGAAACTTCTTCGACGGCAATGGTGTAAGACAACTGATCCAAACCAGCGCCGCCCCACTTTTCGTCAAAAGGAATTCCGGTCAAACCCAATTCCTTCATGCCCTCCCAAGCTGGCATGTTGAGTTGACATTTTTCATCGGCTTCGCGCGCGCCAGGTGCGACGACTTCCAACGCAAAACGGCGCACCGTCTCGCGGATCATTTGCTGTTCTTCGGTGAGATCGAAGTTGTTCTGTTGAGCTATGAGCGTATCCATGATCTTGTCGTTGATTTGCGTCAGACGGGTCAGACTATTGATCGTTGAGGGCTTAGAGGTGGCGCGAGATCACAAGGCGTTGGATATCGGTCGCGCCTTCGTAAATTTCGGTGATGCGGGCGTCGCGGTAATGGCGCTCGACTGGGAATTCTTTGGTGTAACCTGCGCCGCCGTGAATTTGCACAGCATCTTGCGCAGCAACGTTGCAAGCTCGCGACGCCGCCAGCTTGGCCATCGAGCACTCCTTCGTGCATGGCTGCCCAAGATCCCTTAGCCATGCAGCTTTATGCACCAACATGCGGTTCGCTTCAAGCGCCGTCGCCATGTCAGCCAACTTCCAGGCGACACCCTGAAATTCGCCAATAGGCTTACCAAACTGCTTGCGATCTTTAGAGTACTGAATCGACTCTTCCAAACACGCTCGGTGTATTCCCAACGCCTGTGACGCAATGCCGATACGACCACCGTCCAAAGTATCCAATGCAATCTTGAAACCTTGGCCGGGCACACCCAACATATTTTCATCAGGCACGAAAACGTTTTCGAAAATCATTTCAGTAGTCGAGCTGGCGCGCAAACCAAGTTTCAACTCTTTCTTGCCGACAATCACGCCATCCATTTCGCGCTCAATCAAAAACGCTCCCATGTTGCGACCGCGAGGTGCATCCGGATCCGTAACCGCATAGACCACGTAAAGACCGGCATATTCGCCGGTGGTAATCCAAGACTTAGTACCGCTAATTTTCCAACCGCCATCCACTTTTTCCGCTTTGGTGCGCACCGCAGCCGCATCGGATCCAGCTTGTGGTTCGGTGAGGCAATAAGCGCCGATAATCTCACCGCTTGCCAACCTGGGTAGGTACTTCGCTTTGGCGGCATCGCTACCCCACTTGTTGAGGCTGTTGCATGCCAAAGAAATATGAACTGACAGGGTCACGCCGATGGATGGGTCCCAGCGGTTGATTTCTTCCAACATGACCGCCGCGTGCAAGTTACCTAAACCGGCACCGCCGAATTCCTCCGGCACGGTCAAACCCATGAAGCCAGCCTCAGCAGCCTCTTGCATGACTTCGACGGAAAATTGTTCGGCGGCATCAGCCGAACCAGCTTGCGGTTTGAGCACCCGCTCGGCGTATTCACGCGCCGAATCGCGGATCATTTCGAGTTCTTCGGACAGGGCAAAATCCATGACTATTTGGGCCTAATCTGGGTAGTTGGGCCCAATATTGTCCCACAGCGCATGCCCGGTGGGAAGACCGAAATCAGGGTGCGCTAGAAACTGCTGACAGCGCATGATCCCAAAGATCAATGCGGGCCTGAAGTGCTCTAAGAGCGGCAACTCCGGCGGCCGGGTCGTCGGCGGCCCAAGCTTCCAGCATGTGCATCGCGGCTGGCCCGCGCTCTTCATCCGACAGGTCGATGTGGCGCACTAAATGTTGACGGAATGGCTCCAAATCAATCCCCAAACTGGCGCCAGGTAGATGCTGGGACAGTATTGGGAAAACGTCGGGAATGAGCTGACCGCGGCCAAATGTGAAAGCGGCGATGCGTTCTCCAGGGGTACCGTTGGCAAACGCCAGGGTGGTGCGTACAAAGCGCGCGGCGGCGGGCGGCGCATAATGATCCAGGCAGACTTCAATTGGGGTGCCAGTGATCAAAGAACCCAAAAATCCTTCGATACGCTGGGTGTCTGCACCGGCTTGACGCATAGCGTGCAAATAGTACTCAAAATGAGAAACAACTTTGCCAGCAACCCTAAATCCGCTCTCTTCCTCGAGTACCATTTGATTGACTAATTGCGCCAATAATGGATCCACCGGCGGAGTCCACGGAATGGTATGTGGGGCCAATACCGCCTGCACCGATTTGACCAAGCTCATGCAATCCCAAACTGCCCACACGTGTTTGCTCATAAACACCGCCAAGCGATCGGTGCTGGTCAATTGATTGAACAAGCTATGCGTCGCCGCAGCGTGGTACGCACTACGAATTTCGGCGCATAAGGATGGCTCCCAGCGAGTACGAGAGAGAGCGTTTTCTACTATTTCTAGGGCAGTTTCGGCAGTACGCATGCGAGGGCTTTGCCCCTTCATCGACATTAAGAAAGGGTCACCTTTAGGCGGAGCTAGGTACATGAGTTTACAGTTTGCTCGTTTCTTCTTAACGACTGTGATCGTAGAAACCTTGACCACTCTTTACCCCTAACTTGCCTGCTTCGACCATCCGACGTAGCAATGGGCAGCAGCGGTACTTGGGATCCCCCAAGCCTTCATGCATGACGTCAAGAATATTGACGCAAATATCCAAACCTATGAAGTCAGCCAAAGTCAGTGGCCCCATCGGAAAATTACATCCGAACTTCAACACCGTATCGATCGACTCGCGCGTGCCGACGCCTTCCATCAGCGCAAACGCTGCCTCGTTGATCATCGGCATCAAAATGCGGTTGGCGATAAAGCCTGGGTAATCCGCTGCCAAACCGACGACTTTGCCCAATCCTTCCGACCAGGCAATGGTTTGCGCAACAGTTTCATCACTGGTCAGCTCTCCCTTGATGATTTCCACTAACTTCATCAACGGCACTGGGTTCATAAAGTGCATGCCGATTACCTTGTCCGGCCGCTTGGTAACGTTGGCGATCTTAGTGATCGAAATCGACGAAGTATTGGAAGCCAAAATGGCGTCGGCCAGGGCTGCGCCATCCATTCGGCGGAACAAATCCTTTTTGACTTCTTCGTTTTCGAAGACGGCTTCCACAACTAGATTGACGTCGGAAACGGCGGCTTCCAGGTCGGTGGAAGTGCTGATGCGGGCCAGAATTTGATCGACCTCTTGCTGGGTCTTCTTTTCTTTCTTGACGAACCGTGCCAAAGACTTGGAAACCGAGGCGACGCCGCGCTCCAGCGCTGCATCGGCCATGTCGACCATCGTGACCTGATGACCAAAATCAGCAAAGACTTGGACAATGCCGTTGCCCATGGTGCCAGCGCCAATGACTGCTACTTTCAACTTTTCAGACATGTACTTGTGGGGTTTGTGGGAAGGTG
The DNA here is from genome assembly GCA_014382805.1 of Planctomycetota bacterium. GTDB lineage: Bacteria > Planctomycetota > UBA1135 > UBA1135 > UBA1135 > JACNIZ01. The sequence goes on from JACNIZ010000289.1 coordinate 5,358, forward strand.
AATGAAGTAGGGATTGATCTCAGGGAAAATTAGCAAGCCTTAACCGACAGAGCGACGGCATTTCCGCCTCCCAAGCACAGGGTGGCCAGACCGGTTTCTGCCCCGCGATCCTTCATCGCGTAGAGCAAAGTGACCAAGATGCGTGCGCCGGAGGCTCCAATTGGGTGGCCCAGAGCGACGGCGCCGCCATTTACATTGACGCGGCTAGGGTCTAGCTCCAGGGTCTTCAGCAGCGAGCAGGCGCCCGACGCAAAAGCTTCATTGATTTCAATCAAATCAAAATCATGACGCGAGAAGCCGGTGCGTGCTTCCAGGTTTTCCACCGCGACTTTTGGCGCCATCATCACCCATTCTGGGGCCATGCCACCTGCCGCGTAGCCGGTAATTTCGGCAATTGGAGTCAAGCCATGCTTTTCCACTGCTACTTCCGAAGCCACAATCAAAGCCGACGCTCCATCCGAAATTTGTGACGCGTTGCCGGCGGTGACACTGCCGTCCTTCTTAAATGCGGCACGCAAGCCAGCCAGCGAGGCAGCGGTCATGCCATTGCGAATGCCCTCATCGCGGCGGAGAATAATCGGGTCCTTTTTGCGCTGTGGCACCTCAACATCAAAGGTTTCGGCATCGAAACGACCCGCTTCCCATGCAGCCTCGGCTTTTTGGTGTGAAGCGGCTGAATATTCATCCTGTTGCTCCCGGCTAATTCCATACTCGTCGGCGACCCATTCTCCGGTCAAGCCCATATGCTTGTTGGAATAAACGTCCCACAGGCCGTCGTGCACCATCGCGTCGACCAACTTGCTGTCCCCCAAACGTGCCCCGGTACGGGCGCTAGGCACTAGATAAGGGGCTTGGCTCATCGACTCCATGCCACCGGCGATCACGATGTTGTTGTCGCCCGCTTTGATGGATTGCGCGCCCAACATGACCGCCTTAAGGCCGGAGCCACAGACCTTATTGATGGTCAACGGCGGGACCTGGTGAGGAATTCCGGCGTGAATCGCCGCCTGACGAGCCGGATTCTGGCCAATTCCAGCCTGCAGCACGTTGCCGAGGATCACCTCATCGACGACGTCGCCGCTAATGCCAGCGCGGGCAAGCGATTCCTGCACGGCTTTTGCGCCTAATTCGGGGGCACGGAAGGAAGAGAGGCCGCCCTGGAATTTACCGATGGGCGTGCGACAAGCGGAGACGAGGTAGACCTTGCTCATGAGTTTCTTGCGGGAACACGGAAACCAAATATTCTAGTTCCGCGCTGGCTAAAACCCAGGGTTAGATCTGGTTGATTCTTGGTTGATGTCCTGTGTCGGAAGATTGCCTCTGCCGGCTAGAACGATCGGCTGCGCGCGACCGAATCGCCAGCAGAGGCAATCTTCCGACACAGGGCGGCAATCACTCTGGGCTGGGGCAGGTCTGAACCTGTGGAGGTGTACTACTTGGAATTCGGTAGGTCGGCGTTTTCGGCGTCATTCTTGGGCTTTGGCTTCGACTTTACGTTGTCAACGTATCCGAGCTCTCCCATTTTATTGCTGGAGCGATCTATTTCCTCCTCGGTGTCTGAACGAACCGTCGGTGGATCGGGGAATCCGCCGGGTTTGGTCCTTACCGGGGCACCATTGAGGTGGTCTTCCGTAAAGGCTTTGGTTATGACCTTTCCTGGGAGATCCTCGGGTACTTTTTTGCCCATGACGTATGCCATCGTGGGTGCTAGGTCGTAAATGGAAACCGGGTCCAGTTTGGCTCCTTGCTTGACACCAGGTCCATTCATCAGGAAGAAACCCGTTAGGGTGTGACGTCCCGACCTTTCTTCTATGGCATAAAGCTGGCTGGCTTTACCGACGGTGTCCCCTATTTGCAATTCGTTATCCATGGCCAACAAACCGGATTTGGCGTGATCCATGAAATCAACCCGCAAGGTATCGTCCTTGTCTGGAGCAAAGCTAACTGTGAACAAAGCTTGATTAGCGGTTAAATCGCGGGCTTCTTCTAAAACTCCTCGCAGGTGGTTTAAGGCTTCGAGTCCATCTTCGCCGGGATTTTGCGGTGAGATGTAGAGGGCACGGTCCATATTTGCATTGGTGAACATTTCCACAAATGGGTCACCTCCGACTGCCTTCAGCACGGCAGCACCTCGCAAAGTAAGTTGCTGATCTCCGCGAGATTCCTCCAGGGGTTGCATGCCATGATCAGAACACAACATCAAAGTGACTTGCTCCCGGTCCACTCGCTTTAGCAACTTGCCCAAAATCCGGTCACATGCACGATAGGAATCCCGGATCGCCTCGCCTCGGAGTTTGATTTCATAGTCAGTCACCGAAGGAAACAATTCTCGATTCCCGTACAGGGCTTCGTGGTATTTCCAAAAGTAGTGACCGAGTTGGTCATTGCCATACAGCACCAAGGCATTGAAGTCCGGACCATGGCGTCGCGCTAATGCAAAATATGTATCAGCATTGATTCGGTCACGCATGATTTTCATTCGCCAGGTTAAATCCTCCTTGTTGAACCCCTGGAAAACTTCTCCGAATACCACGCTAATGGCGTCATTAATGTGGGCCCAGGCGTGATCCGCCGAGGCCACCGCCATGGCAGAACGCATCGCGGTCAATGCCATCCCAATAGACGGGCGATTTGCTGCATCCTCGCCCATTCCTTCCAAAATTTTGGCGGAGTTTGCTGCTTCTGGCTTAGCTTCGTGGGAACCAACCACCCAACCTGGAGTATTAAAGGCCAAGCGTGCATTTTCAGCAAATGGAGTGTTAATGAGCCAAGATACTACGCCCGCAGTTCCAATCGGATCGCTAGCATCGACCGGATCACCAGGACTCGCGCCAATCACTGCATCCCAAATGCGACCAGCGGTCAATTGATAACGAAAATTACCAAAGTTCTTGATTCCATTTTTTTCGTGCCCAACCCCGGTGGCAATAATCGTCCAAATCCGCGCCGAAGCGGTTGGAGTTTCGGATTCGAGCTCGGCGAATACGCCAGTTTTCATTAGCTCTTGCAGCGCCGGAAGGTCGTCGGGGTTGGCGGCGATCATTTCGTCGATGAAGCGCCAGTTGGCAGAATCCATGCCGACGACTACAAGCGGGTTCAGTTCTCCGCCGCCTAGTTCGATTTTGCTGTCCTGCGGGATCATGCAGATCACCGCCCCAGCAGCTAGTGCAATCGCGGACAAGTTGCGCTTTTTATGCAGCACCACGCTGACGCCTAGAGCGACAAGCATGCCGGGCCAGAAAATCCACGGCATGATGGCCAAAGGTGCTCCGGCGACCAACATCCATGGCAAGGCCACGACTGCGGTGGTCACTAAGCCTGCTAATTGGCCCTGCTTGAGGCCCGGCAGGCGCTTCAAAATGCTGCCCACCACTAGTGCCAAAACTGCCGGAAACAGCCATACGAACAAAAATCCTGGCCAAATCGGGCTGGTCAGAGAGGGTGCCGACAGGGCGATGGCCAAGCAAATCGTAAATACTGCGGCAGCGGCGGCGGCCAGCGCGCTACTGCCTGGTTCGGAACTGGAATCCTGCATGGTGAGTAAATTCTACCCTTTATCCAACCCTGATATCGGCCAAAGACCAGCCTGCTTGAGGTCGCGCGCGCATGGCACCCTCTTGCGTACTTCTGCCATCAGCTGTAAATCCATCTCGGCAACTAAAAAATTGCCGTCATCCCTGCGGTTGGCAACTTCGCCAAGCGGGTTAACGGCCAGCGCAGTTCCAGGAAAATCCATGATCCTAGAGGGGGTTGACCGCCCCTCTAAAGCCGCCCTCCCGGCACGATTACAGGCCAGCAACCAAGACTGGTTTTCGGCGGCACGCGCCTGCGACAACAGTTCAAAAATCCCGGTCCGTGGATGCGGCCATTGTGCTGGCACTACCAACAAATCTGCGCCCTGATAAAACGCATGCCGGGTCAGCTCGGGAAAGCGCAAGTCGTAGCAAACCAAGGCACACACCTGCCCCACTGGCGTCGCCAAGGTCTGCGGCAAACCAGTTCCACGCGCCACTTGCCAGCCTTCACCGGTTGGCGAAAACAGCACCCGTTTGCTGTAAGGCCGACGATCACCGCCCGCTCCAAGAAAGTGGATTTGGTTGAAGGGCTTTTTTTGATTGGCAATGCCATTACCAACCAGCAATGTATTCTTGCCGCCGTCACCGGTGGGCAAACACGGCGCCGAACCCACTACGGTCAAATCACGCTGCTCCGCCTCCTTTTGGACGACCTGAAGTGCCTTATCGATGGCAGCCAACATTGCGGCGTCGTAACTAGGCAAAAACGACGTCGGCCATTTCTCTGGCAATGCCAACAATCCCGCGCCGGCGCCCTGCGCACGCTCAATAGCCTGCAAGACTTGTTTTAAGTTAGCATCGACTTCACCGGGGCGGACGTCGAATGGAAAGGCGGAAATTATCGGCAGGGACGACATGGACGAGCGACTGAGAGATTCGTATCCTAAGCGCCGTTGTCAAGTGACTTGTGGGGACGTAGCTCAGTTGGGAGAGCGTCGCGTTCGCAATGCGAAGGTCGAGGGTTCAAATCCCTTCGTCTCCACCACCACTTACTGCGCTTTATTCACTTTGTGCCGCCGAACTAAACTTACTGCAAAGCGGCAAATCTTTGCAATGCGTCTTTGTAATCACCCGCTTGTTCTATGGATTTTGCGAGCATATTGCGGTAGGTTTCGGCGTCTCCCGCTTTTTGTGCTGCCAACGCCTGGTTGTAGAAATCCTTAGCGGTATCCACGCGCCGGGTCAGCAGTTCAACTCGCATCGGCACGTCCTCAAATCCGTAGCTATTGTCAGCCAGAATTTGGATGTAAATATCCCTTGCGCGAACGACCTGCGAATCTAATTCGCAGGCGCGGCCAATGCGATAATCTGCCAAAGCCCGCTGGAAACTAGCCTTCTCGCGCATCATCTCCAAGCGCTTATCAGCCTCGTTGCCAGAAATTTCCAGGACGCGCTCCAGCATTTCATCGGCGACGTCGGAGCGCCCACCGCGAACGTGGATGTCGGCTTCATTCAGGACCCGAATCTGCTCCAGTTGGCTATTCACCTGGGCCAACATAGTGCTGGCATCTTCATTTTCCGGATCGAGCCGCACGGCATCCATTAAGGTCACCCATGCGGCACCAATCCGCTGGGTTTCGAAATATTGCCGACCCTGCTTCAACTGGCGTTTGGCTTCTTCCGTAGAGATCGCCTTCAAGCGCTGGCTGGCTTTGCTGTCCGGTCCGTGCAGCAAACTGGCGTGGGCAAAAGAAGTTCGAGCGCGACCGGTATGACCCTCGCTGTCCTGCTCTAATCCCTCAAAATACTTACGTTCGCCGCGTGAATAGCGGTCCTTGTAAACCCGGCTTGCAGCTTCATAGCCTCGCTGCGCTTCGACATTCTCCTTATTCCATTTTAGGGATTCGGCATACTTTTCTTGAGCCTCGAAAGCCAGGCCGTCATCGAAAAGCGCTTCACCCTCGTCAGCCAATTGGGCTGCGCGCCGCCTGTAAGCATGGATGCGCAACTCAGAAATGCTGGCGTAGCCCGGCCGTTCGGCTTCGGCAAAGTCCAGCAATTGCAGCGCCTCACTAATCTGGTTGAGGTGAATATGGCTTTCAGCAGACTGCAAAATGGAGCGGAAGCGTGCCTCAGCTTGGCGCGCGATCAGCTCGTCGCTGGGGTCTTGAGTCTGATCCGCAGCCTTGTTATATGCCTCGTAGGCTTCATGGAACTGGCCAATGCGGAAATATTGATCCCCGACCTCGTAATTTTCGGTTTCAGTGGTGGCGCAGGCAACGAGCGGCAACAGAAACAGTAGGCGCAGCTTAGGCATGACCGTATTTTGCGGCCTTGGCGTGTCAATTTCTGTCAAAACTTGGTGCAATCCAAGATCGGATTAGGTCGCAAAGCGCTCTTGAGCGCGCAAACTGAAGCCTCCGAATAGCAAAATTGGCGCCCAATTGGCCATCCAGGGCGACAAATGGCCGCGATGACCAAAGTCCTGAAACAGGAAGTCGAGCACAAAATACATGGCACAAAACAATAAACCCATGGCAACGCCTTCCATTGAGGTGCGACGTTCGAAGCTCAAAACGTAGGGCAGGCCCAGCAGCAGCAGGATTAGGTGTGCAAATGGGCTTAGCAGCATGGACCAAATTAGGGTTGCAGCTTGGCGATGTCCTGGGTCGCGCTTTAATAGTTCGCGGGCATCCGCCAGGGTGAGTTCTAGCGGCGCGTTTTGGCCGCGCCAGGCACGCTCGACGGCTGCTGGATCCAGCCCGACTTCTTGGATGACGTCCACCGTTTTTTCAGCAGCGCGGTCGTCGGCAATGATTAATCGGCCCCTGGTAAGCAGCCATTTCTCTCCGTCCCAGGCGGCTCGGTCGGCTTTGTAATACAGGTCTTCGCCGTTAGGGCCCAAGGTAAATAATTCCATGCCTTTAGCGATCGGGCGGGTGACCTCGAAGCCAGACTGTGGCAAGGTGAACTTACGCATGAACATGCGCTGGTCGACCGGCCCGCGCAACCAAATCTCTTGCGGCTGCCACGGTTTTTGATCGAAGATTTTGCTCTGCAGTTGGGCGCGCGAAGTTTGAATTTTTGGGAATGCGGTTTCGCGTATCACCAACATCAAAAACCCAATGCTGAGAGCGGCCACGAACATCGGCAAAAAGGCGCGCATGGTGGATCGGCCGGCGACGAGCATAGGCGTCCATTCTAGTTGGCGACGCATCGAAAGCACCGTGGCCAATGCGGCAAGCAAAGTGATGTACGGCGCAAACTGCAGCAATATATACGGCAGGTTGTACAAATAATAAAGTGCGACTTCGGTACCAACAAAGCCAAAGCGTTCGGTGGCGTCGGAGATTTCGTCGACCTCGCCAACTAAGTCCAAAACGCTGAACATGCTCAAAAAAGCAATGGCAACAATGATCCAATGGCGCAGAAAATTGCGCAGCACATAGCGGTCGAGGCGCTTGATCATAGAACCCTCCGTTGCAGTGAATTTCCCAGCAGCATTAGGCGCGCCTCCCCTTATATGCCAGCCCGGAAACCACCAGGAAAATGCCGAAAACTGGCAAGCTGGCGGCCAATGCTGGCGGCAAGATGCCACTGCGGCCCAGGTTTTCGCCAAGGAAGTGCAATGGATAATCGACCAGCAACATAATGAACAAAGCGACGGCAAAACCGGTCAAAAAACCACCGCGGCGCAGGCGCCAGCCGATGACAGCACCGAGCAAAGCGACCGGTATTATTTTGAGGGCATTCACCCAACGCTGATAATACACCATCCACATTTTGCGCTTGATAACCGGGTCGGTTTCGTCTTCAACGCGCTTTAACAACTCGGTCGTATTGCTGACCTTGATCAACTTTTTGTCGTTGCGACCTTCAGCAAGTAAAGAATCCAAATCAATGGTCACCCAGGTCGTGTCCGAAGTCGACGCCTGCCAAGGAACATCATTGCTTTGATCGCTGAGTGTGCGCAAATGATCAAAGCGGAACACCAACGACTTATCGGCGACGTCCATGCG
>JACNIZ010000199.1 GCA_014382805.1 Planctomycetota bacterium
TCACCAACTTTTGCTCTGGAGGCTCAAGCCCTAGAGCAAAAGTTGTTTCAAGCTAGCCTGCAATGGCATCCGGATCGCTTTGCGCTGGCCCCAGAAGCAGAACGCTTGGCCGCCGAAGATCAAATGGCAGCGATCAACCAGGCGCATGATCAGTTGGTCGATCCACTGAATCGAGCCGAAGTGTTGTTGAACGCTTTGCGGCCACCTACCAGCGCCGCCCGCAATTCCGATCCAGCATTTTTGATGGCCATGATGGAATTGCGTGAGGAAGTCGAAGTAGCATTGCAAGCCGGGGCGACGTCGGCCGAGGCCTTGCAAATGCAGCAAAAATTAAAGCAACAGGAAACTAAGGCCCTGCAAGAATTTGGCGAATTGTGGCTGCAAAACGCGGTCATGGAAAAGCTACTACGCCCCTACGAACACGCGCGCTACTTGCGTTCCAGCCGCATGCAGCTGGAACAAGCCATGCACTCTAACCCGTGAGCTCGGGCCATGATTGAGCTACCCACCCTTCCTACCATTCAGGGATCCGATGCCGTCGCGACCCCCATCCTTGGCATCGATTTGGGAACCACCCATACGCTGGTTTCTGTTTTTGATGCTGGCGGTGCGCGCATCTTGCAAAGCCCTGAGGGTGAATCTTTATTGCCTTCGGTGGTCAGCTTTCCGATTGACGGTGCGCCTGTGGTCGGAAGTGCAGCACTGCAACGTGCACGTTTGGATCCCCTCCGCACCGTGCATTCAGCGAAGCGTTTGATCGGCAAAGGCGTCGCCGACTTGGGGCGCGAATTGGCCACGCTACCTTACTCCATCGTTGACGCGCCGAACCGCAGTCTGGCGATGATCGATTTGCAAGATCGCCTGTTGTCACCGACGGAGGTTTCAGGGCATATCCTGGCTGAAGCGCGGCGGTGGGCGGCAATTGCATTAAAGCTGCCGCTGGGACAGGTCACCCGCGCCGTCGTAACTGTGCCGGCATATTTCGATGACTCGCAACGCCAGGCTACGCGCGATGCTGCCCAGCTAGCCGGTTTGGAAGTCGTGCGCATGGTCAACGAACCCACCGCCGCTGCCCTGGCATACGGCCTCGACAAAGGTGATGCCGAATTCGTAATCGTTTACGACATGGGCGGCGGCACTTTTGATGTTTCGCTACTGCAATTAAAGGACGGAGTTTCGCGCGTCCTAGCAACGTCGGGCGACACCTATCTAGGCGGCGACGACTTCGACCGCGCCATCATGCGCCACGCTGCGGAATTGATCCGCGAACGTACCGGTGTCGATGTCTGGGATGACCCAGCAGCCAAAGCCGCGCTTCGCATGGCGGCCGAACGCACCAAAATCGCGCTTTCCAGTGCCGAAGAGGCCGACTTGGTTTACCAAGACCCTGGCGCTGGCATTGCGCTCCGCGAAACCATCGATTGGCGCATGTTTCAAAGTTGGATCGCGCCGCTAGTCCAGCGCAGTTTGGATTGCTGCATGCGGGTCATGCAAGACGCTGGCATTCCGCCTGAAAAAATCGACGAAGTGGTTTTGGTCGGCGGCTCCACGCGGGTGCCGTTGGTAAAAGCTGCAGTCGCACAACTGTTCCAACGCCCGGCCAAAGATAACATCAACCCGGACGAAGTAGTTGCCTTAGGTGCAGCAGTTCAAGCCGGTGTGCTCGGTGGCAAGGTGCGCGATATTCTGCTGCTCGACGTCACTCCGCTTTCGTTGGGAATTGAAACCATGGGCGGCGCAGTTTCCAAACTCATCGACCGCAACACTGCAATCCCGGCTCAAGCCCAAGAAGGTTTCACCACCTATGTTGACGGCCAAACCGCAGTGGATTTACATGTGGTTCAAGGCGAGCGCGAAATGGCGGCGGACTGCCGCAGCTTAGGTCGATTTTTCTTGCGCGGATTGCCGCCGCAACCAGCAGGTCTGCCTCAAATTGCGGTTCGCTTCACGCTTGATGCCAATGGCATGCTGCGCGTGCAAGCCAAAGATCAAAAAAGCGGTGTGGCTGCGCACATCGACATTCAACCCAAACATGGCCTCACCGACGAAGAGGTAGAAACCATGCTCAAGGACGCCTGGCAAAACGCCGAGGTTGATATGAACGCGCGCCGGGTCGCTGACATACGTGCACAATTGGACAACGTCGTCCGTGCCATCGAAAAGCAAAACAAGTACATCCAACACTTGACTGCGGACCAGCAAGAACGTTTGCAAGACGCCCTGGAAGAAGCAGCAGCGTGCGGCGAAATCAACGAAGCCGATAAGCTCAAAGGCATTCTCGATGAAGTCGAAGAATCCTCGTTTCCACTTGCCGAAGCGTTGATGAATTTCGTCGCCAAAGAAGCCATTAAAGACCAAAAAGTTTCTGACCTGTCATGAGTCGCTACAAAATCAAATTCATGCCGATGGACGTCACCGTAGAAGCTGACGCATCCGCCCCCGAGCCGGCCCACGACGGCCGCCCTGGCAGTATTTTGGCAATTGCCGCTGCCCATGGCCTAAACATTGAACACGCTTGCGGTGGCGTTTGCGCATGCTCAACTTGCCACGTCATAGTGCGCGAAGGTATGGACTCTTTGCACGCTGCCGAAGACAAGGAAGAAGATGCTTTGGATAATGCACCAGGCCTGACTTTGGATAGTCGCTTGGCGTGCCAAGCCGTCGCCGATGGCAGCGTTGATTTAGTGGTTGAAGTTCCTAGCTGGAATCGAAACGAAGTCTCAGAAGAGCATTAACAGAGCTTGCATTCCATCGGCGGGCGAACCACCACGGCATGCAGCCGCAAAAATTTCACAGCATGAACGATCAACAACCACCCTTGCATTGGACCGACGTCGAAGACATCGGTTATGCCCTTTGGGAGCTTTCTCCACAGCAAAATCCCTTGCAAATCGGATTCCCAGCCCTACGTGATATGGTGTTGCAGTTGCCCGGATTTAGCGGCGCGGCGGATGGCTGCAATGAAAAGATTTTGGAAGCCATCCAAATGAACTGGCTGGAAGAATTCCAAGATCAGGACTAAGCCTAAGACTCATTAGGGAAGCTCTGATTCATTCGGGCGGGTGAGACTGTGAGTGGAAATCGTTAGATTCAAGGCGCGAATCGAAGGCTGTAGCCTCGCTACAGCCGAGATGAAGCAACGCCGAAGCTGGCGATTTACGCCGCAGACTCGCCGATCGGAATGAATCAGAGTTTCCTTAGGTCAATTCAATGACGCCGACTCAAGCCTGAGTCGGCGTCATTTTTTGTTCGCGCGACCGCGCCTCTTTTTGCAAAACCTCTTCGCCCATAAAAATTGCCGCGCCTAAAGTTGTCTGGCCGGTTTCGTCGGCGGTGACTAATAGCTTGGCGACGGTATCACCTATTCCACGCACCTTATGGCTAAGGTCCGTTCTACCGGTTAGCTCCAGGCCTGCACCTTCAATCAACGCCCCAGCATTCAACACAAAATCCGGAATGAACAGCACACCGCGTTCATGCAGGATTCCTGCCAATGAAGAACTAGCAAGAATATTATTCGCAACTCCCGCAACAATACGGCACTGCAAACGCTGAATACTCAGTTCATGCAAAATTCCGCCCAACGCACACGGAGCGAGCACATCGGCGTCCATGCGTAAAATCTCTGACGGGTCGACCAAACGAACCCCAAGCCGACTAGCTTTTTCACAAGCTGCCGCTCGCGGGTCAGCGCCGATGACCTCCGCCCCCTGCTCAATTAAGCGTCTGGCCAGCGAAGATCCAACCGCGCCCAATCCTTGAATAGCAATGCGGATTCCCTTTAGGTCGGGGCAATCAAGATGGCGTAAAGCGGCGACGATTCCAGAAGCTGCGCCTTCGGAAGTTGCCTCGGCCGCAGGTCGCAACCGGCCAGGGTGGAATGCGGCCGCATATTCGGTGGTTTCCGACAAATGCCGCAGGTCGTTTTCGTCAAATCCGGCATCAGGGCCAGAACGATAAATGCCGTTCATGGCCTGGATTCGTCGGCCGAGTTCATGCACCGCGGCGCGGCGATCCAGAATATGGTCCTCCAAAACTACGGTTTTGGCGCCACCACCAGGGATTCCGGCCAGCACACATTTGTAAGTCATGGTTTGAGCGAGGCGCAAGGCGTCGAGCGCGGCTTCCGACTCGTTGCGGTAGCTCCAGACCCTGATTCCGCCGTAGGCAGGCCCTCGCTGCGTATGGTGAACGGCAATCCAAGCCCTTAATCCGGTTTGCTTGTGCTGGATAGCAACGAGCTGTTCGTGGCCTCCGCGGGCCATGGCTTGAATGAGTTCCATGCGTTGTGTGACTTACTGTTAACTGAATCTTTGCTGAACCTAGTCTAAACTACATAAGCTGACATGAAAGCCCTCCGTTCCAATTCCATTTGCACTGCCTCTACTCTGCCGCTCGCGATGCCAGCATGGAGCACCCTATTCCTGGCTTTGTTCGCCTCCTGTGGCGCTGTGAGCCCTGAGGATGACGGCCAGGTAAATCATTCAACTCCATCCACTACGAACAATAATAAGCCGTCAACCACCGCGCTTGGCAATCCTCATTCTGGTGAGATCCCGGTATTAACTCAAAATGAAGTCATTGTTGAATGTGAGCGCCATATCCGCGCTTGGCAAGTCCGCAATTCTAATCGTCGCAATGATCCAACCGGTAGCGGGATCAAGATTTTGGAAGAAGCTACCCAGGTTTTTGTCGGCAAATATATTGGTGAGTTGAGTGAAGTTGCCATAGGTGGGCAAGATCGGCCACGTGGTATTGCCTCCACTGCACTTGGCTTCAGCAAAGATCCCACGGTGCTTCCGATCCTGCTGAATAACCTATCTGATAGCAGTGATTTGGTTGTTGCCAACACCTTGTTCGGTTTAGCGATGTATGGAGATCCGGACATTCCCCTCTCGGGTTTGGAGGCCGCGATTTTGCGGCCGAAAGCCTCACTGGGGTTGTTGCGCAATGCAGCTTTTGCTCTAGTCCGTTTGGCGCAAGTTCGACAACAAGCCATTCCACCCAAACCAGTTTCCGAAGATTGGGGACGATTATTGGCTCACTTGTTGTCTCGACCGGAACCGGAAATTCGTGCCCAAGGCGCCACTGGCCTGGGCTATTTGCGCGCTGGATCAGCGGTACCTCGACTGGCCAATATGTTGGCGGGTGACCCGGAAAGCCGAGTCCGTTTTGCCGCCGCGTTTGCTTTGGGCGAAATTGGATCCAAGGCTGCTACTACTGATTTATTAGGCGCGCTTTCAGACCCAGATTCGATGACCGCCGGTGCCGCCCGAGCCGCCCTTACTAAAATCGTCGGCCGAGATTTTGGACCGAACCCAGAGGCTTGGAAGGAACAGCTTTAGCCACCAGCCGACGTCGCCGTTCCCTTGATGAAACAAACCATTAGTCAGACCATCCGATCGTCTCTAAAAGCGCAACGCTTTACTGAGTCGGTGATTCGCGAAATGACGCGAATCGCGAACCAGCACCAAGCCATCAACCTGGCGCAAGGCTTTCCGGATTTCCCGGCACCGATGGCGTTAAAGGAAGCCGCAGTTCAGGCGATTCGCGATGACATCAATCAATATGCAGTCACCTGGGGCGCGCCACGGCTGCGCCAGGCTATTGCCGAATTCATGCAAACTAGGCGCGGCGTATCCATAAATGCGGATGAACAGGTAACGGTGGTTTGCGGCGGAACCGAAGGCATGGTTGCTGCAATGATGGGGATTTTGGATCCCGGCGACGAGGTATTGATCCCTGAGCCGTTCTACGAAAACTATGGGCCCGACGGAATTTTAACTGGGGCAAACCCCGTCTTCGTGCCGATGGGGCCCAATTTTGCATTGGACGTAACCGCGCTACAAAAAGCCATTACACCTAAAACTCGCGCAGTCGTCATCAACACCCCGCATAATCCGACCGGGCGTGTTTTCACAGCGCAGGAAATGCAACAGCTATACGACATGGTGATTGAGCATGATTTGCTTTTATTCACCGATGAGATTTACGAAGAAATTCTGTTCACTGGACCGCATCAATGTCCATTGTTGGCAGCGAATATGGCCGAACGCACAATCGTTGTTTCGGGTGCGTCTAAAACTTATAGCGTGACGGGTTGGCGCATCGGTTGGGTGATTACTCCCCCCGCATTAACCGGTGGTGTGCGCAGAGTCCACGACTTCCTGACCGTCGGCGCGGCGGCTCCGCTGCAAGAAGCCATCGCCGACGCATTGACTTGGGGCGATGCTTATTACGAAAAAATGCGTGCCGAATATATGCAACGCCGTGAAGTCATGGTCAATGCATTGCAACAAGCCGGCTTCAGTTGCTCCACGCCTGAAGGTGCTTATTACATCATGGCCGACGTGAGTGATTTGCAAAACCAAAATGAAAACGACACTGAATTTGCCATGCGTTTAATTACCCAAGCAGGAGTAGCCACGGTGCCGGGCTCTTCCTTTTATCAAAACCCTGAAGACGGCAAACACCTGATTCGATTCTGCTACGCCAAGCAAATGCAAACGTTGCAGGAAGCGGGGCGGCGGCTGTTGGCTTGGCGCGAAAGGAGCATTTAACAGATGAAGTTGTTCGTCGCAAGAGTGTTGGGTTTGGGTTTGGGTTTGCTGCTGATTGGCTGCGGAGCGGACGAAGGCCAGACTCCTGGGGTAAACTTTCGTCCGGAGCAAGGATCCACTCCCGACCCACATTCTCCACCTCCTCCTCCAAAAACCAGCTTCGATCAGTTTTGTGCTGCGCGCTTGAAGCCATTGGAACTCGCGGATGCAACGGTGCGCCATTTTCATTTCCAAGGCAGCATCATCTTCGTGCCCAATGACCCTGCCCAAAATCCTATCACGCAAGGTTTGGAAATCAGCGTTGGCGGACCGGATCGCATGAAATTAATTCTGCGCGACAAATCGCTGGCGCAATTGTTTTTCCTCAGCGATGCCGAACACGCTTGGCTGCGAAAATCAGGCGCGACCGAAGCCACGGTATACGACAGCAAAGAACTTGCCGACGACTCCGCCCTGCGCTGGTTAGTTTTAAGATTCCCCCACTCCATTAAGGACCATTTGCAATGGCCAGCCGAACTACCCAAACAATTGGCGATCAACGATTCCAAAAATGAGCAAAATCCAGACGCGCAGGCGTCGGCATGGTTGCTCCACTTTAATGACAAGGGCTTGTTGACCAGTGTGTCTTTGCAAAGCGATCCAAACTCGCCGGTACTGGAATTATCGAACTGGAAAGCGGGCTCCACGGGTTGGTTGTATCCAACCACGTGGGTTTGGAATAAGGACTGGGGCCAGCTGGAAGAGCATTTTGAATCAGTTTCCGATAGCTCGTTTTTCCTGGATAGTTTTTTCACTCCGTTACCGCAAAAAGGCCGCGGAAGAAATTTTTTGGCCGAGTCTAGTGGTGCACTTAGCCCGATTCGAATCGCCGACAGCATTGACGTGGCTCAAATGGGCATGGTTTGGATGAGCGCCGAAAACTGGCTGACTCTGAAAGAAAAGCCGGTCGCGCAAAAATGGATCAAGCACGCAGCCGACGGCTCAAAAACAGCGATTTACGTCATTGAAAATCCGTCGGCGGAATGGATTGCTAGTCATCCGGTCGAAAAAAGCACGCCTACTCAGGAGTGGCTGCGGTGGCGTAGCTTTAAGCATTTGAGCGCTGCCCAAGCGCGCCAAAGTTTGCAGCAAATGGCGCTAAAAAGCGGGCGTAAGGCTGGCGCCGAAATATGGCTGCGAAACGCCGATGAAAGCGCCCAGCGCGGTATGCAGCTTTACCTGATGCCGGTGCAATAAGACGGAACCAGAACCAGTTTCCTTAAGGTAACTGCCACTCGGCAGGTCCGCCAGCTGGCCGGAAAGCCATCACTTCAGTTTGGCGACCGGTATCAAGTAAAAATGCAGCAGGCACAACTTTTGAAAACTCAGCCATGGCGTCTGGTCGCACCAAAGCGGCAATGCAGCCGCCGAATCCAGCACCGGTCAAACGGGCGCCATAACAGCCGGGAACTGCAATCGCCGCCTCTACCAACAAGTCGATTTCTGGAGTGGACACGTGATACAAATCTCGCATGGAATGGTGAGCTTGCACCATCGCGTTGCCAAAACTGGCAAGATCGCCGTGGCGCAGGGCGTCGGCCGCCCATTCGGTGCGCTCGACCTCGCCCACCACGTGCGCCACTCGACTTCGTAACGGCTCGGGCAAGGATCCTTGCAAAGTTTCGAACGAAGCCCGGCGTACATCGCGCAAACAAGTGATGCCCGGCAAATGCGTTTGCAGGATTCCCAACGCTTGCGTGCATTCGGCCACCCGTTGATTAAACGCCGACGTCGCCAGCTCGCGCGCGGTGCAACTATCTACCACCGCAATCACCACCTCTTCCGAATTCAGCGGTAAGTACTCGCGCGTGAGTTCGGTGCAATCGAACACCAATAACGAATCCGGCTTGGCCAAAAAGATCGCGGTTTGGTCCAAAATCCCGCAGCGCACGCCGACATACTCAGTTTCCGCGGCGTGGGCCAAGCGAATCATTTCGTCGGGAGTGGTGTTCACGTCCATCCAATGGGCCATCGCAAAAACGATGACCGACTCAATGCTCGCCGACGAAGACAAGCCTTTGGCCATCGGTAAATCAGAGCAAACGTCGATGTTAAAACCCTGGAATTCTCCCCAAACACGACGGCATTCGTACAGCGCTCCTTCCAGATAGGCCGACCACCCTGTGGTGCGCCGCGGCGTCAATTCATCGATTTCCAATTCAACCGGCTGGCCGGGGAATTGGGTCGACCGCAAGCGCAAACGTCGGTCGGACCGCGGCGTCATGATGACGCAAGTTCCTTTGGAAAGCGCCACCGGCAATACGCAGCCACCGTTGTAATCCAAATGCGCGCCCAGCAAATTTGCCCGCCCGGGTGCAAAAAATGCCCGGGCTTCGGCAACAGGGGGCTGTTCTAGCAGCGAAAGGGTGCGCTCGAGTAGGCTGTGGGTTACCGCCATGCTGGCAGAGGTTACGATGTCGCACGAGCAAATGTGTGCACTTTTCCCACATCCCATGATGATCAAATCCCTGTTGTTCCTAGGCCTAATCCTGAGCGTCCCTAGCGCCGTCGCCCAGGAAAACTCGTTGCTGGATCAAGCCGTTTGCACGGTCAAAGAGCGCAATTATTCGGCGCGTTAGGTCATTAACGCGATTGGCGTTTATGACGCCGAATTAAAAAAACCGTTGCTCGAGCAAGCAAACTACCGCAAAATTTATTTTGCGTCGCCGCAATTCTTGTTCCAAGTTCGCGCTTTTGCCGACCTACAACGGCTCGATGCACTCGGTGTTCCAAAAGTCTCGCAAAAGCTATTGGAAGCCGAAGCTGCCAAATGGGCGAAAGACCGGTCTCGTCCGCTAACGCCGCAAGCGGTATTGAAATCCCACGGCCTCGAAATCGAACTGCGCGCGCGGCTGTTGGCACGCCAAGCCCCCAGCTTTTCGCTGTCCGAATTGCGCCAACATATGCTGCGCTCCGTACCGGAGTTTTTTGGCGTCATGCAGTGTGCCTGGATTCGAATTCCACTGCTAAACAGCGAAGAAAACCGCGCCCTAACTCCGCAGGAAATGCAGGAAAAGTACTCGGAACTGGATGAAGTTGCGCAGAAGCTGAGCAAAGAGGAAATCACCTGGGAGGACGCGGTCAAAAAATACAGCAAAGATCCATCGACCATCAAAACTGCCGGTGCAATCGGCATGGTCCGGCGCGAAATGACGTCGCGATTTGAAGAACCAATGCTGCGCCCGTTGTTTAATGACCTGGGCTACAAACAGCCGAATGGTGCTTTCTTGCGCGGCCCGATGATTGGCGAACTCTGGATTTACCTGGTGCGCGTCGAAGCGGTGCGCGTGCAAGGCGTGGTCGAACTGACCCGAGTGAAGGATCGCGTCGAACGCTCATTGCGCGAATACACCCTACAGGAGCAGATTGCTGGAATTCGCAAAGAAGGCTCCGGCCAGGTCCTTGCACCGCCGAAGTCTGACGATTAAACAAAGCCATGCCGTGTTACTCCAGCCTGGAATCGTGGCCGAACCGCGCTGCCGATCTACCCGCAACAGCTCTCTTAAATTCCGTTTTGCTCGGCGACCCCGACGCTTTTGAGGTTGTGGAAGCCATCAACGCGCACATGCGCAACGCCGACGGCAGTTTGAACAGCGTTGACGTTGCCTTGGCTAAGGAACAATGGCGAACGTTGAAAGCTGCCTACCAAAAGATTGGGGTGCGCACTTCAGTACTGGCTGCAAAATCAGGCCTCCAGGATTCGTGTTTCACCGCCAATCCAACCATGACTTTGCCGCTGCCAAATGGCGACACGCACGTGTGGTTGGCGCGCATGGCGCACCCGTCGCGAAAGGCGGAAAGCGAGATGCACCGCGAGTTTTTCCAAGCTGCGGAGTTCGAAATTAAGCAGCTCCCTGAAGAAGTCGAGCGCTTTGAAGGCTGCGGCGACGCCGTATTGCACCCCGGCCGGTTTTTGATTCATGGTGGCGTCGGTCCGCGCACCGATCAGCGCGCCTGGATGGCTTTGGCATCGGCATACTCCGAATTGGACATCCTGACCTACGAATTAGTTGACGAGCGCTTTTATCACCTGGACACGGCACTGGCTCCGTTGAATCAGAACTACGCACTCTACGTGCCTGAAGCCTTCACCGATGAGGGCTGTCAATTGCTGCGTGCCGCTTTCCCTAACGCCTTGGCGTTACCGCTAGAGGAATCGCTTCGTTTCGCCGCCAACGCGCATTGCCCCGACGGCAAACACGTGCTGATCGAAGAGGAATGCCGGACGACTTGCGCCTTGCTCGAAGAACACGGCTTCAAACCCGTGCCAGTCCCGACCAGCGAATTCCGCAAGTCGGGAGGTTCGGTTTTCTGCCTCAAGCAGAGCTACTAGAGCAAGGCTGCCTGAGGCGGCGCCGATTGGGTCGCGGCGGCAAGTTGCTTGCGCAGCGCCAACTGCACCAACCGATCCAATTGGGCTGGCAAAGGCACCCCGGCGAGTTCCATCAACCGCGGGTACATCGAGATGCTGGTGAAACCGGGCAGGCTGTTCACTTCGTTAATGAACACCTGACCGCTGTGATCCTTCACCCGGAAATCCACCCGCGCCAAACCACTCAGGCGCAGCAGGCGGAAGGCTTCGGCAGCCATGCGCATCATTTTTGAGCGCGCGCTTTGGTGCAGATTCTCCACCGGCGCTACCAAACGTGCGCTTTGGTTTTGGTACTTGGACTCGTAGTCGTACCACTGCTCCGAGATAATTTCGCCCGGCTCACTGACTAGCAGCGGCTCGCCTTCCATTACCGCGACCTCAAATTCGCGGCCGGGGACTTCAGGTTCGACCAATAGGCGGTCGTCGTGTTGTAAAGCTAGCGCCAGCGCCGCAGCCATCTGATCCTCTTCGGCCACGCGACTGATGCCGACGCTGGAGCCCAAACGATTAGGCTTCACAAAACATGGCAACCCTCGGGCGATGGCCCGCTGGATGGCTTCTTCCGGATTAGCTTGAAACTGCTCACGGGTAATTTCAGTCCACGACGGCACGCTCAACCCTTGGTAGCGCAAAACCAGCTTGCTTAGGATTTTATCCATAGCCAGGTGAGAACCGACCGAACCTGAACCGACGACTGGAACGCCTTGAAGCTCCAACCAGCCTTGAATAAGCCCATCCTCACCGTGTGGGCCATGCAAAACCGGGAACACACAACGCGTACCGGCTGGCAAATAAGGAGCACTTCCCGCTTCTGCAGGATCTTTTCCTTCCAACAACCGTTGCGACGCCTCGGGTCCCAACCAGCCCCCCTCGCGAGTAATCCCGACGAGGTGCACTTGGTATTTGCGCGGATCCAGATTGTCTAAAACGGTTTTTGCGGATTGGAGGGAGACTTCGTGTTCTTCGGAGCGACCGCCAAAAAGAACGGCCAATGGCAAAGCTTCCGGGACCGACATGCCATAAGCGTAAACTGTTAGGCCTCGGCTTTCACCATGCTTTCTGTCATTCCCCTAATTCTGGTTCTTTTCCAGAGTCCTGTCGCCTCACCCATTCCCGACCCTTTGCTGCCCAATCGCGGCAATCCAGCGGTCGACGTGCTTCACTACGAGTTGCATTTGCAGCTGGAGCCCAAACGCAGGTTTGTGGAAGGCCGTGCCGTGGTGCGCTTTGAAATCTTGCAGGCCATGACCAAAACGTCGCTAGATTTCCATCACATGCTCGAGGTAACCGCGGTGAAGCTGGACCAGCAGAAGGTGGATTTCACTCAAACCGACGAAAAACTCAACTTCAACCTGCCGTTTCGCCCTGAACGCAACCAAAAAGTGGAGCTGGAGGTCACGTACCGCGGTTTATTACCGCAGGTGGACTATGACGGCGAGATCATTGGCATGTTGCATGATGGCCATCACTTGGTGGCATACTTGGAGCCCGATGGCGCCCACAATTTCTTCCCGTGCAATGATCACCCGTCGGATAAGGCGACTTACGACCTCTATGTATCTGTTCCCGACGGCAACCTAGTCGGCGCCATCGGCGAATTGATTTCCGAGCGCGCCGCCGCCGCTGAGGGCTTCCGCGAATTTCATTGGCGCACCCAAATCCCAACGTCGACCTATTTGGTGGCGCTGGCAGCTGGCAATTATTCGCTGATCAAGCGCGAGGAGGGCAAGATTGCGATTTGGGATTACTGCGAACCGCGTGACGTGGAGGACATCACAAACTCCTTGGCCTCGGTGCCGCCGATGATTCCCTATTTCGAACGCTTTTTTGGGCCCTATCCGTTTGAAAAATACGGTCACGTCACCA